>CAZNVG010000004.1:0-30685 GCA_964576475.1 uncultured Candidatus Saccharibacteria bacterium | reverse complement strand
ATACTCGAGGAGAGATCTGACTATTCTATAGTCGTACTCGATGCACTTACCTACGCGGGAAATCGGAAGAATCTAGAAGGTGTTGATGAATCGAGATGTACATTTGTCGAAGGAAACATATGCGACAGTAAACTTGTCGACAGTCTAGTCAAAGACGTCGATGCCGTGGTGCATTTTGCCGCCGAATCTCATGTTGATAATTCCCTTGATGATCCCTCGCCGTTTGTCGAAACAAATATCAAAGGTACCTTTACAATCCTTGAAGCAGTAAGAAGACATGGAAAAAGGCTGCATCACATATCAACCGATGAGGTGTTTGGTGACCTAGAGAAAGACGAACCCAAGTTTAACGAAAAAACTCCTTATGATCCATCTAGCCCCTATTCCGCCACAAAGGCTGGCTCGGATATGTTAGTGCGCGCATGGATACGATCATTCGGTATCAAAGCAACAATAAGCAACTGCTCGAACAATTACGGCCCAAGACTGCATGTAGAAAAAATGATTCCAAGGCAGATAACCAATATTTTGATTGGTGAGCGGCCGAAGTTATATGGAACGGGAGATAATATTCGAGATTGGATTCATGTACGGGACCATAATGCTGCAGTGCTTTTGATATTGGAGAAAGGCAAAGTAGGCGAAACGTACCTGATTGGTGCTAACTGCGAAAAAACGAACAAGGATCTGATCGAGACAATCCTCGAGCTTATGGGTAAAAATCGGAACGACTATGACCATGTCAGTGATCGTGCTGGTCATGATATGCGCTATGCAATCGACGCCAGCAAACTTATGAATGAACTTGGCTGGAAACCAAAGTATAGTTTCGATAAAGGACTTAAACAAACCATTGATTGGTATACAGAAAACACTGATTGGTGGAAGCCACAAAAGGCGGCGACAGAAGCTAAATATAAGAAGCAGGGCCAATAGAACCTATGCGCCCTACTATGGAGGCAAGCGAAACGAGTATTGATGGGCTGTTTCGAGTGGACTATAAAGTGTTTCCAGACGACAGAGGATCGGTCATGGAATTTTATCGTCATTCAGAGTTCGAAGCCCTGGGGTTGCCTAGTTTGGGTGATAGACCACAGCTTAACGCCCCTCTATCTGTGCGTGGCGCCTTGCGTGGTGTACATGCGGAATATGCCCATAAACTTGTCGCCGTTGCTTCGGGTAGTGTTTACGCCGTCATAGTTGATCTACGAAGCGACTCGGAAACAAAGGGAAAATGGGAGGGCTTCACACTTGCGCGAGGTCAAGGTCTGTTCATATCAAAGGGTCTGGGAAATTCATTCCAGTCAATTAGTGACGAGCCTTCAACATATCTATATTATTTTGAGCAAGAATGGCGTGCCGATATGCCTGGAAAAGCATGTAATCCCCTTGACCCTGAGTTGGCAATCGATTGGCCGATCAAAGAAGGAGAAGGAATGATTATTTCCGAGAAGGATCGTAATAACCCGAGCTTAGCTGAGGCACTAGCGTCATGAAGTTGATACTTGGTGCGAGCGGCCAGCTTGGAAGAGCCTTAAGGGAGAGATTCCCCGAGTCGAAATGCGAGGATATTGATACTCTAGATATTACTGACAGTGCCGCAATTGAGGGCTACGATTGGGAAGACATCGATATGGTCATAAACGCCGCCGCATACACGAACGTAGATGGCGCCGAAACGGCCGAAGGAAGGGTGCTTGCCTGGCGGGCGAATGCGCTTGCACCGGGACTATTAGCACGGGCGGCGGCCACGCATGGTTTTGGCGTTGTCCATTTTTCTACCGACTATGTTTTTGATGGAACTGAACAGCCGCATGCTGAGACAGAAGCTTTTAGTCCTCTGAGCGTTTATGGCTCATCAAAAGCTGCCGGCGATATCGCCATCTCGACAGTAAAAAACCACTACATTCTACGTACTAGCTGGGTCATTGGTGACGGCAATAACTTTGTTCGAACAATGCTGCGGCTAGGAGAAAAAGGAGTCAATCCATCTGTGGTGTCTGATCAAATTGGCCGATTAACCTTCACAGAAACATTAGTCGATGCGGTTGATCATATCTTGTCGTCGCGCGCACTAAATGGAACCTATAATATTACCAACCAGGGTGATGTGGTATCTTGGGCCGACATAACTAGAGAGGTTTTTGCGCTTGCAGGCTATAGCGCTAAAGTTACCGACACAACCACTGCATCGTACTTTGCCGGCAAGAAAGATGTTGCGGCTCGGCCACTATATAGCGAGCTCGACCTAAGCAAAATACGCGATACAGGACTTGAGTTGCGAGATTGGCGGGATGATCTCAAGCAATATATAGATAAGGAGATGAGAAAGTGAAAGGAATAATACTGGCAGCAGGATCGGGAACAAGACTATACCCAATTACAAAAGGGATAAGTAAACAACTAATGCCTATTTACGATAAGCCGATGATTTATTATCCTCTCAGCACACTGATGGCAGCCGGTATACGAGACATACTGATTATCACAACACCCAAAGACCAAGATTCATTCATGAGACTTCTCGGTGATGGTTCTGAGATTGGCGTCAGTATACGTTACGAAGTGCAGCCTAGCCCAGAGGGATTGGCTCAAGCCTTCATTATTGGCGAGGAGTTTATTGGTGACGACAAAGTTGCACTTGTATTGGGAGATAATATTTTTCACGGAGATGGTTTTACCGACTCACTGAGTTCTGCTATCAATCCCGATGGAGGTACGATCTTTGCATACCAAGTTTCTGATCCCGAAAGATACGGTGTCGTCGAGTTTGATGAGAGCAAAAAAGCCGTTTCAATAGAAGAAAAGCCGGAAAAACCAAAATCAAACTTTGCGGTCACAGGACTGTACTTCTACGACAATGACGTTATAGAAATAGCTAAACAAACAGTGCCAAGTGCAAGAGGTGAGCTTGAGATTACCTCTGTAAATGAGGAGTACCTTAACCGCGGCAAGTTAAAAGTCGAGATTATGGATAGAGGATCTGCGTGGCTCGATACGGGCACGTTCGAATCGATGGCACAGGCGTCACAATATATTGAGGTTATCGAAAAGAGAACGGGACTTAAGATCGGTTGCATAGAAGAGGTTGCCTATCAACAAGGCTTTATTACCGCCCAGCAGCTTGAGTCTTTGGCGGCCCCTCTTCAGAAGTCAGGATACGGCGAGTATTTACTGGGCTTGCTGTAAACTCTTGAAGTATTCGATGGTACTCATCAGACCTTCATCGAGCTGAATCGTAGGGGTCCAGTGCAAAGCCTTCTTTGCGTAATCTATAACGGGCTTTCTCTGCAAGGGGTCGTCGCCTGGCAGGGGTTCATGCACTATCTCAGAAAGACTATTCGTAAGGTTCTTAATTTTTTCGGCCAACTGCAGAATAGTGAATTCTCCAGGGTTGCCAAGGTTCATAGGGTTGCTCTCTTTTGAGTCTATGAGCGAAGTGATACCCTCGATGAGATCGTCAACATAACAAAAACTTCGTGTTTGAGAGCCGTCTCCGTAAATAGTCAACGGCGCACCACTAAGTGCTTGAACAATCAGATTCGATACTACCCGTCCGTCTTTGGGGTCCATGCGGGGGCCGTATGTATTAAAGAAGCGAGCCAAGCAGGTATTTGTATTAAACCTTTCGCGATGACTGTAAATAAGTGCTTCAGCATACCGCTTTGATTCATCGTACATGGCTCGTGGCCCATAACAATTTACAGAGCCCTTATAGCTTTCTGGTTGTGGGTGAATTTCTGGATCGCCATAAACTTCACTGGTGCTTGCATGGAAGAATCGAGCGTTTGTGTCTTTCGCTAAATCAAGAAGTCTCTGAGTGCCAATAGATCCGACTTCTAGCGTCTCAATAGAAAGCCGTTGGTAATGCGGGGGGCTCGCAGGTGAAGCCATGTTGAGTATGATGTCAAACTGACCCTCAGCTATTTTTTTCGGAAGTGGTTTGACGATATCATGCTCAATAAGCGTAAAATTAGCGCTCTGAATATGGGAGAGATTCTCTCGGCGTCCTGTACTGAAATTGTCCAGTGCGAAAACGTCGTCTCCCTTTGCTAAATAGTAGTCACATAAATGTGAGCCGAGGAATCCCGCTCCACCTGCAATGAGTACTCGCCGGGAACCACTCAAGAAGTCTGTTCCTTGCTAGTCTTCAGTATTCGTGGCGAGTCTTTTCGCCAAACAACAAACTTAGTAAACACAAAATTCCACACCAACAAGAGCGCAGAACTAATTACTAGTGCCGTGAACTCGTGCATATGAAATGTGTTGACGAGAAGCACAATCAAAAGGCTGCTACCGATTACGCCTGCCCATGAAGTTGCATGAAATTCTACCACCAACCGCTTAAATGGCTTATGTACATGTGACTCAACATATGTCCAGTGATGGTGCCAAATGAAGTTATGGAATAACGCAATCTCGGCGGCTATGGCCTGAGAAATAAGCAATGGGAACCCGAGTAGCGTATGCAGTATTCGAAGTAGGACGGCATTAATAATGAAACCCAAACCACCTACAAAACAGAACCGTAGGAACTGATTGTGATACAAAGAATTGACCTTTTTTGTTACTGCATCCGAATCAAGACCGAGCACCCTAAACCCCCAATTTCTAACCCAATTTCACTAAAATGATAGCATGCTTTGGATGGCAACTGAAACATGTTTATGCTAAATCGACAACCTGACGTCCAACACTTTCGTAATGGAAACCCGATGCCTTCATTTCTTCCGGATCGTATATGTTTCGTCCGTCAAAAATAACAGGTGATTTTAGAAGGTCGTGCATTTTTTTGAAGTCTGGTGTTCGGAATTGCTCCCATTCGGTGGCTATGATTAGACCGTCGGCGTTTTCGAGTGCTGCGTATTCGTCGTTGACGAGTTCTAATCCCTTATGCTCCCCGACCTGTCTTTGCACGTTGTCCATTGCAACAGGGTCAAAGGCGCGTATGGTAGCACCTCGTTTTGTAAGAGCCTGCATAATCGTAAGGGCAGGAGCTTCGCGGATATCGTCTGTGTCCGGCTTGAATGCTAGTCCCCACAACGCAATAGTTTTTCCTTTAACGCCACTCGCATAGTAGGAAAGAATCTTGTTTATAAATAATTGCTTCTGAGCTTCATTGACTGCACGCACGGCCGATAGAATTTTGAAGTCGAAATCCACCCCCTCGGCTATTTTATGCATCGCCCATACGTCTTTAGGGAAACAACTGCCGCCGTAGCCTATACCCGAGAAGAGGAATCTGTTTCCAATTCTTTCGTCAGTTCCGATACCTCTTCGCACTGAGTCTACGTCTGCGCCAACTTTCTCGCACAAAACCGCCACTTCGTTCATAAAAGAAATCTTTGTAGCCAGGAACGAGTTTGCTGCGTATTTTGTGAGCTCTGCTGAAGCCTCGTCCATATAAAGAACCTGGCTACCTCCAAGTTCGAAAGAGCTATAGAGCTTCTTCATGACGCTTCTAGCTTTTTTACTAGAAGAGCCGATAACGATTCTGTCTGGCTGCATAAAATCATCGACAGCAAAACCTTCACGCAGGAATTCAGGATTCGACACTACGTCAAATGACTGTTTCGTTTTTGCCGACACTGCATCACGAACTTTCTTAGAAGTTCCTACTGGTACGGTGCTTTTGTTGACAAGGACTGTGTATTTTTTAAGTTTGCCACCAAGCTCGTCCGCTACGTTGAGTACGTGCGTAAGATCGGCTTCACCGTTCTCTGCAGGAGGTGTTGGCAGGGCTAAGAATACGACGTCAGGTTCTTCTAGTCCGTCTTCTAGTCTGGTACTAAAGTGTAATCTTCCCTCAGAAATATTTCTCAGAAATAAATCTTCAAGCTTAGGTTCATATATGGGGATTTTGCCAGCCTTCATCGCAGTGACTTTTGCGGCGTTATTATCTATACAAACGACCTCATTGCCCAGTTCGGCAAAACAGGTACCCGTGACAAGCCCGACATAACCAGTTCCAACGACCGTTACTTTCACTTTCGAACTCCCTCTCTTATCTATCAGTTTCATTAAGCATATCAAGTATTCGAACTTTTTTCATATATGTTCTTGTATATTGTTAATTCTAGAATTTATTTGCTACTATATTTGGGAATTAGGAGGGTTAAAAACACATGCCAAAGGCCAAGAAATTGTCCATTGTAATACCGTGCTACAACGAGAAACAAACCATCGCCACAATTTTAGACGAAGTGATGGAAGTTGATCTCGGTAAGACTAAAAAAGAAATCATCATCGTAGATGATGGCAGTAAAGACGGAACTCGAGCCATACTTAAGCGATTGGCGCAGAAAAACAAAGCCATTACGCTGCACTTTCAAAAGAAAAACCAAGGGAAAGGAGCTGCACTCAAAAAAGGTATCCTTAAGTCGACCGGAGACGTCGTGGTCGTTCAAGACGCTGACTTGGAATACGATCCACAGGACTACAAACGACTCCTGTACCCTATTGAACGTGGTCACGCAGACGTGGTGTATGGTTCTAGGTTTATTGGCGGAGAGCCGCACCGAATTATTTATTTTCGAAATCAAGTTGCAAATAAGTTTCTCACATTCCTCTCCAATGTATTCACCGGCCTAAACCTTACGGACATGGAAACATGTTACAAGATGATGAAGGGCGATCTGGCACGTGGAATCGCAAAAGATCTGCATGCGCAAAGATTTGGATTCGAACCGGAGGTAACAGCTCGAATTGCCAAGAAGGGTGCAAAAGTCTACGAGATAGGAATTAGTTACTACGGACGCAGTAAAGAAGAGGGCAAGAAGATAGGTCTCCGTGATGGGCTCAAAGCAATATGGGAGATTCTCTATTACAACGCCACAGTGCGTCGCTCATAACGCACACGCTTGCAATAAGTAATCAAGAAGCATAGTCTTATTTGCTATGGAATATAGTGAGAACCCTCGAGCGCGGGTGGAATTTATTGCAGAGTCTTTCGATAGCCTCGATGGATTGTTTTTAATTCGTGAAACAGAGAACTACCTCATAGACCAGTCGCGCGAAGAACCGCGGTGGAAAAAATACGGCATGGTTGTACTTAATAGTCTTGCGAGAAGCCCGCTTGCAATTATGTATGGTAGTCGAGCGTATCTGCCCTAGTCCACTTTCGTCCTTTCAGGACTCATCAGTATGAATCGGTATTCATAGAGTGGAAACAGGCAGGTGGGAGTAGAAATTTATAGCCGAGAAGGCAAATAAAGATCTAGTCCCAGGAGACTCACGTGCTTGGTCGACTACAGGCCGATGAAATCCATCAGCGTTACGAAGCCGATGAACATGGCTGCGATTGACGCAATCACACAGCAGGTCAACAACAACATCAGAAACCCTTTCAGAACACCGAGGTGGTAGATCAGGGTTGCGACGATGAGGCCGAGGCCGGCGACGATGACGTAACCGAGGTGGTGGGTCTTGGCCTCAAGGCCGTGGATGAAGAGCGGCGCGATCAGGATGTCGGCGATGGCGAGGAGCTTGATCACGACGAAGGAGGTAAGCAGCGAGCTGCTCGAACCACGTCGAGGTGACCAGAAGTTCTTCTTGTCGGCGACAATGATAGCGCGACGATCGTGTGCGCCATAGTTGACGGGGAATGACTGGGAAGACATGAGTCTCTCCTGCTTGTCGATGTTCGATCACCCCAGTGGTGATAGAATGTTATATTTTAACATAAACGCTATATAAAGTCAATCAAGCGAAAGTGACCCCGTGTGTATGTAGTAGTAAAAAAGATAATTATCTTGATATGTATAAAGTTTTTACAGAGTAGTAACACGCTCGACATACAAAGGTTTAATAGTGGCTTCAAGGAATATTCTCAATTCTTCGCTACCGGGCTCACTGGTAGGCGCGTCATGTGGGTCGCAGTTCGTTAGAAAGCGCAGTAGCACGCCTCGAGCAGTCGGTTGTAAAACGGCGTTTTTAGGTGGTTCGTCTTTATTCCAGTCGCCACCGGAGTCAAAATCATCCGCACTTACCCTACCGACAACTTCAAGAGTTGTGAGTCCTTCGAGCACTAGTAGGTAGCGGATGTTTTCAGAGTCTGGTCCATCAATATGAATACTGTCCGCTAATGCCTCTGGCTCGTCGTATATGCCTGCCTGTAGACGAACTAGATCATACGAATAGCCACCAGGCACTTTTGATCGGGCGAGATCGGCATCGACCATATCGTTAAATGAATGATACAAAGAACGCAATATTTGTCGAGTATCCTTGTCTAGTGGTTGCATGCCCTCGCTCGCCGCAGCCATCTGTGCTTGTTCATCATCTTCACTAAGTGCCAAATAATCTATAGGGGCAAAGGAATCGATTAAACCAGCCCGAAGTACCTCTAGTGATTCTTGGTCTATCGTCATACGACCGACTTCGCTAAAGCCCGGACAGATGCCGTCGCTTGCTTCTTGACCCTCTACGCCCCAGTGCCAGACCTCTCGACGTTCGTTCTCTGACAATAAATCAAATTCGGCGCCACTAAACAGCTCAAAATTTATAGTGTGTTCATTGTGGGGAGCTTCAATATTTTTGTTTACTTCGGACATGCTACTTCCTAGCCGAATAGAAGGTTATACATACATAAACATTAGCATTTTATTGCTAAAACGTCAATATGTTCGAATAGTACAGTATTCTGTGTTAACAGCGATCACTGTCTTTGACATCGTATATGCGCAGGCCTGCGTTCCAAGGCTCCTCATACACTACTGGCAGTGTAGTCTGATATTTCTTGTACGTAGTTACATAGCGTATTCCGTGTTGGCTGCATAATTCCTGCAATCTGTTCTCTTCCAAGTCTGCAAATATCTCGAAGTCTTTGTTGTCTACGGATTCTGGAAGCCGAGAGATGTATCCAAACGCTTCCTTACGCTCATGTATTGTTTGGTAGTACAGTGCGTTAGGACTTGATGTAGCACCGTTGTCTATTATTGCGCCGGGCGGCAATGTTCGTAGCTTTGCTATATAGGTTGGTTCGGCAGAAGGGCTGAGCGGTAGGGACTTTGGTGAAAGATCAAAGATAGTTACCAGTACAAGTACAGATAGAATAATCCTGCCTTTTCTCGTTTTTAGGTCAAGCTTTGTAAGTACAAAACAGGCGATAACAATACCTGAAAGCAATGACATAAGTATCATTCTCACAGGCATGCCTGATAGTTTGAAGGTTGGAGATAGTGCTTCAAGGATCTGGTAAGGTAGCGGTATTCTCTCGATTTGGTGACCGTAAATACGAGGATGTCGTCCTAAGCTCAAAATCCCAAACACGAAGAATAGAAGCCACCAGAAATTTAGCCAACGCGGAGGATTGAGTCTCTTCTTGTTAAAGAACGCGTATGCAATCAGTGCTATTAACCCGTACCCAAAAAACACACTTGTTTCCGAATAGTAACCAGGTAGTCGCTTCCAAAAGAATTCAGTAAGGTTTGCCCAGCGCCACCAACCTCCAGGCAGAAACGGAGAAAGTATGTCCATACTAAACATATTGGCGTCGTGTACTCCGAGGAGTTTGCCACTTTCACTAAGCTGCAAAAGTAGATATATCGGCGGCCCTAAAAATGCGAGTACTATAGCTCCGAACAAGGCAAATAGTCGAACATTTCGCCAACTGATTTGGAGTTCCCTTGCATGGAGCTTGTATAACGTCCATAATCCGGCGAAAGCTGTACTGTACAAAAGATAATAATAGTCACATAGGCCGACTAGAACGAGAGCAATACCTGCGTAGAGAGCATCTCTCCAACGCAGTTTCTCGGTCAATGTTATGAAGGCGAGCATAAACAACGGTATCCACTCTAACGAAATGAGCTGCAAGTGGCCTATACCGTGCGCAAAGTGGTAGCTAGAAAATGTAAATAGCGCACCACCGAATATAGATATCCAATAACGTTTGTAGAGCTTTTGTATCAGCCAAAACATGGTGACACCGCCGCCTATAAATCCTAAGAGCACGGCAATATTAGTTGCTTGAACTAAGCTTGCGCTGAAGACATTCATCAAAACTATTCCGAGTAGGCCGTTGAATATATTTAAAGTTTGCCCAGCCAGCGAGACGCCATGTGGGTAGTGTAGAAAGTCAGTATAGTAGGGTTGCTGATGGAGCTGGGTGATAGATTCATTAACCCACCAAATATTCCATACATTCTGAAAGCCATCCCCACTATCAAGGTAGAAGGATCGGTTGAACGAACCTAGGTGATGCGGGTTTAGGATGAAGAATATAGATGCATATATAAGAGCCGGCACAACAAAGAACTTGAGGAATAGAGAGAATCGTTCTTTGTTCGTTCGACGTGTTTTTGTTCCGTTTTTCGATTTAACTTGTTTTTTTCTGGGTGTGACTTTTGCGCTGGTTTTGTTCATTAGCTCTAGAATAATGCAAACATACGCATTGTGTCTAATCGTCAAATTTTATGCGTTATACTATCAGGGTGAAAAGGCGAGGTTTCATTAAAAAAAACACAAAGTCAGTGGACTACATCGTGCTGACTTTGGCCGTACTAATTGGGTTTACGCCACTTCGTTTTCTCGCCCTGCTATTGGTCATTTGGATTCTGTCCCGGTCGTTGCCACGTCGCTTCGGTATGTTGCTATCTTTTGTTCTGTCTACGGTTCTTATATACGGAGTCCTAGCTCTTTTTGGGGCATTGTTCTGGTTCTGGGATATGGCGCCTACTTCCGGTCAGGTGCTCACGACACTTTGTTTAGTGACTGCTTTTTCGGTCGCAGCACGTAACGAAGAATCTTTTGAGAATAAATCATTCACTTCAATTGAGCTTGTCTCGCTGCTAGTGACTGCAATGATTGGATTGGTGTTGTTTACGCCGTTTTTGCCAAGACCGACGGGTCCAAGATTGGCTCAGGTGGTGATGTATGGAGGGGACAACTCTGCACACATCCAGCTCATCAAAGTAAATGCCCTAAATGGATCGAACGCTTTCGGGCTTACTAATCGTGTCAACGCGGCACGCAACCTAAGCTACTACCCACAGGGTTGGCACTATGGTGGTGCTGTAACTTCGTGGTTGCTAGAACCTGGCTTTAAACTAAGTCAATCGCAAACTAAGAATCTGCTTTTTTACTATACCTACACGCTAGCGTGGTTTTTGGCCCTCATATTCTTGCTGTGCAATCTCGCTCTTGAATCAACCAAGTACCTCGTAACGCGGTTTAAGACATTGAGCATGTTCGTTCCTGCCGGAGTAGTCTTTATAGCTGCTTCATCGTGGCTTATTTCGCTGTTTGCCTATGGTTTTCAAACACAAATTGCTGCGAGTGTGGTGTTGTTGGTCCAGCTGTTTTTCACGATCCAGTATTTACACGAGGAAGATACCAACAAGAAACATTGGCTCTTAGTACTGTTATTAGCCCTCGGTGCTGTCAATAACTTTATGTGGCTTTTCCTCGCACCGTTGTCTTTGGGGCTACCGGCTGCCCTGTTTGTGTCTTTGTCCTATAAGTCAAAATCTTATCCGAGACCATCTCAGTTTTTAGGGTATACAACTTTTGGAGTACTGGCCCTTGCCCAGCCGTGGATTCAGTACGCGTTTTTGAAAGGTGGCGATAACTTCTTTAATCAACGAGGAGATGTCATCAAACTATCGATTGTGCCGCTGTTTATAATCAGTGTTCTGTGTTTGGCGTATGCGTGGTCACTTCGTAAGCAGCTTTGGTTGCGAGCGGTTGCTTGGCCGCTAGTCGCGTCTTTGTCGTTTTCCCTATTTGCTATGTGGTATCAACTACTGACGATTCACGAAAAACGTTATTATTTCTATAAGTCAGAATTTACCGTGTTTATTTTACTTGTGCCGCTTGTAGCTGCTGCGGTTCAGCTTTTACTTGCGAAATATTTCGCGACACTTCGTTGGCGCGAGAAGATGGTTGCCGCATTGACGGTCATAGTTTTGCTTGTCGTAGGATTTAATTCCACGAAGTCCAGTGTATTTATTGGATATCAAAAAAATACTATCTCTGGACTGCCTCTCACGCACGCAAACCTCATTATTGAATTATTGGCGAGAGGCGATGACACTGCTTCGATGACTGCATTTTACGGTGCATGCAATCGAGGTGATGACCTCCGTGCATTGCAGTTGATGCAAGGATTATCCAAAGACGTAAAGACCACAAGCTTTAGTTTCTTTGACCTAGCCCCGCATAATAAATATTATTTTTACGAAGCCGCTGAGTTGTTCGCGAAAAGAACACCAAAGACAATATTTGTAGGACACGATTTGGCGCTCGAGAAAGAGCTTCGAACCAAAGTTAATTTGCCTACACAAACCGAGTTTATACAAGTAGATAGTACGATTGAGACCGAGAGCATTCTACAGTGTCCTGACAGAATTAGGGCGGGAACTGAGGGACCGACTGACTGGAAGCCCAAGAACGCTAGTTGGCTATAGCAGGTCCGTCTTGTAATGCATTCAGCAACTGGTTACTTACCTGTGTATACGGTGCGTACGAAGAGATAAGAGCACTGTTTGTGATTCTTTGCTTTTGATTGTTTCGAACGAAGTAGTATTCTCCAGCTGCACTTTTGATTGATCGTTCTATGAGTGAGGTTGTAGGTATTAGGCCAAGGAAGTTGTCCGTCATCGTCGGTACATTTAGCGTACCGTTTACAGTCCATTGATTTTTAATAGTTTCGTTTGTCAGTGGATGCTTAATCCCTGCGTCAATTACGTAATGGCTTCCGCTGGCATTTTTGACAACCACTGAGTCCAAGTCCGTGATTGTGTTGGGAGCAATATTTGGATTGAGATACATAATCGGACCTGCAACGTTGAAGTTTGCTTGGTGAACCGCAGGTACGTTGTACCAGTTTCCGTTATCGATAAAGAACATTCGTGAGTCACCATTAACAGAAGATCGCACAAACCGAGTCAGCATGTAGTTTCTTACAAGGCTAGTTATCAACCTAGTACTGTGAGTAGGTGCGGTCTTAATACTCCAAAGCTCGGCGATTCGAGGGTCGACCGTACCATACGCGGAGCCGCCACGAATTGTAAAGTAGGCTGCATTTTCCTGTTGTTTGTTGTCGAGTGCATTCGAGCTCGTGGCAAAATGATTAAGTGTTCCGTCAGAAAACACGGTTGGGTTTGATAAGCCCCAGTCTGTTTTGATGTTTGAACTTACGCTGAGCTTCTGGTTGTTCTCAATGACAAATTCGTTTGTGCCATCACTCACGAACACACTAGGACTAGCTGCTGAAGTGATCGTGTCAGTGTAGGCCTTTGATAAAAACGTGATAGATGGCGTATTTGTTGCGTAGAGATATAGCTTGTCAGCCGTGTCGAACATGCGTTTTCGCCCACTGTTATCAAGTAGATATATTTGCGGCGTGTCACGAGCCTGTATGAAGCCGCCAACGGCCGCTTTGGCAGGGAAGAGTGCAAGTAGACTTGAGCTTACAGACAAGGGCGTTCCTGTGTTTCGGTAGGCGCTGTCTAGTGTGGTAGATACGCTAGATTTGCCGCCGTCCATTACATAGAGCTGACCCGACGCATCCGCAAGGTATTGCGATAGAGTTGATCCGGAAGATATAAGACTTAGGAAACTATCGTTGACTGTTGTAATGCCAACTCCAGGAGGCGTCCAAGCATTTAACACATCGGGAGCGGAGATGAGGTGCTTTACACCAGCATCGAGTAGGTAGACCGAAGGGCTTGAAGGAGACTTAAGCAAATGTGTTGTGTTTCCAACCGGCGCTAATCGATTGGCGGTGTTTTGATTTACTGCAAGCGCAGAGCCTGGATAAATTGTTGAATGTGAAGAAGGCAGTGTCAGTTTTCGTCCAGAGTATACTTCGTATTCTGTGCCTCCTGCGGAAATTCGTGTACCAGTAATCTGTGGTCCTATAGCTGAGTTGATGCGGGCAAAATAACTGTCAGAGATCGTTGTGTAGTTAGAGCTATTGTTTTCCCAGGCTGCAAGTACGGTCGGGTTGTAGTATGACCTAATGATAGTCTGGCCCGAGCCATTTTTGCCATCTATCATATAAATAGCATCCTGAGAGGCTGGCTTGAACGCAAACGTGAGATCGCCTCCGCTCGTAGGTAAGTTGAATAGTCCGGGACTTACATTGCTCACAGTTTGACCAACAAAATTCCAAGCGTAGACCATTTCTGTCCACGGCACTCGGTATCGTTTACCGCCATCCATGAAATACAGGGTCTTATCATTCGTGTTGTTGACCGTGGCAAGTCTGTCGAGGTTTGGTCCGGTGCCCAATGAGTTCAGATATGCGTTGCTAACAGTAATAATCTGCGTGTTTTGTAAACCCCATGCAATCTTCGTATCCTCGTCGGGTATTGCTTGTTTAATACTGCCATAAACGACGTACTGAGTTGGGTTACCGTCGTCAGAAATAACCAAAGCAAAACCATCATTAAGCCCAGTGCCTGAACCGAACCAGTCATTAAACAGACGCCAAAAGTTTCGGTTTCCGTAGGCACTACACGAATCGCCGGTGCCGTAAAGGTTGTTCAGGGCTGCCTGATTAGGCTGGTAAGGAGTGTAATTGTAGAGGCCGGCAGTTGCCTGTGACTGAATGAAGACAGTTGAGCTGCCACAAGCCGAGTTGGGATTATAGAGCACATTGTTGTTTTGAAATGCTTTGTGGCGGAATGAATTTGGGTTTGCCGCGTAGTAGTTAAACTGTTGGGCTGCATTATTTACTTGATTATAGAATCCATAATATTGATCGTCACAAGGTGCTGTATCAGGACAGCCATAGCCCATAGCGCTGCGATACTGGATAGTCCATGGCCAATCGTCGGTCACTAACGCCTGCTCCTTCTGAAGCATGACAAGTAACACTTGTGGGTTAATATTATGCGTTTGGGCTGCTTCATAGATTATCTGCGCCGCGCTTTTAGCACCTGCAGGTACCGCTCGACCTGAAAGGTTATTTTCATGAGTAGATGTGTTTTCTTGGTAGTCTTTAAGACATGTGTATGGTGCGGGATTAGATGCGCTAACTTGACTGCGCCTGACGCCGTTATAGTAACCCGTTCCGTTGGTGTCGCAGACCGGCACCTTGCTGTTAAGGAAATTTTGTATGTCCCCAGTATTCATAGTGCTCTTGTTGGTAAATACGCTGTCATCAATAATTCGTCCAGCACGCCAGTCAGAGCCGCTGATGGCTGAGATAGTTCCTTGCCCTGCAACAAGAAAGCCGATGGCTACAATGAATGATGCGAAGAGCTTTTTTCTCATTTGATACTAATCACTCTCTCAGCAGATACAGACTTGCCATTATCAAGATAATAGGTGAGATTTGCGGTCCAATTTCCAAGATATGAAAAGCTAGTCTCAGGAATAGATAGCGGCCCACAATTTACACCATCACCAGCAATGACACCTTTTATGGTTTTACTCACCGGTTTGTCTTGTGGAGTCGTGAACTTGAACGTACAAGCGCCGTTTTCTGTAGTTCCCGCTATAGCACCGGCAATTGTTACCTGGCCATTCTCTTGCGAGAGGGTAGTTATTTTTGCAGTAACGTCTTTCTGGACTGGAATGCTCTGTTCAGTTTTGTCGGAATTTGGTGCGACTACGGTATCATCTTGATTAGAAAGAATTTCTTCCTTTTTTGCATCTACATCCGTCTTCTCCGCTGCTTTACTCTCTTCGCTTTGTCCGGAAGTTGCGGCTTTGGCATCTATGTTACGTTTACGGACAATATACGCTGTAGGCACTGCAATAACAGCGACAACAACTGCTGCGGTAAATATTTTTTGTCGTAGTGTCAAACGTATCATTTTTGTGTTGTCCTTACTCTATAAACGCTAGCACAATGACTACTGTTTGACAAGATAAGCAAAAGCGAATTCATGGGACAACCATTATGGCATATAATAACCATTAATGGTATCGACAAGTAAAAAATCTAGGAAACAACCACGTCGTGGACTGATAGGCACGTTGATGCACGAGTCGGTGATTCAGTATTTATCTACCGGAGTGGTCGTGTTCTATGCCGACTATTTAGTATTCTACGCTGGCTATACGAAGCTTGGAGTGCACTTAGCTCTCGCGCAAGCGGCTGCATATGTCGTTGGCGTTGTGACGAATTTCTTCATGGAGCGCTATTGGGTGTTCAAGCGACAAACGAAGCGGGAAAAAGTCGAGAAAGAAACAAAACGATACATAGTTGTTCTAATTATCAACTACCTCATAACCTATGTCATCCTTCGCGTGCTGCAGCACTACGGCATATCCCCCCTATGGGGAAAGTACGCAGCAGCGTTCTTCTTCACTTTCTGGAACTACATCATATTTCGTTTCTGGGTTTTCAAAGGCCCTACTCGCAAAAAACGAAAAAAATGATGCATGGTATTATTGGCGGGTATGATTGCTGTAATTATTTGTGGAGGATCGGGAACTAGGCTGTGGCCACTTTCGCAGCCTGACCACCCAAAGCATCTTTTACGTCTCGCAGGCGAAAAAAGCTTACTCCAAAATACCCTCGACCGCGCTCGTCTGCTTACGAATGATATTTACCTCGTGACAGACTCTTCACACGTAGAGAAAGTGTATGCCCAGGCGCCCGAAATAAGCAAAACACGTATTCTCGCAGAACCAGCTCGTCGCGGAACAGCGTCTTGTATTCTCTTGGCGCTGTCATCAATTAAGGAACACCACGATCCGAATGAGCCGATAGTATTCATGCATGCAGATCACAATATCCGAGACACAGCATCGTTTAGTGAGGCGGTGACACATGCAGCTAAAGTGTCAAAAGCCGAATCTCGAATTGTGCTTCTCGGTGTCGAGCCTACAAGTCCCGCAACAGGATTTGGCTATATTGAGCGCGAGGAACAACATCCAAAACATGAGCGTGTGTATCACGTGAAGTCATTCAAGGAAAAACCTGAACATGCGACTGCAAAAAAGTATGTACGCAGCGGCAGGTATTTGTGGAACATGGGGTTTTTTGTAGCGCCGCTCGCGGTGTTTGAATCAGCACTCAAAAATCACGCGCCCCATCTATGGGAGAATTATCAGGTTCTAAATAAAGACCGAAATAAAACACATGAAAACTACCTTAAGTTTGAAAGCGAACCGATAGATACGGCACTCATTGAGAGGGTTGATAACTTACTTGTAACGCCTGGATTATTTGACTGGATGGATCTTGGATCGTTCTCTGACCTTCATGCTGCCAATGAACAGAATGAAAAAGGCAATGTCATCGATGGGGCTGTGGAGTTAGAGGATGTTACTAATAGTTTCATCAGAAATGAAACCACTTTGCCAGTTGCGGTCATTGGGCTCGATAATGTCGTGGTTGTCGCCACGGAAAACGGCATAGTTGTGTCGAACAAGAACTATGCCCAACGGGTTGGCGATATTGCCAAGCGCATATCACAGTAAACACTAGCGTTATACACCCATACAAACTACAATGCTTGTAAAAGTAAGCAAGGATAGTCAATGGACCCACAATTCCCACAGCCACCAGTTCCACCTCAGGAACCACAACAGCCACCAGTTCCTCCCCAGCCACAATTCCCACAGCAAGTTCCCCTTCCACCTCCGCAAGACCAAATGCAGCAACCGTTCCAGAACCCATATGCGAATCCTCAGTATGCTCCTGCGCCTATGCCGGGACCCAAAAAGTCAAAAACTGGACTCATAATAGGCATAGTTGTTGTGGTAGTGTTGCTGCTTGGCGGCGGCGCCGCTGCACTTATTTTGTTGGGATCAAAGAAATCGAACACGAGTACCAACTCAGGCAACTCCCCAAAGAAAGAATCGAAGCTAAACCCCCTGTATGATTCAACCCCAACAACGGACGACACATACAAAACACCTTGCTACCGCTATGAAATTCCAAAGCCTCATGGCGCAATATATAAACCCCTCGATAACTGTTCCGGAGAAAACCTGTTTGATGGCCCAGGGCCAGGTGGTGAGGGGTTGGAACAATACGAAATCCAAGTTTCTGCATATCACGACACAAAAGGAGCGACCGAGGAAGGATGTCACGACTATACTCGTTTCATCATAAATGACCTAAATGGTGTCGCAGGATTTAAGGAAACTGAAGTAAAGGTGGGCGGCCAAAAGGCACTATTATTCACACCAAACCCTCGTACCGATGGCGGCACTCAGATAGGACAGCGTTTCTACTCGATTTACCTGGACAGAGAGCTTACCGACCCATGGGTTCTGAAAGCTGGTGATGAGCCGCAGCCGGATAATGTGCGTTGTTTTGATATATCAATTCAGATTCCATGGGCAGACGCACTGCCAGTCTTTGACTCGATTATCGATTCTTGGATTTGGCGGTAGAAGCTTTCTTCGCCAACTCTGTTTGAACGAGTTTTTCTATCGACTTCTTAAAGTGAGTGCTTGAAAATTGCTCGGCATGCTTACGAATAGTGTCAGGTTTATATGCAGATTCTTCAAAACTTCGTAGGACATTTGCGAGCGCCTCTGATGTTTGCGGGGAAAAGAACGTGCCACTAACTCCCTCGACCACACTATCAAGTGCGCCACCTGCTTTGTAGGCGATCACTGGAGTGCCGCACAACATTGCCTCTACTGGTGTGATCCCAAAGTCCTCTACGCCGGTAAATAGAAAGCCGCGTGCAGTCTGAAAATATGACGACATCTCCGCATCACTGACCTGTGAATGAAATGTAATTGTATCTCCAGCGATACGTTGCAGCCTATCGTGCTCAGGCCCATCACCGACGACATGCAGTTCCGCACCAATGCTCGTTGCTGCTTCAACGGCAATATCTATTCTTTTGTAAGGGGTTTGTCGCCCCGCCACAACAAACCCCTCGCGCTTAAGGCTCTTATTGACACTAAATCTATCAGTATCGACCGGAGGAAATATCACGACGCTATCGCGCTTATAGTATTTCGCAATGCGCTGTGCAGTGATAGTTGAGTTAGCTATCATGACGTCTGCTTGTTGGGCGGCAGTATAGTCCCATTTTCGCCGAGCTTTTATGGTACCTTTAAGTCCGATTCTAGCCAGTGGGTTGAGTAATCCAAGTCCAGGGTTCTGTAGGTACTCCTTGTACCTGACCCAATAATAATGCGTGGGTGAATGGCAGTAGTCGATATGTAGCGTACTCTCTGGAGTCCGAACGCCCTTTGCCTCTGCCCCTGAAGCGGACAGAACAACATCGTAGTCTGATAAGTCGAGCTTTTCGAACGCTCTTTCGCGAAGCATAGGAAGTAGTTTGCGTAGTTTTCCAGAGAATGGTATCTTCGCGGTCGAAAGTACATGTACGTCAGCATCTGAGAATACTTTGCGTTGCGATTCGCTGATATAACTAGTGAAGATTGGCGCATCCGGATATATTTCATGCAGTGCATAGACGACCCTCTCTGCACCTCCACCGACTAGCCAATCGCAGACTATCGCGACTTTCATCAAGCTCGGAAACCTTTGCGAACGACGAGTATATAAGCGGTTTTAACAAGAATACTGAGGTCTAGCCAGAAGCTCCAATTTTGCACATAGTAGATATCAAGATTAATTCGTTCTTCAAGCGTAAGGTCGTCACGCCCCGATACTTGTGCGAGGCCAGTTATGCCGGTTTTGACACTGAGCATTAGCGACCGGTTTTCTTTGTATTCTCTAGCATGATGTTCGACGATTGCTCGTGGACCGACGAGGCTGATATCTCCCTTGAGCACATTGATGAGCTGCGGTAATTCATCAAGACTAGTCACGCGAAGGAACCTACCGATAGGTGATATGCGTGGATCCTTCACAACCTTACCTCGATTTCGTACGAACTCTTCCGCCAAATCTTCGCGACCCATTTCTTTAAAGACCGTAACTTCGTCACGGCCGTTGTATTTCATGATCAGAGTGCGGAACTTCAGCACCTGGAATGGGGTATCGAAGCGTGTCAGACGTCGCTGACGAAAGATTACGGGGCCTGGGTCGCTAAGTTTTATTGCGATAGCGATAAGCAGAAAGAGCGGCGATAGTAGCACGATGAGCACAAAGCTGACGACAATGTCGAAACTGCGTTTCACAAATCTTCCCCAGCCTATTAATGCTGTCGGCTGGACGGTAACAATAGGCACACCTTGATAGAGTTCGACTTGCGTATTTCCGGCGTACAGCTGAGCCTGTTCGGGTACGAAGCGATACGAAACGTGATGGTCTTGTGCGATACTAATCAATTCCTTGGTAAGCGTCTCGTCGTTTAAGTTGCCTGTCTGGATGATTGTGTCGAGTTCGAATTCATCTATCATGTGGAGTGAGCTATAGGTAGGGATGCCGAGTCGTTTTGTGATCGCAGATGGTTTTCCGATAACGGCGATAACTTTTTGGCCGGTGTGTTGTGTTTGGGCGATTTTGTTGATGAGTTCATTTGTGCTGGCGCCGCTACCGACAATGAGAACCTTGTTAATTCCAAAACCGTAGGCGAATAGCCCCGTTCTAATAGCTCGCATAAGTGATCGTTCTAGAAGGAGTAGCACAAATCCGAGTACAAAAGCATAGAGTGCGACCAGTTTGGCAGGGAATATGGGTTTTGTGCTGACGAAGTCATAACCTATAAGGGTCAAGATTCCTACAAACGATCCAACGAGCAGGCGGCCGAACTCGCTAATACGTCGTTCATAAGTAGCTTTGCTGTATAGCTGCAGGGTCGCGAAGATAGCCAATATAATGGGCGTTAGAAAACTAAAGATAACGACGAAATCAGCAGCTGCTATGGCGTTCGCAACTGGACGAGCGTCAACTTTGACACGGAAAATGTAGGCGATACTGAACGCGCCTAACAGCGCCACAAAGTCGCCTACCAAGAGAAGAAAACTGTAAATTGTTGAAGAATTATTGCGCATGTATCTAAAGCATATTGTACCACTGTAGGCTTAGCCTCATAATACTTCAGTAATGGCGTCATCATCACCAGCAATTAATAGAGCAGTAACTGTGTTGCAGGTCGGTTTTATCACGTTGCTTGCGTATGTACCATTCCACGCTTTTTGTTATGTAGTGCTGGGTTCTAACTTTGGATTTATAGAGTGGTTTAAGATCGTTCCCTCGCTCATAATTGGTTTGCTGACGCCAGTTGCGCTTTGGGTGTTTATGAGAGACGCGCCAACACGAAAGACACTTAGTTCGCGCTTGATAAACTGGCTGGCGCTGGGATATGTGGTGCTACATATCATCATTGCCGCCTGGAAGCAGCCCGAAGCTTCGGCGCTAATTGCGGGTTTAATGATCAATCTGCGACTTGTAGCGGTTCTGTTACTAGGTCAGCTGATTGCACTATACAAAAACGATAAACGAATGCTCGCGCATATTTCGTTAGCCGTTATCGTGCCCGCGATCGTAACCACGATATTCGGCGTGTTGCAGCTTGCTGTGCTACCAGCCGATTTCCTTCGTCATTTCGGCTATGGATCTGACACTATCAGGCCATTTACGACACTGCATCAGGGTTCAAGTGCTATACGTGTCAGCTCAACGCTCCGAGGCCCCAATCCATTCGGCGCATATCTCGTGCTAGTGATTTCATTGCTCGCCACACAGATAATTCGACTACGTCAACGCAATACCTGGATAGTTTTTTTGAGTATAAGCACCGTTGCAATAATAGGTACGTTTTCGCGCTCAGCATGGGTGGCACTGGCAATAGCTATTGGATTCCACATTATTCTGACGGGCACTCCTAGGCAGCGGAATCGAGTTATTATTGGCATGGCCATGAGCGGCATTGTTCTGTTCTCAGGAGTGCTCGTATTTCAGAGAAATTCAGTTATCCAGAACGCTGTGTTTCATACAGACACCAATAATAATACGGTCAACAGCAACCAAGGGCACATTGCTGCGCTTGAAGCCGCAGTAGATGAGGTCGTGGAGGCGCCGCTCGGAAGCGGGCCGGGTAGTGCAGGGCCTGCTTCGGTGCACTTAGAGAAAAACCCCCCGCGAATTGCAGAAAATTATTATGCGCAGATCGCCCAAGAAGTAGGCGTAATCGGACTCGCGTTATTCTTGGCGATGTTTGGTTTGCTTATAAGACAGCTACTACGTAATGCTAAGGCACCATGGCCCAGCGCATTGTTGGTCTCGGGGTTGGGGCTGGCGGCCGCATCGATGCTACTCCATGTTTGGGCAGACGATACACTCGGGATTATCTGGTGGGGCCTCGCGGGATACTTTGCCTATTTGCCAATCAGTAAGCAACCAAAGCGTATCTATGGATAAAGCTCAAACCAAAGCCGTTCGACCAACTAAGAAGCAGCAAGAATTACTTCGGTTTATTACGGCCTTCATTGGGGAATATGGCTATAGTCCGAGCTACAGAGAGATCATGAAGGGTTTGAAGTATGGCTCGGTTGCAACTGTCTCACTTCATATTAATAGTCTCATTGCGCGAGGACACTTGCTGAAACGAGATCATTCGGCTAGGTCGCTGGAAGTTGTTGACTCTAAAATTGAGTCAAAGCTAAGTAGTAATGAAGTCACTGTGTCACAAGAAAAATGGCTCGTCGAGAAAGTGGATTACTATTTCCGCCAAATTGAACAAAACAGCAAATCCTCTCAGGCAAAGATTGATGAGCTATATGTGCTTGTTGGAAGCTTGAAGGTATTAGGGCTTGATGGGGCGGCGAACTCGTTTATTGCGAGGCTGGCTGCCCTCAAAAAGAAGCATAAGTAATTGCACCCGATGGCGTCAGTAAGATACTGTTTAAGGTAATAAAGCATTAGCAGGTGGACAATCAAGAGGTGGACTCAACAGAAAAGAAACTAGTCATAGAACGGTATGGTGGATGGACACTGATTGTTATTTTCAGCATCATACCAATACTTCGAGCGCTAATGATCCCGGAGTTCACAGCGCGTCTCGGTACGAGCTACGGTATTCTCTCGGCGATAGCAAAGCTGGCAGGGACGGCAGGTTTTGTTTTGTATGGAATAAACCTTGTACTAAGTATCAGGAAACGTTGGCTGGAGCGATATTTTAGTGGCCTCAATAAAGTTTATATTGCGCATCATATAACTGGCGGAATTGCGCTAATACTTTTGACAATGCATCCACTATTTCTAGCATTACGCTACATAGTTTTTGGTAGTTGGGTGACGCTCAAAGATGCTGCAGAGTTTTTGCTACCTCGAACAATCAGTATGACGCAGACTTTTGATGTCGTGAATCAACAAATGGCGATAAATAATGGCTTTATAGCTTTCGGGGGCATGGTCGTTTTGCTTGTGCTGACCTTCTTTATTAAACTGCCGTATCGCGTTTGGCTGTTCACGCATAAGTTTTTGGGGCCGGCATTTTTCTTTGCAACACTCCATGTTATTTTTATCTCTTCTAGTACTAGCAGTGATTGGTTCCTAAAAGCCTATCTCTCATTATGGGGTGTGATTGGGCTAGTTGCGTTTACCTACAGAACACTGTTCGGCAGTATCTTTGTAAGGAGTCACCCGTTTCAAGTATCTAGGGTTCTAAAGCTTCCAAAAGATACGATTGCCATAGACCTTACTCCTATCGAAGACGATGTGCCGTTCAAGGCGGGGCAGTTCGTATTTGTAAGATTTTTGTGGAGGAAGGAGCAGGGGATTCTTCCTGAAGTACATCCTTTTTCAATTGCGTCTGCGCCAAGTGAAGGCGTAGTAAGACTGATCGTAAAATCACTCGGTGACTTCACCAAGAGTCTCATGAATCTGCCAGAGGGAACTGTTGCAGAGGTGGAAGGTGCGTTCGGAAAATTTGACTACACGAGACACATTACTTCGCCGCAAATATGGATTGGGGGTGGGATAGGTATAACACCGTTCATGGGTATGGCATCAACACTTACTACTGACTCTCCACAGGTGACGCTATTTTATAGCGTTGTTAATCGCCAAGAACTGATTGGGCAGGAGTTGTTTGGTTCGTTTGTTCCAAAACAATCACCGAAGTTCACCTACGTGCCGTTCGTGACAGACGAGACCAAGACGTTTATCAATGCAGACTTCATAGCCGAAAAAGCGGGTGGACTGGATGGAAAAGAAATATTTATCTGCGGGCCTCCAGTTATGATGAAATCACTGCGAAAGCAACTCAAGGCTAAGGGAGTGCCTGCTCGCCGCATTCACTCTGAGGAGTTTGCAATGTCATGATTTTGAAGAAGCTTGTAGCTATAACACTACTTATTAGCGGAGCGCTTTTCGCCGGAATTTTAGTAGGCGGTTTGTTTATGGCGCCCAGTACGCTGGAGCGAATAAGCAACAATAGAAATGTCTCACCGGTTCCGCCGGATGTTAGTATGGACACCTCAAAAAACCCTAACGCCCCACAGGAGTCTAGAGACACGACTAGCCCATCGCCAGCCGACAGTGGCAGCAACTCATCGCCATCCCCAAGCCCAGTAACGCCATCCCCAAACCCATCGTCAGGTAATCCTTCTCCAAACCCAGCGACACCGACGCCGCAACCAAATCCAAGTCCGTCCCCCACCACCACTCCACCACCAGCACCTACTCCCGCGCCTACGCCACCACCAGCACCGAGCTGCGGGCAATCTGGCGGAGCTTGTTCGTCATCTCAGGTAGCATCGCACGCGTCACAGACTGACTGCTGGGTGATATATGGTGGCTATTACTACATCGTGACGAGCTACGTAAACGGTCATCCTGGAGGGAAATCAGTGTTCAACAGTGCCACCTGTGGGCACGACATAACTTCCTATATGAATGGTTCGGCCAGCACCTCAGGACAATCACACAACCATAAATCCGGAGCGTACAATACGCTTAATAGCTACAAGGTAGGGGCGGTACAGTAATGAAAGAGACTAAGAAAAAACGCGTACCAATTCGGCACAGAAAGGTACCTAATCGACACAAAGAAGCCGTAGCAGTAGTTGCAGTCGGGCCATTGATGGTGATACTTATCGTCATGTTCGTGATAGGCATTAATATCACCGCATCTTTTCTCCGTGCACGACCCGATCTATTGAAGCCAGCAAATCCAGCAGTCCGTACGCAGAGTGTGCTCAGTGCGGTTGTCTTGTCTTCTCGTTACTCAGAAGGTAGTCAAACCTATCAGCCTTTGCCCGGTTATAGGTATGTAGTACTGAAAGTCGCAGTTTCGCACAACTTGTCCAGCGCACAATGGTTGAGTCCCGTGTTGCAGTCATATGTAGTCGACCAATATGGCACAAAATACAATTTGTCTCCGGTTGAATCAGATCAGCCATTTGACGCAAAACTGTACCAGCCTGGCGAGTCGGCAGTAGGGGAAGTCAGCTATATGATTCCGAACTCTCCACTGGATCTCGAATGGTGCTATGAGCTATCAGAACAATCCGTAAAGTCATGCAGCCCAATACAGGAGTAGTATGAGAAAAAAGCGAGCCGTCCATCCTCTGTTTGTACTCAAAGAAGCATTTCTAACTTCACTCGCATTAGCCAGCATCGGGCTAGTTATATTCGAAATATTTGGTAACCCTAGTGCGATGCAGCACAGATCTATAGATCATATAGATTTCATAATCGCGTGTATTTTCTTGGGCGATTTCATGATTGAACTCTATGTCGCCAAGAACAAAGCGTACTATCTAAAACGTAACTGGTATTTCCTGCTCGCTGCTATACCTATAACCGACGGCATAACCGAGTCGCTCCGTGGTATACGTGCACTGCGACTGATTCGATTGGTTCGTGCTGGCGAACACATCGACTTTGGGTTGCAGCAAAGTCGTTCTCGACCAGTAGCAAAGCGTAGGCGTTAACTGTTATGCTTCTACTATGAGTAATATCCCTACTAATACGCCAGACCTAAACGATCCCAAGACACTAGATCATGAGCTGAAGGCACCAAAAGAACCACTAGAGATTTCGGCTCCAACGCGCATAGACCGTATGCATGCAGTTCTGCAGATCAAATCTATTCGCTATTTCACGATAGGCTTCATAGCTGTGGCATTAGTGGTGTGTCTGCTGTTTATTTTTGTATTTGCAAAGGACGTTCCAGCCGTTGATAGCACAATCTCGCCTGCTCCAGACGAGAGTTCTCAGATTCAGGAATTCTCGCCGGAAGAAGTGCCAGCTCCCTCGCCGGCGAACGACACTCCAGTCACCCAGCCAGCAACACCGCCGACTAACGCTTCATGCGCTAGTGGCGTTGACGTACCTGCAGGGGTGTGTAGCGCGATTGATTCAATTGAGAAAAACGGAGCCAAGAATAACGAGTACGTAGTGGCAAACACTTCAGGACTTCCTGACGGAACAAAAATCACTATTGATCGTGCAAGCTGGCAGCAAACTGCGCCTGAGTTTGGCAAGACAAGCGGTAAGGTCAGTTACGGTGGCAAAACATACGACGGAGTAATTTTCTTCAATCTTCAAAGAGAAAAATGGGTCGTAACGAGCTACGAACTGCAATAAGCCAAACATCAATCATTGAGGGATTCGCGCGAATAGTGTATAACTTAAGCATAATAAGGATGAAATAAAATGCCCCAAAAAGTCTCAGGCGCCTATCATGGCAACCTCAACCCAACCGAAATAAAGAAAGAACGAAAGTGGCTGAAGGGGGCGAAACGGGCGTCTGCTGTCATGTTCATGGTCTTGGCTGTAGGGCTAGTTGTACGCACTTTTGCCAGTAGTGTCGTGTTCTCGATTAACGTCATGGATGCCATTAACGCACAAGACCCGAATATCGAGGTGTCAGGTAAATATGCGGCATCAACTGAGTCGAGTGGGGGCAAAAAGCCTACAAATACAAACACAATTGATCTTGGTGGCCTGAACGGCTCTACGCCGCAACAAGGCACAGTGAATTACTACGCTAAATTCAACCCCGGTATCTATGAAGTTTGTATGTCGGTCAAACCCACCGAAGCCGGGAGTAATGGAACTATGTATGTAACGAATGATTTTTCTGCAGGTAATGCATACGGAGTAACCGGAGCTGATTTTTACGAACCAACGGGAGTCGCAACTGGGTCCGGATATGGAAAAGCCATACCTCTTAATACCTACCAGGATGTGTGTGCAAGTTTCTCTGTATCAAACTCACAGACCAATACGAAGTTTAAGATAACAATATACAACTACAAGGGAACAATTAGATTAAAAACGCTCTCAGCAAAAACAACTAGTATTACTACTGACGAGAGCTTGCTAGAAAAAGCTTCACTAGCACAGGGAAGCTACGTGAGAAACGAAGGTAGCCCCATATATAACTTTAGAGCAGACAATGTTGCGCTGATGCAAGAAACAAACGACGGAGTTACTCAGAAAGTGCTCGATGTAAATGCTAACAATGGTGAACTTAGCGGAAATGTGAGTGTCCAAAATGGTGAACTGAAATACCAAATGTGTGTAGTCGCAAAGCCAATAGGCGGTCCGGCACCGATGAACTTCCGTGCTACATCAACTGAGGCGGGTAACTATGCTTTGCAGAAGTTCACAGCGGCAGGCAGCTATGTTTCACAGATAGGCGCATACGGTGACGGAGTAGGCCAGCTTGCAACCCCTCTAGATTCTGCTACAGATGCGAACGGGAACACATATACTGCAGGGCTATTTGAGGGACAGTTTGACTTCAACCCCACAACTGGCACTGATGTCAAAACAGCCGTAGGAGGCGCGGATGTCTACTTCACTAAATGGAGCAGTAATGGCACGTATCTCTGGACTCGAACAATCGGCGGTCCAGACACTGATCGCTTCGGAGGAATAGCACTTGATGCTGCTGGTAATGTGCTGATTTCGGGATCATTCCAAAACACAGTTAACTTCAACCAAACAGGATCTGACGTTAAAACGAGCAAGGGGCGCTTTGACCAATACTTCAGTAAGTGGACAACGGACGGGGGCTACGTATTCACGACTGCGTATGGAGAAATGGGTGGAGATGACGAGTCGACAGGTATCACTGTAGATCCTGCGGGGAATATACTGATGCTTTCGTACGGATCGTATTCAAAATTCTCTAGCACTGGTACATACATTGGCACAGTGGGAGGATGGGGTCAGTCCGATGGGCAACTGTTCTTCGCACGAAGCATTGCTACCGACAAGCTTGGAAATGTATATGTTGCCCAGTCTGACAAAATCCAGCGGTTTGATGCCAACGGAGCATATGTGTCAAAGATTATTCCAGATGCTACGCAGTTCGATTATGTGTACGCCAGGTCTATTGCCATTGATGCATCCAACAATATCTATGCATTAGTAAATAGTTACCAGATAGCGAAGTATTCTCCTACTGGCGCTCAGTTAGGAAAGGTATCGCTACCTACAGACCGATCATTTGATATACGTGATATATCAATAGATAAAACGGGAAGTTTGTACCTGATAAACGGCTTCAACAAAACTAGTGACGTTCGGTGGCCATCAACTACCATGACGAGTCTCGAGTATGCTAAGCGCTGTTTGCCCGTCAACAATGCAACATCGCCATTTCTTGGAGCTTCAAGCAATGGTATAAGCTTCTCGTTCAGCAACCCAAGCACAAAGACATGGCGTGTTAAATCACTATCCTTAGAGCCACTTGAAACCGACATGATAAACGCGTTCAAATATCGAACGAGCTATCCTCAGTTCCAATTTAGCGGCTCCACCAAGATCGCATCTGACATCGTCGGTGTGAATGCGGTAGAAAGTATAGAGGTGCCTACTGGCCAAAGTATTCAGTACAATTTCACGCCAACCGGTAGCGCCACAGGACTGTACTCGGTGTGCTTTGCAACTAAGGCGACACTTGGGCCAGCACGCTATGCCATTGGTGAGTATGGTAATACTGGAGGAGCCGGTAACACCAAGACTGTAGAATCAGACTTAGCCAACTCCACTTCCTATGCCAACAGATGTACGATCATCGACACTAAAACCAATGGCCCGAATAGAACCGTGAACTTCACAGCAGTTACTGGCACGTTCAGGGTGAACAATGTGAGCGTACAGCCGCTCGTCTCGACTAACTAGTCTATAGAACCTTTCGTCTGGTCAGTATGTAGATTGACCAGACGAAAAGCATTGCTAGAACAAGGTTCTCGCCAGTTAGTGTGTAGATGGTTCTGTCTGAATTACGCGCAACAGAAGACTCTATTAAACCTGAGTCGCCGTTTGCGAATGATACAATCTCGCCGTCGCTATCTCTAATGTACGATTCCCCACTACGCGAAGCCTGCACGAATGCTCGCGCATTTGCGACTGAGTGGAAGCGAGTTAGATAGCGTTCCTGCGCATGATACAGACTGGAAGTATTAAGCAGTGAGAGCGATGCAGGGTTCACAAGAATATCGGCTCCTTCCTTGCTCATTCTTCGGTACTCGCTGAGGTTCACGACGCCAGAACATGCAAGGCCACCAATTATTGCACTTGGTGTTTCGACTGGATATTCGATGCTGTTACCTTTTCTAACTTGCTCACTCTGGTTAAAGCCATCGACTATATAATCCCTCTTCAAGCTTCGAAATAAACCTTCGAATATGTATGGTACGTACTCACCGCCCGCAATGAGGAATGTTTTATCTTGTCTGCTTATAAAAGCATTGTCGGCAGAGTAATAAACTAGCTGATTAGTATTTGGACTTCCTTCGCCCTCAATTGTAGTTACTATCGTGCCTCTGGCCCGAAGGTTTCTTAGTGCGTACTGCTTATAGGAGCTATCAAAGAATCCTGAATACTCAGGCATAACGACTATGTCCGCGGGCTTGCTTAGATCTGGAGCTGCTCTGTCTTGGCCCAGCTTTACGTCTTTTCCAAGATGGATTGAGGCAACTGATAATAGGTTTGTACTCGGTCTGTATGCCTGCCAACCCAGGGCAGTGACGATAAAGATCATGCTGAGAAGGACGAGAGCGGGTTTATAGCGTTTCTGAAGAAACAGGAAAATTGCGACATTTGCTATGACTGCGATTGTCGTTAAGCCATACAGCCCGAAAAATCTGCTAGCGTACACAAGTGGCGTTCCTGCGACCGCGGTGCCGAGATTCCCGAGATTCCAGTTTGGACTAAGGCTACCACCAGGACCCATCGCGAGGACAGCGAACAGGTAGTTACGAACCAGCTCTGACAGTACCCACACGGGAGGCAGTAGTAGCACGATAAGCTTAGGCTTACTCTTATATGTATCGAGTAGCAGCCCAATAATGAGGAACTGGATCGCACACACGGCTGCAACGAGTAGCCATGTCCCGTACTTTGCAGCGGTAGCAAATCCACCATCTAGCTCTGTCCATGTGTTTGGCGAAGTTTGTGTGATACAAACAAAACAGAACATAAAAAACACCACCCCGGCACCATAGAAGGATCTTAATATGTCTTTGCGAGGCAGCTCTTGAGTACGCTGAGCATAGAGGAGTACTGGAACTAGACCGACAAGCACTCCAATAGCCAGATTGGTATTTATGAAGCTAACCCCAAGCATGACCGCTGATAGCAACGGCAAGAGGAACGCCCATCTATCTAAAAGTCGCGTAAGTATTTTCTTTTTTTGTGTTTCTTTTTTTGACATAAGTTTATTGTACGGTATCGTGCTGTTGACGCAATTTGACTGACTTGCGGCTTACCCCTATAATTTACCCCTGTATCACCTGCGTGATCGTACCTTACATATATATTCCGGGGTAGCTCAGCGGTAGAGCGGGTGGCTGTTAACCACTAGGTCGAAGGTTCGAATCCTTTCCCCGGAGCCAGAAATTTTGCAACAGAGGTAGACCTGGTTCCTAGACCAGGTCTTTC
>CAZNVG010000003.1:65562-88323 GCA_964576475.1 uncultured Candidatus Saccharibacteria bacterium | reverse complement strand
ACTGCACTGCTTCGACACTTTTAGCGACTACGCCAACGATGGCCGCAAGCCACGAGAACGCAAATGTGAAGAGGAAAAGAATACCAATGATACTCAACCAGTCTGTTGGGCTTGCGTTGGAACGAAATCCTATCACGAGTCCAGTCAGAATCATGACAGTGGTACTAATAGAGTTCCTAAGAAGGTCTGACACAACGTGCCCAGTCAACACTGCCAAGTTTGACATCGGTAGGGAACGGAACCTATCGACGATTCCTTTTTGCAGATCATTGCATACCGCAATTGCCGTAGTCGTAGAGCCGAATGCGACCGTCTGTACTATGATTCCAGCCATTAGGAAATTTAGGTAGTTCACTCCTGGCGGCAGCGAACCCTTAATAGCACCACCAAACACTGACGCAAATAAGACCAAGAACATAATTGGTTGGAAAAATGCGCCGAGCAGCTGGTCGGTATTCCGCAGAATATGTGTCGAACTTCGCTTTATCATTAAGAATGCATCAACGAATGACTGGACTGTTTTGGAATTCTTCTCAAATACAAGTTCGGTGGCCATTATTTTGTCTCCTTCTTTTCTGATTCAGTTTTTTTCTTCTGCTTACCTGTTAGCGACAAGAATACATCGTCTAGTGTCGGTTTATGTACTGCCATAGATTCAAGCACAATGTTTTTGTCCGCTAATATGTCCATAGTCTGCTTAACATCTTTGTTCGTGTCATTGATGATGAGCGTCGCTGTGAAATCTTTTTCATCAGTGTCGACTATGGCTTTGAGTACTTTCTTAGCGGCTGCTAGTCCTTCGGCATCTTTGAATAATAGCTCAAGTCGATCTTTACCGACCTTACTTTTGAGCTCTGTAGCGGTTCCTTCGGCAATCACCTTGCCATCATCAATAACTACAATGCGATCTGCGAGCTGATCCGCCTCCTCGAGGTACTGCGTTGTAAGTAATATTGTCGTTCCAGACGCTTTAAGACGGTTGATGATGTCCCACATAGCAAGACGTGATCGGGGGTCCAATCCTGTCGTCGGCTCATCGAGGAAGATGATAGGTGGAGTTGCGATCAAACTTACCGCCAGATCAAGCCGACGTCGCATACCTCCTGAGTAAGTCTTTGCGGGGCGATCGGCGGCCTTTAATAGACTGAAATCTTTGAGTAGCTCTTCGGCACGCGCTTTGGCACTTTCTTTAGTCAGACGATAGAGCCTGCCCATAAGTACGAGGTTTTCTCTACCAGTAAGAAGCTCATCGACGGCAGCGGACTGCCCTGTAAGACCAATTACCGTGCGAATCTCATCAGATTGGGTAGCAATATCGAAGCCTTCGATGGTGATGTGTCCGGCTTCGAAATTCAATAGTGTACTTAAGATTCTTACGGTCGTCGTTTTGCCGGCGCCATTTGGCCCGAGCAATGCGAGCATAGTGCCCCGCTCGACCTTAAGATCGATCCCTTTAAGTACTTTTGTCTCGCCGTACGATTTGGTTAAGTTCTTAACTTCAATTGCGTAGGTGGTGTCTGCCATGTATCGTCCTTTCATTAATACTGCGGCGTATACGTCAATAATACATTGCCGCTGTTTTCATATCTTTGCGTTTCTTCAAGCTTAAGGCGGAGCGAATCGATGTCCTCGAAGAGCGGCTTTCCCGCACCCAAGATAATCGGATTTATCATAAGATTATACTCATCAATAAGCTGCAGATTGCTTAACTGTTGCACTATGGTACCACTTCCATAGATAACAATATCTTTGCCGTCGCTACTTTTAAGCTTGCGGATATCCTTTTCGAGTACATCGTCCTTTCGTTCGGTGTTGCGCCAATCTGAAGATAGTTCTTTCTCTGAGAAAACAATTTTAGTTGCAGCATCAATTGCCTGAGCTATTTTCATATTACTCTCATCAGTAGTTGGGTCGTTCAACGCTGATGGCCAATAACTCTTAAACAGATCATACGTAATTCTGCCAAATAGTATGGTGTCTACTCTACTCAGCAGAGTGAGTGCAAAGTGGTTAAACTCTTCGTCTACAACGTGCCAATCAATGTTGCCATCACTACCTGCAAAGTAGCCATCAACAGAGAGCATGTTAAATACAATGATCTTTCTCATATCGCTGTATTATAACGAAAGTAGGCATATTTAACGACTCAAGAAGGACATGGAATATTTCACACTAAAAATGTTCTGTGAAATTTCTTACACCGGGTGCTCAATTGCAGACGTACAATTGCTGCTGTATTGAGTATTATAGTCGAGCGTAAACTCCTTTAAGTAAACTTAGTATAAGAGGAAATATCTGTGCAGATCTCCCAAAAAACCGTTCGATTCTCGATAACAATGTCTCTCGCATACGTCGTACTGACAGTATTTCTTCCACCAGACGCCAGCACGCTCCTTAGGTATAAACTAACGGTCACTCAAGCACATCTCATAGCATTAAGTGCGATTCTTCCCTATATAGCAATTTGGTTTGTCGCAATATACGGTGCTCAAAAGTTCCATGAGTACGCAATGCAGATTCGCGAAAAGCGAGATGGCAAACATTTACTGACACTAGCCAAAGGACTTCGCTTGAGAGCTGCATCTATGCCAGCAATTGCCTGTCTCGGAACAATAGTCGCTTACATACGTCATTACTGGCCGCACTATTCAAGTGAGGCGACGATTATAAACAACTACATCGCACTTGCAGTCTCGGTGGTAACGTTCACGATTATCGTAGGTGGAACTCGTGGGCTTATTTCATCAATCAAACGCACACCTACTCTTCCTAAGCGCATAATTGCGTTTGGTTTATTCGCTAGTCTATCAATGCTTTATGTATACCTAACCCTAAACAACCCTGCGCGACAATTTCCTCCTGCAGGCTCAAACAGAGCTGCCTACTTCTTACCTGACTGGTTGCTTGTCTCGACTATTATGATTCCTTATATATATGTATGGCACAAAGCTTATGAATCAGTTGTAAATCTTTTGACATACAAATCACAGGTGAGGGGCATACTGTACCGCCAAGCCCTTCGATTATTTATTCTCGGCAATGCTCTCGTTATCCTTGCCTCCATGATGATCCAATATCTTACCTCACTTGTCGGTGTGCTGAATGATGTGAGCCTCAAGGGGCTTCTCGCCATCGTGTATGTATTTTTACTGCTTATTGGCATTGGATATGGCTACATAGCGACTGGTGCAAAGCGATTAAAGAAGCTAGAGGATGTGTAGATAAATATTATGGCTCGTAGTACTCCCACCCTATACGACCAAGTCGTAGACGTGGCCGCCGATTTTTTGGGGCCTGCTGCTGAGCGATTTATTGACAGACAAATCGCTAACCACTTAGATAAAACACCCGAGCAACTTACCAGAGCCGATATTGTACCTCTCACTGATTGGGTACAAATTGCCGTTTCACTAATTACGGAGGATCACTCGATTGTCGAAGAATTCACTTCCAGACTTTCAGCGCTATCCAAAAAAGCTGGCTAAAGAGCTCTCCGCGTTGCTAGCACAGTTCCCCAAGTATCATATTGGGCCTCAGGAGATAGTAAAAGAACTCGAACAACGCGCGGCGAAAGCTGAGGAAGAACGCGCAAAAACAGATGCTGTTTTTTTAGGTATTGGTGACGGCGCCGTTACGACCGACGAAAAGGGTAAAGTATCTCGAATAAATAAAGCAGCACTAGATATGCTTGGCTACACTGAAAAGGAAATCATTGGTAAGTGGTTTCATAAAGCAATCATTGCCGAAGACAGCGAGACGCATCCAATACGCCCAATCGACAGAGCCATTACCCAGGCCATATTCACAGGCAAACCTATTAGCAAGAAGGTCTATTATGTTCGAAAAGACGGCAGCAGGTTCCCTGTATCCCTCACGGTTTCACCAATTCTGCTAGACAAGCGTCCTGTTGGAGCAATAGAGATTTTTCGAGACGCCACCAAAGAAGAAGAAGTGGATCGCATGAAAAGCGAGTTCATTTCTCTTGCATCTCATCAACTTCGAACACCACTATCTGCTATTAGCACCTATGCGCACATGCTATCTGACGGTTATGTCGGTGAATTAAACGAAGACCAATCTCAATTCGTCGATGTTATTCTCAGCTCGATCGATAGAATGAATGAGCTTATAACTACATTGCTTGACATCAGTAGACTGGAGGCGGGCACTGTTGCGGTCGAGCCCAAACGAACTGATCTTCACAAACTTATAAAGAAAATCCTTCATGAGCTTATTCCGAAGATTGAGCAAAAAGCACTTAATGTTGACTTGCAAATAAAAACTGATCACACCGTTATAAAAACTGATCCGTTTTTGGTGCGAGAAATTTATACAAATCTCGTAAGTAATGCTATCAAATACACGCCACCCCAGGGCAAAATAACGCTTAGTTTGGAATCAAAATCACAGCAAGTGGTTTTTTCAGTTAAAGATAACGGATACGGCATACCAAAAAGTGCACATGACAGAATCTTCACGAAGTTCTTCCGTGCAGATAACATTACCAGAACTGAAACGACAGGTTCAGGTCTCGGGCTATACCTCGTCAAAGGTATCGCTGAGAGCATTGGAGGCGAAGTCAGTTTTACGAGTCGCGAGAACAGAGGCAGTACGTTTCGTGTCAGTCTGCCAAAAACTGACGCAAAGGCGAAGTACGGCTTTCATGCAGTTGGGCATCAACAACAAAATAATAAGAAAGATGTAAGGTAATTCATTGTGACAACCCCGCCATCACGTATAATGCCTGAGATGACAAAGATTCTAATCGTTGAAGACGAAGCCTACTTAAACAAAGCCTTTCAGATAGTACTCGAGAAAAATGGCTACAAAGTCGCCACTTGCTTTGATGGCAAAGAGGCGCTTGAAAAAGCAGAGACCTTTAAGCCCGATCTCATTCTGCTTGATATTCTAATGCCGAATATGAACGGTAAGGAGTTTTTGAAAAAGTATGACATCCAGAATACGCATAAAAATGTAAAGATATTGGTTCTCAGTAACCTTGAGACGAAAGACGACACTGATGATACTTATAAACTAGGTGCTCACAAATACTTTGTTAAGTCTCTCGCTTCTCCTCAGATGCTCGTGAAACTTGTCGAGCAGACCCTTGCCGGCAAATAGTTACGTAAGTTTTATATCTAGATCTTTATAGAAATCGTCATTGATTGCGTCAACCAGCTTAGGCATATTCACCTTATATTCTTGTTTGGCGTAGGAAATAATTTTCTCGTTAGCCAGTCGCTTCAACTCAACCGCAGTGGTTTCGCGAGTCAGTCCCGTTAGGTTCGCCAAGGTCAAATGCGTCAAAGGAAGTTCTATAAGTGTCGTCGTAGGGGTTAGTTTGCGACCATAGCCGAGGCATAGATAATACAACGTATGCAACTGCTTATCGCGTGCTTTGGAATATTGCAAGGCATTTAGTCTCATATTCTTGCCAACAAAGCTGCCGACAAATAACTCAAAGACTTTAAAAAGTTCTTCTTTGTTCGATTTAAGCCACCTTAATAAATCTTCTGGCGGAACTTTGTATATCTCGCAGTCGCTGATTGTTTCATAAAAATACAGTGCAGCGGGCACCTTGCCCATTAGCCATTCGATAGGAATTATCTCATCGTGCACATAAAATCCAATTGGCATTTCAACGCCATCGGTACTAATGTTATACGACTTAATCAAGCCCTTGCGTACAACATATATTTCCCTCGGAACTTCGCCTTGCAGCAACAACAATTCACCAGCAGGAATATGCTTTGTCGGATACTTCGAAAGAAAATCGTGCATTGCTCCCAAAATAGCCTCTTGTTTCGTTGATTACATCTACAGTATTACCTTAGCATGGACCACTGGGAATACTAGCTCTTCTATGCTGGAATTCGCATAGTGACCGTAGTGCCCGCTTTCACTTTTGATCTAATTGCTATGGCTCCGTTGGCCTGCTCAAGAATTACCTTGTTTAAATAGAGGTTTAAGCCTATACCTTGGTAGTCGAAGCGCATAACGTCTGTCGCTCGTGAAAAAGGAGCCATAAGTTGCGACAGTAACTTCTCTTTGATGCCAATGCCATCATCATGCACAGAGAGTATTAGCTCGTTGTCCTCTTCGTGCGCCAGTACGGTAACGACTGAGTCTGCTGTGCTGAATTTCACAGCATTATCAATTACGGAATCTAGTAGCTGTTGCAGCGCCGGCTCGGTCAAACGACAGGTAAGTTCTGGGGATATATCTGCTTGAATAGAAATGTTTTTTTCATTCGCCTTCGCCCGTGCCGCTAGTATTGCTGCCTGTGCTGCTGCAAGTACTTTAGTTGTTGAGCTCTTCGTAAGGTCGCCGTGAGTGAAGTCGTCGAATGATCGGAATTTATCAAGCAGCTCACTGAAGCCTTCATAGCCTGCGTATAGCGTGCGCGATTCGGGAATTTTTGTCAGAGGTTTGATGGCAGTTTTAATCTTTCGCAAGTCTTTCTGCAGCAGTACTGCCGTATCGTGAATGAAATCTTTTCGACGCTTTGCGAGTTCTTTTTCAAGGCCTATTTGGTATGTACTCATGAGTTTTAGCTTTCGACTACGAACTTTTGCATTATAGGTATACACAAGCAGTCCGGAGCCGAGGACAAAACAAGCAATTTGCAGAGTCAGCACCCCAATGCCAACAGGAGGTCGATTGGCTGCTTGAAAAATTAAGTTTATTAAAACACCTAACAGACCCGTTATGACTATTGGAAGCCAAACGCTCGCACGGCTCAACGGATTGCGTTCGATTGCGTCAAGTTCTGTTGGTGAGGTCTTATGCATTTGCACATTAAATGATTCAGATTCAGCTATGACTGCCTTGACATGCTCAGCCAGTGCCGTGATCGGTTCGTAATAAAGCGGCTTGTCTCGTAACGGTATTTTCTTGAGCGACACAAGCAAATCTATCGTACTTTGCATAGTCGTGATGGGTGTTGTGAGGTAGTGACTAGTGAGCTCAACAAAGTTTTGGCTCGCAAGTTTTGTAGCTTTATATCGCTTAATGAGCTTATTTTGATTGCGCTGGAACCTAAACTCGACCAATGCCTGTCGCCCATACAGCACAGCGATACCAATTAGGGCGATGACGAGAATGAGCGGAATAGTTACCTCGGAACCCTGAGGTAAGTTCTTAGCTTGTGTAATAAGTCCCTTTACGACGGCATTTTGTATATCACGGATTTGACCGATCGCACCTGAAGATACTTTTTCTATAACATTGCTATTTTGGGTATCAGAATTTTCATTCGGAAGCGGTGCATTGTCATTTGTATCTGATTGCACGGACGGCGATTGAGCGACAAATGTATAGGTGGCGGAGCTAACATTGTTACTACTAAAGCCAAAGATATCTTTGCTCGCGAGAAGTGCATCACTTAAGCGCGCCGATTCAGTCGGCTCTGCAGTTGGGTAGGCATAGACGCCACGCAAGTAGGCTTGATTATTTACAAAGTCACCTAGCGCTGTACCTATGACATCAAATTCAAAACTCTCTCCAACGGCAAAATCACGATAGTACTCAGAGCCACAGCTCAATAGACTGGCATTAGTATACTGTGACCAGCCGTATATACCACTTGCGACACCTTCTCGACGACAGCTGTACGCAGTCGAGCTTGTACTGCTATAGCCAAAGTTTGTCCCGCTGAGCAAAAATATCCTCAGATAAGCCCAGGCCGGCGCCGGTCCTTCGTTCTTCACCTTAACGTGATAACTTACGCTATCGCCTGTTTTTATTTCGCCAGCAGTATTGAGAGAGACGTTGAAACTAAAATCGGTGCACGGCGTGGTGGTAATTGTGGCATCGTCGCCATAACTGACTCCTGCCGCGTTAGCCGCCCAGGCACGATAATGCAGCGTTACGCCACATCTGAGATTAATCTCGTCACTATGTGTGAACGACCCCAGTGTATTGGTATCGATAGCCGTGTTGGCATATTTGGTCGCACCGTAGTTAGTTGTCTCGCCAAAGTCAAAGCCCCGTGCCGTAACAGCACTGCTACCAATCGCGTTCAATGAACCGGCAAGTACTACGTTGTAGTTCTTGATTAATTGCCCTGATCCTGTCGATACGCTCGGCGGAATAGATGGGCAGTCGGCAGTCGCAAAAGACATATCACTGCCGTAGCTCGTGCCACTAGCGTTGGTCGCAAATGCGCGGAAATGATACGTGGTGCCGCACGAAAGTCCTGAAACAGTATCGTCATAGGCGCCCGTTGTATATGAACCCGTCTGCGCAATGTTGGCGCCATAGCTATTTGTAGGTCCATACTCGAAGCCTCTGCTAGTGGCATCACTCGTACCCACTGAATCAATCGTCCCATTGAGCTTGGCCGTACTTATCGTTTGGTTCGTGGCGGCCTGAGAGCTCACAGTTGGAGGGATAGACGGACAATCCGTTGTCTGTAATGTTTGATCGCTGCCGTAGCTCGTGCCATCGGTATTCGTTGCGAATGCACGGTAGTGATAGGTTGTGCCACAGGTAAGATTTGAAGCAGCTGCCGTAAATGATCCTGTCGCACTTGATAAGGAAATCTTCTGTACTCGTGCGTTTCCTGTATCGCTTATATATAATCCGCCGGAATCATCATTGACCACTGCGACAGGATAAGAAAACTGACCATTTGCGCTCCCAGACGAGCCAAATTTTGAAACAAACACACCAGTATTTGTGAAGTGTTGAATTCGATGGTTATTATTGTCGGTTACATATACAGACCCGTGTGTGTCGACCGATATGGCGGCCGGGTTACTAAACTGGCCGTTGGCAGATCCCAAAGACCCCCACTGTGTCGTATATACACCACCGCTCGTAAACTTTTGAATTCTGTTGTTGCCTCGATCGGCCACATACACATTGCCCGCAGTATCAATATCTATCCCATACGGCGTATTGAACTGGGAGTTACCCGACCCCGAACTGCCGAATTTGGAGATATAGGTGCCTGTATTTGAAAACTTTTGAATTCTGTTGTTCAGTGTATCAGCAACCCAGACATTACCGGATGGGTCTATCCCTACATCAGAAACACCTTGCATTTGTCCGTTTCCCGATCCGCCGCTTCCCCACTGAGTGAGATAGACTCCTGCGCTCGTAAATTTCTGAATACGGTTATTGCTACTATCGGCAACGTACACATTGTCAGAGCTATCAATCGCTATGCCATGTGGGAAGTTAAACTCTCCGCTTCCGAAGCCAAACGAACCCCACTTTGTAATATATGTCCCGTTGCTAGAAAACTTTTGAATCCTACTGTTATAGGAGTCAACTACATATATGTTCCCACTGCTATCTCTCGCTAATCCTTCAGGGCTAGAAAACTGTCCGTTTCCCGATCCGCCGCTTCCCCACTTTGTACTATAACTAAAGGTGGGATTGGCAAGTGATTCACTCAGCGTTGTGCCATAACTTATCGTGCTACCAAATTGAAAACCGCGATTCGTCGTGTACGTTCCACCTTCAGAAGAAATGGTTCCGTTGAGGGTCGCGGAAGTAGTAGTAATCGCAGTTGGGCTAAGCGTCGTTACGCTTGGGGTAGCCGCCAATAAACTGCGCATCGGTACAGCGATTATCAGAGCGCATAGCCAAAATGTCGCAGCACCGTAGACAACCCAATACGCTAGATTCTTCCATCGATACTTAACAAGTGGCAATGTTACAACTCTTACATGATGCATTGGTGAGTATCGAACATGTGGATCTTCGCGTTTGAGTGGCTCGATATGCTGTCGATAGTCGATAAACACATACACCGCAACCGCAATTATGAGCAGCAGTAAGGCTATTGCCTGCGGATAGAGACTCAATTCGAAGCCAGATCTACCCGCAAAAAGCCTCTGAAGCGAACGCTGTAGCGGCTCACTAAAACGCACGAACACACCAAGTGTACCGAGCAATAGAAACGTAGCAACAGGTAGCAACCAGCTACTGTGCTTTTTAAGTCCCCTGATCACACACGTTCCCTCGAGAAAAGCATTATAACTATTCTACATGAGTCGCAGACTTTCTAACAGGAGATATGCTTGTGTTTAGTCTACTTTTTGTCGTAGGGATCAGAAACACTCCATAGCCCCTCAAAAATTGTTCTGAAGAAGTCTGATATTTCCTGAGAGGTAATCAGTATCGCTGCACAATCTTTGAGCGACGAAAGTATAGCCACTTTGTCGTCAAAGATAATCATTGATGAAGAAAAGCGACCATGCATAACCTGCGGTAGATACCGCGGATTGCGCTTTTTTTGCTCTTCTGTACTTAATGGTCTCGATGGAAATGCACCGATTTCACCGTCAGTTCGTTCCCATAGAGATCGAGTCGTGATGCCGTGACGCTTACGCGTAGACAGATAATATTTACTATATCTATCATCAAATTCCGAGAAAAAGTTCTTTCGCGGAGCAAGTATGTCCCAGGTTGCGCTTTTACAGTACAGTGCAATATCGACTACCGCCTTGATTCCTTCAATACCTTCATAGTGACTTACGACCGTGGATCCTGCTTCAATCTGAAGATTGTTAAGCAGCGGCTCTAGCTCGATAGCTAGCTTGTATTTGCGTTGCGACTCAAGTACCTGTGACTGTGCCAAGCGCTGAAGTTGGCTCGGAGGGGTAAAGCTATACAACTGTCTATTCTGAGCTGCTACCTTCGCAACAAGCCCTTTTGCCATCAGCGTATCAAGCGCATGATAAATTGTCGGTCGTTTTAGCGAAGTTTGCTTTTGTAGCTCGATAACGCCCACGCTATTACCATGACCAAGTCCAATTTGGTATAGTTTAGCTTCCGTTTCGCTCAATCCGAGGATTGTTAACTTTTGAATCAGTTCATCTTCCATAGTGTCAATTTCACTCCGACATTATTATGCATTTATTTTAATCTGTTAAATCTAAAGTGTCAATACTACGTTATAAACACTAATTGACGATTGTGCTATCAAAATTTACTATGAGCGCAGTTCTGAAATTCAGGGCTAGCACTTTTCCATCCTAGAGGAGAAATCATGAAGGTAACCACAGCAGTAGATCGACGCGAGGTCCACATCGTCGGCGGAGGTACCCTCAGCCATGTACGCAGTCACCTTTCGCTGGCAGCCCCCGCATACGGTACGACGGCGCGACGGCTGGCGGAGCTCTGTCAGTCCTTCTGGACGAGCGTGGACGTCAACGTTCACCTGACCAAGATGGCAGACCCCTCAAGCAACATCGTCACCAACGATGATCTGCGTGAGCTGGCTCGCCAGCTGGTGCTCAGCTACAACACCAAGATCGTCATCTGGAATCCTGCCGTCGTCGACTTCGATGGCCAGATTGGTGACGTGACGCCAGGCAAGTACTCCAAGCGCCTCAGCACAAACAACGACGAAGACCCTCGACTGCTCCGTCTGACTCCCAGCGACAAGCTCGTCGGCATGTTCCGGCGTGACTCGGTCGATGGCCGTCAGCCTCGCAAGGACATCTTCTTGGTGGCATTCAAGACGACAGCTGGTGCCAGTGAGGACGAGATGTACGCAGCGGGTCTCAAGCTCTGCAAGGAGGCATCCGCCAACCTGGTGCTGGTCAACGACGTCGTCAATCGGCTGAACATGGTGGTGACGCCCGAAGAGGCCCGCTACCACGTGACGCACGACCGCGAGGAGGCGCTGCGTGGACTGGCCGAGATGGCCTACCTGCGTTCGCACCTGACGTTCACGCGTTCGACGGTCATCGCCGGCGAACCAGTGGACTGGAACGACGAGCGGGTGTTCGACAGCCTGCGCACCGTCGTCAACCACTGCATCGAGGCAGGCGCCTACAAGCCCTTCCTTGGTGTGACGGCTGGGCACTTCGCCGCCAAGATCGGTCCGACGACGTTCCTGACCAGTCGACGCAAGACCAACTTCAACAACCTCGCTTCGACGGGGTTGGTGCAGGTGGTCACCGACGGTCCGGATCAGGTCACGGCCATGGGTGGCAAGCCTTCGGTCGGCGGACAATCGCAGCGAATCGTCTTCGAGGAACACCCGGAACTGGACAGCATCGTCCACTTCCACTGCCCGCTCCGCGAAGGCTCACTCGTGCCCGTCGTCTCGCAGCGCGAGTACGAATGCGGCAGTCACGAGTGCGGCCAGAACACAAGCAACGGCCTGACAAGCTTCACGCTGCCCTCGGGCAACACGCTGGATGCGGTCTTCCTCGATCAGCACGGTCCGAACATCGTCTTCAACCACGAGACCGACCCAGCTGAAGTCATCGACTTCATCGAGGCCAACTTCGTGCTCACCGCCAAGACCGGTGGCTACGTCGCTGCGTGAAGTATCACTTCTAGGAAAGGAAAAAAATACGGGCGGATTAGTCTTTTGTTGTTGCGCTTACCCGCACCAAGACTAATCCGCCCTACTACATTTTGTAATGAAAACGCCCCAAAGTATTTTGTACTTTGGGGCGATAATCACCTCCTCTCATCGTAGAACCTTCAAGTATACGAGCTTTCCTAGAGCCAAACTGCAGAGTATACCGAAGCATACTCCCAGAACACCGAGACCGGCCGATAGTCCGATTCGGTCTACCATATAGCCAACCAGCGGACCGCTAAGTGCAAACGTTAGGCGTCGCACTAAATTTGCAACGCTGTTCAAGGTTGCACGTAGCTGTGGCTCAATATATTCATTGAGTCGTTTGGTTAGCGGTGGCTCATGCAGTGCCTGAACGGTATCATGCCCAAGTACTGCCCATATGAGCCAAACTGTGCCACTTGCCATAGCGATATACGCCAACGCCGCAAGACCGACAAAGCCGATGAACTGACTGCCAAGACGGTGTTCACTGTGAAACTTGTGCGCCAAAACTGCCTTATACATACTGCGAGCCGCCAAAATGACACTAAAGGACCATAGTGGCAGTCCAAGCTGCACGTAGTACGGCGCTGCCAACCAGGCGGCAAGATATGTCGCCGTAGAAAGCAATGCGCCGAGCGCAATAATCCATCGTGCGCGTTGATTTCGCAGTAAATTCAAAGCAGATTTCCATACCGCAACCGCTTCGGCCTCCTCAGACGCATGCGTAGGCGCTTCGACTAGCCTAAATACTACTATTGCACCAAGCGCAGTAAGGATGCCGTCTGCAATAAGTGTAGATCTCAGGCTGAAATTACTTACTAGCAGCATTGCGACAGGCACTCCTACTGCCACCGAACCAAAACCATAGGCATTGATTCTCTGAGAAATAGGAACAAATTCCTCTTCTCGCTGCTCTGCCTTAAGCGAGTCATACAGCAAGGCTGTATCAACACCACTAATCAGTCCGTTTGCGAGCGCTAGAACTAGCTCACACAATGCAAATTGCCAGAATCCTTCGCAAAAACCGTAAGCAATCATGGCAATACTGGCTATGGGTGCGCTGACCTTGATGCTCCATGCACGACCAAACCTATCAGCGATATAGCCACTGGGAATCTCCCATAATACATACGCCAACGAGAAGATCGATTGGAGCGAAAAAATTTCCGCCTGACTCATCCCCTTGCTCAAAAAGAACGGCGTCAAATATGCCGCACTAATTGAAAGAGCGCGAAATGGCGCGAAAAGCTGCAGCCATCGGGCGTTATTTGTGTAGTGTTTCACACTATTCTCCTATGATGTTGTTGAGATGATTAATGTACGAACTATTTGGGTCTTCCCAAAGAGCCCTGAAGCACCTCCCTTGGCAGCAGTCTAGTAGTAATGTGCTTTTTGAAACGAAAAACGCCTCCTATCAAGGGAGGCGCATCGGGGATCTATAGAAATGTTTGTTTACATAACATCACCCGACACGCCATTTCGTAGTACCGCGCCAAATAGGCTGGCATTACGAACAATCACATCCTCCATGGATGTGGCTGCGTAATATGACTGGTTCGGGTTTTGTCGTTTCATGACTGAGGTAGCATACCATAATTACAGTATTTGTAAATACTATAATTTTATGTTCTTATTAGTCTATACTTACTACATGACACAAACAGAGGCGTTAGCGATATTAGAGGGTGGGGCCAGCGTGCTACTTACTGGCGCAGCTGGGACCGGTAAAACATACTTGCTGAACCATTTTATTAGTCGCGCACGAAACGATGGCAAGAACGTGGCAGTGACAGCAACAACCGGCCTTGCCGCCACCCACCTTAGTGGTACAACAATTCATGCCTGGAGCGGTATCGGTATCTACGATGAGCTACCAAAAAAATATGGCCAAAAACTGAGCAAACAGCGACGTGAACTGATAAACAAAGCCGACATTTTAATCATCGACGAGATTAGTATGTTGCATGATTTCAGACTAGACGTTGTCGATGAGGCGCTACGAATTGCACGCGAATCAAGTGCCCCATTTGGGGGTATTCAGGTTATCCTCTGTGGTGATTTTTTTCAGCTACCACCAGTTAATCGTAGAGACTCAAAGCAAGGCAGTTTTATAACCAATTCGAAAGCCTGGAAGGAAGGCACATTCGCAGTTTGCTACCTTGAACAGCAATATCGCCAGGCAGACGACCAAGCCTACAACGATATACTCAATGGCATACGTGCTGGTGTGCTAAAGCGCTCACAGCTTGACTCGCTTCAAGCGCGCAGTAAGGCTCTCGACGATCCTTTCACTACTCGTACGAGGCTCCTTACAACCAATGCAGATGTTGACTCTATCAACGCAGAGCATCTCGCGCAGCTAAGCGGAGAAAGCCATGAATACTATATGGAGAGTAGTGGCGGGAAGAACTATGTTGAAACGCTAAAACGCTCTTGTCTTGCGCCTGAAACTCTCAAACTTAAACATGGCGCACTTGTCATGTGTATCAAAAACAGTTTGGAGCGTAAATACGTAAACGGCTCGCTTGGTAAGGTCGTGGACTTTGACGAGGAAACAGATTACCCAATCGTTGAATTACGAGACGGAAGACGCGTAACTATCAAACCTGACACGTGGGAGCTAAGAGACGGGGACAAGAAGCGTGCGAGCCTCACCCAGCTTCCGCTTCGGCTCGCATGGGCCATCACGGTACACAAAAGCCAGGGCATGACTTTGGATGCTGCACGAATCGACCTAAGTAAGGCCTTTGTTGAGGGCATGGGATACGTCGCGCTTTCACGTGTTCGTGGACTAAACCACTTGATACTTGATGGACTTAACGGTATGGCGCTCAAAACGAGTCAGGAAGCCCGTGATATTGATCAGGAACTTCGTGCTTCAAGCGCACAGGCGCTTAACGTTTTTGTCAATGCGATTACTCAATGGCAGTATGATGAGAAAACTCGAGCAGATTCACCCACAAAGCCTAAAAAGAAAACTGATTGGTCCGAGAAACTTGTGCGAATGCGTGAAACCTACCCCCGAGCATTTACGCCATGGTCACAAGAGGACGATGAAGCATTGTTAAGTGCTTATAAGAAAAACAGAGTAATTGACGATCTTGCACATAGGTTTGGTCGCCATCCTGGCTCTATTCGAGCTCGACTAAAGAAACACTACGGCGATGACTGGAAGACGGCTGAAGTCTAGTTAGCGTCCATACGCAACAATATAGTCCTCCACCATTTGACGAGCTGTCCTATCCTCTATCTGCTTCGGCGGGTGTTTCTGGAAATAGGCAGCTGGCTCAATAATGGGACCACTCAACCCATTATCCAATGCTAACTTAAGACATCGAATAGAATCTATGGCGACACCTGCAGAATTTGGCGAATCCTCAACCGATAAACGCAGCTCAAGATTCATGGGTACATCTCCAAAATGTTTGCTCTCAATACGCAAGAAACATATTTTATTGTCCTTTTGCCACGGCACATAATCTGAGGGTCCCACGTGGATATCATCGTCCAGAATTGTCTGTCCACGCGCCTCAATCTGAGAACGTACCGCTTCTGTCTTCGATATCTTCTTACTACTAAGTCGCTCTCGTTCTAGCATGTTCAGAAAATCAGTATTGCCGCCAGTGTTGAGCTGATACGTTCTCTCGATCTTCATACCCCTGTCTAGAAAAAGATTCACTAGCGTCCGATGCGTGATCGTGGCGCCAACTTGCGCCTTGATGTCATCACCGATAATAGGCAGCCCTGCCTTTTTAAATTTCTGCGCCCATTGTTTATCGCTCGCTAGAAATACTGGTATACAATTTACGAAACCACAGCCAGCCTTAATTGCCTCCGATGCATAGAACTTAGTCGCCTCTTCGCTTCCTACAGGAAGATAGTTGACCACAACTTCTGCGCCACTGCTCCGTAAAACTTTTGCTACATCAACCGGTTTTTGTGCTTCGTTTACTGGCACGAGCTCACTCGTATACTTGTTCACCCCATCAAGTCGAGGCCCTTTACTGACCACAACACCAAGCTTCGGCACCTTAGAAAACACAACCGTATTATTCGGCTCGGCATAGATTGCCTCAGCAACATCTTTTCCGACTTTATTGCTATTAACATCAAACACAGCGACTATCTCGATATCCTTGATGTGATAACCTCCGAAGTTCACATGCATAACTCCCGGTACAAATGCGTCGTCCTTCGCGTTGCGATAATAGTGAATACCTTGAATAAGTGAAGATGCGCAATTACCGACACCAATAATTGCTACTTTTATTTTATGACTTTTTACCATGAGCTCTCCTCTTAAATTCAATCAATCCAATCCATACTACTAATGTTTATTATAATCATCCAATATAATTTTCTTATTGTTCTATAATATTTAGTTATGGAAGATAGACTCTATAAGTTCTCTCGTCTTGTAGACGTCGGCAGCTACACCAAGGCTGCCGAGCTATTACATATCTCCCAACCGGCATTGTCTGTCGCCATGAGCAAGCTCGAGAAAGAGCTCGGTGCAAAACTCATGGAACAGAAGGGTCGAGTCATTAAACTTACGCGAGCCGGAAAATTTGCCTATGATGCCGCTAAAGAACTAAAGGGTCGTAGCGACCTATTGAAGCTGCAACTTTCGGCAATATCATCTGAGAAGCCCACGCTTTCTGTCGGCATGATTGATAGTATTGGTGACGTTCTATTTTCAAATGAAGAAGCACTCGCAGTACTTGAAAGAGACGTCACTCTCTCAATCAGTGTGCACAACTCAACAGAATTAATTACTGCTGTGGAAATTGGTGAGCTAGACGCCGCTTTTGTCACTTCTCAGTTACTGCCGCTAAAGGATCAGCTAGTTAGCACTACTGTTGGCTCTGAAAAACTGGTATTAGTTTGTGCTCCGGCTATCCAAGCTAGATCAACAAGCAACCTCAACGAGGGTACAATCAAGCAGTTTTTAAGCTACAACCAGTCCTCGACCAGTTTTCAGCTCATACGACAACGATTGCTGGAAGTAAATCTTAAAATCGAGCCGACATTCTATTCAACTAGTCCAGAAATACTTCTGAAAATGACACTTGCTGGACGTGGCGTTGCAGTGCTGCCGGAATTTATGGTGCACGAGTATCTCGACCGCTATGAGCTTATTCGACTTCCCTTAAGCCGGCAGTCCGAAATCCTGCGACCAATTACAGCTATTCATCAACGTTCATCGCTCGTATTGCCTCCTCTCGAACAACTGATTCGACAAGTAAGCAAACTACTCAAGTCCTAGTATCCACTTAGTGCGGTTAACCAGTTCTGAGCAATACGCTCTTGTGCTTCGGCTAATGAGATTTCACCTTCGCACACCAAGTCATGCAACCTACCCTCAATGGCGTCCTTTGGATTGGGGGCATCGTCTGGTTCTGGCCATAGATTTCTTTCGTCTGACGGGGAACCTCCTAGTTGCAGAGATATTAGGTGATCGTACTCGAAGTCGCCGGGGTCTTTTTCCGCTACACCATACTCAGCCATGCTTTCTAGTTTCATGCGTCGCATCTTACTCGACGACGGCCGTACTGTACTTGTGTATCCCGACACGCATATTGTTTGATATATATTTTCTTGGGTAACACGTGGGTCTATTTCTCCAGGTGTGCAAAAAGGATCCGGCAGTCGACCCCTATAGTGGCACTGCGAGCCTATTGCGTCAGGACGTGACGTCGTGGATTGCTGTGTATAATCGAGCCTTTGCTCAGTACAGCTAACCAATAAAATCGCAGCCGCCATATAACGTGTGGCACTGATAGATCGAGGTCGCTCTCTACTCGTTTCAAACATAATTTAGCTATTCTACAGCATAATAGCGTCAATATTGCTATTTTGACATAAGCATAAGCAGCGTGGTTGAATACTTACAAATGCCCAAGAAAAAAACTACACCAACAAATTGGTTTCAAATTTCAACCCATAAAACTGCACGTCTGCATTTTTATCTTGTCGCAGCTTTTGCAGCGACGACCATAATTTTTGATTCGTGGAATTTATTAACACACGAAGCAATCGAGAGGCGCTGGATAATGAGCGGTACGATGCTGGTACTATTTACAATTATATGGTTCATCGCGCGAGCCAGATTCAGCTCAGACCTCACACACAAAGTTCTTGCATACATCATCATAGTCATCGATATCGTATTTGCTGGACTTAATGTCTATTCGCAGCGAGGTATGGCGAGCAAATCTGTGATGCTCTTCGCTATTCCGCTCCTTGTTGCAGCGAGCTTTAGAAACCGTGCAACGTTGCTTGCCACAGCATCGCTCTCGACCGCCGCATATTCAACAGCCGCGGCGAAGTATTTCTATAGCAACTACGGCGAAGGCTTTCGTGTTGAACTGTATGGAGAAATATTTTTCTTCTCAGCACTCTTTTTCATCATTGCAATGCTTCTCTATGCTCTCGTACAACCAACAGCGGGCGACTAAGCTATCTCTTGCCAGTACAGTCGAAATTTAGATCAAGTCCGTCGACATATTGCACCATAGACACCTGCCCGCCGCTAAACGAGTCCTCTTTGCAATAGCTAATTGCCGCGCTTAGCTCTGTTTCCGGCGTAGCCACCCAAGCGGGATTTCCAGGTTTCCAGTCATTTGTTATGCGACTCCACTGGGGTGGATATGAATAATACCCGACCTTTGACAGTGGCTCATAAAACACAATTGCATCTGCCCCGCCTTGGATTGCTGCTCTATTCACCGATGGATTCTCTGACCAACTATTTCCTAGCTCGACATCGAGCCACCAATGAGGCGCACCTATAAACTGACTTTTTGCATACTCAACGGCATATTTGGCGGCATTATAGCCGTAGTTATACGCGAGACAGGTCTCATCCTCTATGGCGCACTGCAGCGGACTTGAACTAAAGCGTCGCGTTGAACTGTTTCCAGGATAGCCAGTGTTGATGTACAAGTCGGCACTATTGAACCACGCATGCTGTTTCTTGAGACATGGATTAGGCGTAAAGCTCTTGCCGCCAGTCACGCCAACAATACCCCATTTGTTATATTGAGGTTTTTCAATCTTACAGTTTGGCCACGACACGTCTGTGCCGATGTTTGCGCCGGACTCTTTGCTATCGTTCGTGAATATTACCACCACAAGACACAACAGCAGCACTCCTACGACATATATAGTTCTCATGTACTCATTATCCACGACCGGTCAATACATGGAGGATACTAACCAACAAGTCGATTCTGCAACCAACCAAGAATTTGGCCATAGTGACTTGCGATAAGCCAAAAATTCACAAAGATCAGCACGGGGAATATGACGAGATTTTCGAACCATTTGCCAGTGACAATTCTCATCCGCTTGATGGGAGGGAAACCAAATTTGATTGGTAGCGGGAGCAACCATGGCACACCCTCTTCGGTAAAACTGTCCATGATTAAGTGAGAGATTAAACCAATCATAAAGGCCCACCATACATACCCTATATCTGTATTTGGCATAAGTGGATTTAAGAAATTAAGCACAACTTTACACAAAACTCCTAGCAAGCCGACGCCGAGCAGCGAATGCGTGAGAAACCTATGTCCTCCTAATGTTTTGCCAAAAAACTGGCCAAATATTTTACCAATCGGCAAGTTACGCCAGAAGGGTGCGGTTGGTTGATCGACGTCAGGAATTATACCGCCTATTTGATTGGCGAGCAGTGCGATACAAGCGGTTGATAATCGTATGTCCCCGATCGGATGCAAGACAACAGTCGCGGCTAAAGCCGTTACAGCCGCTAGATCATGTGTTCTACCTGTCATGCAACTAGTATAGCGAGATGCTTATACTTTGGCACGCTTCACATAGTCGTCGATCATCGTATTGACCGTCGGACGAACGCCTGCTCCTGGCCCCGTTACGGCGTATACGCCATCAGTCTCATCCGGCCCTAGTCCAATCACCATCGCATTGCCAGGTCCTGTAAGATTGCCAATTGTATGGAACAGTGGGTTGCGATGCAGGTGTCTGAATCCTCCCACAATTAACCAGCCCTCATGGTGCACTTCAAACCCGCCAATGATATCTTGCTCAGGACACGAAACTGCTTTGTGTAAGAACTTTTCCGGATACATTGAGACTATAAACCGTCGCACCTTTGCTTCTTCTATCACATTGGCGATATCTTGTTCTCCAAGTGTAAAACTCAAATCATGAGTACTGAGTAGATTGTCAGGATTATTACCAAGACCTACGCTATTGAAGAAAATTGAAGTTTTCTTAGGAATATCTCCAGTAGCTTCACCTCGAATAACATCATATGGACTCTCTGCACCAGGCTCTGCATAGTTGAGCTGCACTGCTTGATGAACCGCCTGCCCTAGAGACATGCCCGAACCTTCAGGGGGCGCGATGGCGCTAAAGATGGAGGTTAGTGTCCCATTGAATGCTAGGTGAATCTGACGCATATTGTCAGGGTCCATGGCGTACTCTTTCGCAACGCCAAGCATTCGAGTTCCTCCGCCGACCGTCGCGTTAATTCCTAGACGCTCAAAATTCTCTGACTTTTCTTTCAGGTCTTTGAATCTATTCGCTAACGCTCCCTTTTCAGCAGTAACTACCGTTTTGCCATCATGAAGGATTGTCGATATATAGTCATAGGCCTCGGCACCATCGTCACTAGATGGAGTGGCAATGAACGTCACGTCAGGAAGCTCGTCTAGATAATCGAGTGTCGGAATATCGGTTGGCGTCTCTCCGTCAGGCTTCATTATGCCACTACTGCGCACAACAAACTCTGGCAGCGTAGACAAATTTAGACGCTCAGCTACTTCAGGCTGACCTAACTGCCGAACAACTTCTCGACCAATATTTCCATATCCAATTAATCCCCAAGTTTGGACTTCACTCATACCATAAAACCCCTGTTACTCGTATTAGTATCGATCAAGCGAAACAATTAGGCAAGCTTGAGGATTATGAGTTTTTAGAGTCCTCGTGACCGATCAACTATGACAGATGGAAAGCCGTGTGCAATCATCTCATCAGTTGTTAGAGAGTGTAGATAGGTCAGTGTTTCGATTGACTCTGGGCTGAAGCCCTTTTCGCCGGCCTGCCCGGGCGTCTGTTTATCGAAAGCACCTATATAGAGTTCGAGACTTTCCTCTACTTCTGGTAGTAGTTCAGCATCGATAACTTCTATATCCTCAAGATTTTGAGAAGATACATAGCCTTTTCCATATATGCCTCGTACGCGATCGTAAAGACCTGTATGTATCCCATTTTGCCCCTTTCTGGAAACAGTCACCGTCAGCACATCTATTGCTCGCTTAGTGTCTTGCTCTGTATCGGCGCCCAGCCAACTATAGTGTGCGGAAATGTACTCCTCTCTGACGTAGCTATCGTAGTGCGCATCGTCTGGGAGCGAGGGATCTTCGGCTCCATAATGAAGTGAAAGGAACAAACTGCCTTTAGCATCACTCGCCACCTGCAGCATAGGCAGTTGGTTATACTCAGACGTTATATATCGACGCTCCGGATTTAGCGTCGCCAGTGCTCTGCGCACTTCCTGAAATCGGATATGCCAACCTCGCATATCTTCAAATGACTCTTGGCGCAACATTGTCCTTGCATCGTCTCTTACCTGATCGAACTCCGCCTCGCGCATTTCGACATTATCTTGTAACGAACTCAGTTCGCTCTCATATCGTTCACGAGCAGCAGCTATTGCATCTTTCTGTTGCTGTAGAGGCGCGCAAACTTCACCGAGATCTAGTAGTCTTTCGTGATTCATGAAACACTCCGTTTATCACAAATCAGTATACGCCTTTATTCTGATATTTAAGATAATACTTGCTAAGATATAGCTAATGGCTACTGCAACAAAACATAAACTCATTGAGTACTTCGAAGACGCAATCAACACCCTTGTTCTGTCTGAGACTGCAAAGCATCATGCCAAAGTCGCTCATGAGACCATTGTCGATACAATAGCAATCACACCGAGCAATCAGCTGTACACAAAACCCCAGGACTTGGATCAAAACAATATGGATGCACTGGCGCGTCAAAGTCTTGATGCGCATCTCAAGCAAGTACAATCTTCCCAGCTAGAACACAAAAGTTCCGAACACATAGCAACCCTACAGCATGAAGCAGAGGCTGCATTTACAGGAAAAAAATATCAGTTTACTGCGATAGGCACACAGTCAATCGACGTAGTATTTGCTCACTCTAAAACCGGCCAACACCAAATAGGTAAAAAACATCCCACAAAAATTTCGGGAAGTATTGTTAAGGTTTCACTGATAGAAAACCGAATAATTGTGCGCCCTGGGTGGCTGGCAAGGAAACTTGTCCCGAGTCGTATCGGCTACATAGTGCATGTCCTCAACGAGCAAACACTTGAACCAGACATCGCAATTACGTAGGAGACTTTAAACGTTCTTGGAACTTTTGCCGAAGCTTCATAA
>CAZNVG010000003.1:40677-65552 GCA_964576475.1 uncultured Candidatus Saccharibacteria bacterium | reverse complement strand
CTGGCAGTACGCCTGTTCGGGGTGGGATACGAAATAATTTTGGTGATATGCCTCAGCCTCATAAAAAACATCGAGTCTCTTGATTTCGGTAACGATAGGATTGCTCCATAGTTTTGCGACGGCCTCAACTGATTTGCGTATCACTGAAGCCTGCAGTTCGTTCTCGTAAAGAATAATCGATCGATACTCTGTACCTTTGTCATTACCTTGCTGGTTCGGGGTTGTAGGGTCGTGAATAGCCCAGAAAATATCTAAGATGTCCGCGAGTGTTATTTGTGATGTGTTAAATGTAACGCGCACAACCTCGGCATGCCCAGTTGTGCCGCTACATACATCTGCATAGGTTGGATGTGGTACCGTGCCACCGGCGTAGCCCGAAACCACGGAGCTTACTCCATTAATTAACTGAAAGGCTGCTTCTAAACACCAGAAGCAGCCTCCTCCCAATACAATCGATTCAGACGATGCGCTCATACCAATAAGTATACTCGCTTAACCATGCTGTAATGGCTGATCTTCTTTGGGATCCTCGTCCATAATCTCGCTCCTATTCTTTTTTGCTGTCCTCCAACTTCTGCTTTAGACGACCCTTTAACTCTGCGCCTTTAATTTCCATCTCATCCATCTTAGCTTTTGCTTTGTCGGTTAATTTGTCTGCCATTGTGTCCTCCTTAGTGATTAGTAACGTTTCTATCCTAGATCTAGCTGTGAGTTGCTGCTGTAAGGAATCTAACGAAACACCATTTTAGTAATGCTGTTATACTTGGTGTATGGACAACGCTAACTTACGAATATATTTCTTTCGTCATGCTGAGTCGGTTGCTAATACACAACCTGACATAATCGGAGGGCGAAGCAACGAATCACCACTCTCAGATGTAGGTGTCGCCCAAGCACAGCGACTGGGACGCATATTGCTCGAGACAGGGCTGAGACCTGATCGCATTTTTGCATCGCCCGCTTTGAGAACTATGGAAACCGCCAGAATTTCTCTGGCCGAAGCCGGGATTGAAACAAAGCCGGTCATATCAGAGGCATTACAAGAAATGAGTCAAGGTGACTGGGTTGGCAAAAAACGCGATGCCATATATACGTTAGAGCGAATAAAGGACATTGAGGCAGCAGGTAAAGACTTTAAAGCTCCAAACGGTGAGTCGATGAACGAAGTAGGACTCCGTAAATATCACGAATGGCTCGTACCCGCATTTGCCGATCACAAACCAGAAGAACCACATACCGTTTTTGTGTTCGGCCACGGCATGGCTATACGCTGTCTCGTCTCATACCTAGAGAACTGGGACAGACAACAAACATATGAGACCGTTGTACCGAATACATCCGTCACGCTGATTAGTCATACTGACGGAGCATGGAAACTGGATTATATTGGCCGTGACATCTCCGAAATATAGCTTCGGTAAAATTACTTACAGCAAGCCATTACGTTTGGCGTAATACTGTTATCGTAATTAAGGAGATATATATGTTTCGACTCATAGCAATCGTACTTTTAGTGTTATGGCTATTGGGCTTTATCGGTAAGATCGGCGGCGGACTTATACATCTCGTACTAGTCATAGCACTTGTCGTATTTTTATACGACCTGCTCACGGGCAGTCGTAACACTTCCGTCTAAATTACGGAGCATTTTGCTGAGGTGGCCGGGTCGGACTAACTACCTGACCCGGTTGGCTTGGCGAGTTTATTCCTTCTATAGTCTGAACGACTGGTGCTGGCTGTTGGGTTGGTGGTGGCGCGTATACCGGCTGGGCAACATATTGCTGAGTCGGCTGTTGCGGCAACACTTGCTGTGGAGCTACTACAGCCGGTGCTACATATGGCATTACAGGAACATCGCCAACGGGCATATGTTGCTGCACGAATAATCGCGTACCGCGACGAGCGTGCAAAACGAGCATAACACCAATGACACACGCTGCGAATGTCACGACACCAGTCGCACCAAGCAAATATGAAACATACGAATCAGACGGCGAAGCATCAAGTCCGCTCGCAATTTTGGCGTTCGAAAGATCGATAAATGGCTGAGCTAGATAGTTGGCTGGGTATTTCTGCTTCACGAGAGCAAAGTTTTCTACGGCGTCCTTATAATGAGCTTGTGCAAAATCGTTTATTGCCGTATCCCAGATATTACTAATTTCACTATCGGCATTCAGAACAATTCCGTTCTTGCTTAGCAGCGCTTTGTAGTCAGCGATATCTCGTAGAATTCCTCCAGTTGAGAACTTAGATATGCCTGCTTCTGGATCGGCAGATTCTGTACTATACGTCGTAAGGCCGACTTGTTTACCCTCAGCATCTAATGCAGGCCCCCCACTATTACCCTGTGCAATTGGCAGACTCGCGAGAACAATCTTTCTATCGCCTACTGTTGAATCTGAGGCGATTTGCAGCACTGAGCCTTGTGTCGCAGACGGAAACGTTTTTGTCTTTGTTGTTTGAAGTCCACCATCAACGAAGGCTGGGAACCCAATGGCTGTTATAAGCGAATCGAGTGCGAGTCTATCAATTGAACCAAGCTTTATTGTTGGGTAATCGCCTGACACTATTTTCAGTACTGCTACATCAGAAGTTTTTGCTTCGCTAAGATCTTGCTTGCCAGCAACTGCGGAATTGGGATCAAAATCATAATCTACCAAGTCAGCTTTTACGATAGTATCGGAGTAATCAAACTCCGCTTTAGTACCAGCAAGCTTAGGTTTTACTGGTTTGTCACCAAGTTGAATAGCGTAGTTATTCTGCTCATTGGTGGCAACTATATTGTCGGCGGGAATACTCTCGGCAGCTAGCAATAACTTTTCGCCAGCGGTCTCATCGCCGGCATTTAACGCATCGAGTAATCCGTTAATCTGATCGGCACTCATGATGCCAGCATCAACCAAATAGCGTAAGTACAATTTTAGTGGCTCAAAGTCCTGAGACTGGGTAGCGAGTCCAATGTAAGTACTGAATGCTTCGTTTGGCTTCACCTTTACTACATGACCGTTTGTACTTATATAACCATCGCGACTAACTATCGAGCCGCTGCCAGTAACAACACCGCAAGCGTTTTTTATAGTCATCCCTGGCTGCTTGTTTGGTTTTTTTATCTCTAGATCCATACAGTTAATGCTTGCGATACGCACTACGGCCGGCTGCGCCTTAGCGACAATTCGCAGCGCTGTCTCGCCAGACAGTGAGCTTGGTACGTTCACAAGCCCTTCAGGCGTATCAGACGAGGCAAGTGACACAGAGCCGCCGATAGATGTTGTTTCGGTCGTCTTAGTAGGTTTAGAGAATGTTACCGACTTAAGGACTGCGTTCAAATGCTCTATTTCACCCTCACTCGATTTACTTGTGGTCGTTAGCTTAAATAGATACGGCAGGCCGTTCTGGACTGTTATGTATTGCACGAGCGTTTGCTTCGTAGTTACAAAATGACTATCAATGATCTCGTATGTCAGCTTACGATAAACGACACCTCCTATTGTTTCCTCGCTGAGAGTCAAAAGAGTTGGAACTATTTTGTCGGCCGCCTTTGGTTCGAAATATTTCGTAGCAAGCTCTATGTCACTCAGATCATTTCCGTATACAACCTTACTTTGCGCAAAGAAGCTTGGATTAGTGTCGGTTGCAAGTTCCAGCTCAGAAAAATGAAAATTACCTGTTGGAGTTGCAATACTTCTTGGGTAAAACAACAGCCTAAGATAATCAGCTGAAGGCTGAATGCTATCCTGGGGCACGGCTACTTGCTTGTCTCCCTCGAGTAGTGTCGCCTCAGCCTCAATTAGGTCACTGTCATATGAGACATTAAAGCCATAGTTTGATGAGATTGAACGCTGTGACTGATTAACAGATCGAAGATTAACGATCTTGCCAATTGCGACTTTGGCGTCGCGACCCTGAGACCGTAAATCTTTCAGTTTCCATCCCACAAGACCGCCCAGAACAAAGGCACTCAGAACAAAAAGCCATAGCAACCATCGCAGCCTTCTCCCACGACGCTTATGCGCGTGATGTACTTCGCCACCAATCGGATGTTTTTCTGAAGGGTAATTAGAGCCGGGCTTCGCCAAGTGGTCACACCTTTACTTTGTTTGTTTCATAGTAGCATAAGCATCTCTTGCTGATATCATCGATTCATGGCTACGATCGACAATAAAGAATTCGAACGCTGGGTATCAGAGTCGATCGACTCTTTACCTGAAAAGTATTTAAGTGCGATGAGAAATGTGGCTTTCATCATTGAAGACAACCCAACAGAGGAGCAGCGCGCCAAACTCAGACTGAGTAACCATCAGACACTTTTCGGACTGTACGAGGGTATACCGCTAACCGCGCGTGGTATGAATTATAATCTTGTACTTCCCGACAAAATCACGATATTCAAACATCCTCTCGAATCAATATCTGACTCTCCCGAAGTAATTAGGGCTCGCGTGCGAAGGACGGTATGGCACGAAGTGGCGCATCATTTCGGACTCGGACACGGACGCATAGAAGAGCTGCAGAACAAACCTTAGCGAGCATCGAGAATAAGGCGCATGGATTCTCGCCCTGCTTCAAGTGCTTGACGTAACACCGTTGTACGATTCTCAGTACGACGCACCTTCGGTGTACTGGGACTATCCACTACACATAATGACATCGATGAGCTGCTGCCTGTCATAGCCTTCAAATGACGCTGTACTCGATAGGGATTCAGCGCAACGTGATCATTAATCGCTTTTTCGAAGTTTGGATAGCGTCGACCAACAGCTTTAAGTGCAATTTTTTCAGTTGACTTCAGGCAGCTGCGCCAAGAGTTGAGCTGTCGCGTGGACAATGCAAGCACATGCGTAGCGCCAAGGTCAGCTGCTTGTTCGATTGGAAGTGGCGCCAAGAAACTACCGTCAAACAAAGGTCCTTCAGCTCGACGAGGTAATTTGCCTGATATGTATGGTACATGCGCAGATAGCCTGACATGTTCAAGTAATTCAGACTGTGTTGTAGCAGGACCTAGCAGATGCGGTCGACTACTATGCGGTTCGGTTGCCACTACATACAATTTCCTAGCATTCACAACTCGCCGCCAATTTAACGGCACCGCATTTGAGGTGATTGAGAAAAGTACATCTAGATTCATGATCGGTCTACCCTGCAACCAACCCATGTAGTTCAGAAACTTATTTTGGTGTAAATGATCAGCATAAACACAGACCCCTTTTTGCGCTTGTCCTGCAATATAATATGCAGCATTGAAACTGCCGGCGGAGGAACCAACGATGAAATCAAAAATGCTCGGTGATATACCAGAGGCTTCCAGCTCGGCGAGCATTGCACCTGTGTAAATGCCTTTGAAACCACCGCCCTCCACGACAAGTGCTAGTTTTAAGTTTTTGGGTGTTTTGAGGTTCTTTGACCGATCTCGGATGAGATTCAATACACCGCTGCTGCCTATGTAGTGTTGTTTAGTGGAGTTGGATTGTGTTGGCATAATTTAAAAAGTTCACGTATCGCCCCTTAGTATACTGTAGAATTCGAAGCATATGAGTATCGATTCACAGTCGCTCCAGACATACCTCTCGACGCTGCCTATCGTACTGCAATACCTCGTACTATTTGGATTAAATATTCTCGAGGGATCTGTTATCACGATGGTGGCAGGTTTTATTGCAAGAGTTGGGCAGCTGCACTTCGTAATCGCACTTTGCGTCATGATTCTCGGGGACATAGTAAGTGATATAGGCTACTTCTATATCGGAAGACACGCCCAGAAGTTGCGTCCAACGTGGCTAGGCAAACTGGTAGGGCTACAATCGCGCATGCTTGATAAATTTGAAGTGCTCTATAAAAAGCATGGTACGAAAGCAATTGTGATTGCAAAGCTTACTGACGGATTGGCGGTTTCTGCAATTTTGCTTGCCGGTTATACAAGAATGACGCTCCGTCGCTTCGTTGGAATTAGCGTTCCGACTGCGATCGGTAAGGCCCTTATATTATTTATAATTGGATACGAATTTGGCGCGGCGATCGGCGCAGCCGAAAAAGCAATCCGCAGCATCTCTACAGCATCGGTACTACTGGCACTATTTATACTGACAAGTCTATTATTTCGACATATCGTCTCTTCGCAAAACGAAGCTAATACACAAAATCACCGTAAGATCCCGGCCAAACATCGTTCGTAACAGATCGTCTAAAGTCATTTGCGCTATCAAAGCTCGACATCCATTTTTTCGTATCAGCGAGTCCTTGCTCAAGTGTATATTTTTGCGTATACCCGGCGCGAGAAATAGCGGAAATATCTATCGACGAATCGTGATTTAGTTGACGGACAATATCACGCGTAACATAAGGTTTGGTGCGCGTAGCTAAGGCGAGTTTTTCGAGTACTGCGGCGAGAAATAGCGTCGGCTTGAGCGGCAAGCGAACAATCCTAATATGCTCATGCGCACAAGCCAGGTAGTGCGCAATGAAGCGCACTGAGTCTACGACAGGTTCATCGGCAATATTGAATACTCTTGGATACAACCCCTTTTTATTTTGGCTAACAAATCTCACAGACTCTACAAGATTACCCACGTGAGTAACAGATATCTCGTGCGCGCCATTAACAGGCAATAGTATCCTGCCAGCACGCACTCGATTTTCAAGTTCTTTAAGCACGCTCGTGTCACCCGGTCCATAAACAACATGTGGCCGCAAAATAGTTACAGGAATTTCTGTTTGTTTTCTCAGCCATTGCTCGGCCATGACTTTTGTTCGAGCGTAAGGATTTCCTGTCTTTGTGTTTAGCTCAAAATCTTCGCTTACTCGATGTTTACTTGTATCTGATCTATACACGCTTGCGCTACTAATAAACACAAAATGCGAAGCCCCTGCATCTACCGCCAGTTGATAAGCATGTTGGGTGCCCCGATAATTTGACGCTTCAGCTGCATTTATCTGCGCATCGAGGTCAGCTAGTGCTGCTGAGTGAATGAATACCGCGCCCGAAGGAAGCGATTCTATTAACTCTGGTTTAGTCATATCCCAATGCACGTCGTGTAGATGTGTAGTCTTAGGCAATGACCTCCGACTCAACCCCCATACTTCATAACCACTTTTAACGAATGACCGTGCAATATGCCCACCAATGAAACCTGAGGCTCCTGTTACAATCGCTCGCTTCATTTCTCTTCATTCCTCAAACGTTGTTTGTCGATTTTCGACTGACGACCAGATCGCGGCAGTTTTCGGAACACAATTCGATCCGGCAACGCCTGAGCATCAATGCTGTACGGTCCGGCGATCAATTTTCTACGCAGTGTTCTCTCGTCTAAATTGCTGCCTTGCGCAGTTTCGACAACCAAAATAATCTGCTCATCTTGCAGCTCTTCACTAAAGACACCTATGAGCGCACAGTCTATTACGCCGGGAATACGACCAATTGTCGTTTCATATAAGCCAGGATAAATATTATACGAGCGCCTCAGAATCATGTCTTTTTTGCGACTGAGCAAAAACAGCCTGTTGCCTTGTCGCGAAACAATATCGCCTGTAGCGATAAAGCTGCGTGGCGGCTGTCCGATATAGCTCTTCATTACATTCGGTCCTTGCACAAACAGCTCACCGTCCTTTCCGAGCGTAGCTTTAATCCCAGAGACTAATTCGCCAAGAAAATCTCCTTCCTCAGTGTTTTGGATTTTCTCTCTACCATCAACAACAGCAATAGGAATCGCCTCGGTCATACCATACATGCATGTTGTCGTTAGCGATTTATTTGCAATCGAGTAGAAGTTCTTTAAGAAGGCTTTCGTGATCGGCGCGGACCCGAATAGAACCTGAAGGTATGAACTCGGGAATCGCTGTTTTGTCTTCTTGCAGTACTCAATGAGTGGCAAAAACTCTCCAGGCGGCCCAAAGATCACGTTCGGACTATAGGCTTTGCTGTCGGCTAAAAATCGTTTTGGCGTGAAGGGTTTGGCATTAATAATAACGCTTGCTCCTACTCCGATCCCAAGTAGCAAAAAATACGGCTGATTTGTATACAGTGTCGGGCTATCACTAATAAGCATCTTCTTAACAAGCTCTAGACTTGCAGCGATATTCTTGTGTGTGAGCTGCACGCCTTTTGGTTCGGATGTTGTTCCTGAAGTGAAGACAATCAACCCAATATTTGCTGGCGAAATTTTACATGCCTCATACACAACTCCTTGGTTCTCAATTGCATGCCTACTTAGCGAACCTTTTGGAGCTTTGCCCGAATATATACATTTCGGCAGGTCTTTCATGACGATATCTGGGATTGTTGCATCGAGTCTCCGAGACAGTGCGAGTAGGCTCGGTTTTTTTGCCAAATATGCAAGCCGACTATCGATTATTGTCCATTGCGGACGTGCTGCCTGCACACGGCGAGCGAATAGTTCTCTGCCTGTCCCCGGATCCGCAACTACTACACACCCTCCAGACAGAAGCACGCCGATAACTGCAACTGTGGCATCAACCCCAGGCTTAACTAACAATAAAACTCGATCGTTAGTTTTGAAACCATTGGCAACTAGTCCTGCAGAAAATGCACGGGCGCGCTGATAGAGGTGTTTGTACGAGATGGACTTACCTGCAACTTCACGCACCGCGAGGCGTTCTAGGCTCTGGTGTTGTTCCAATAGTTTGATGAGTGGACTTGATGGCATGATACTGTGAAATAGTATGGCACAACTATCAGAAAGCACGAGATTTCAGAGGCGCTTTGCCTATAAAAGTTTTCAAACTACCAATGGAGTGTTGCGCTATATAGATGATGGTCCACGCTCGCAAACCACAATCGTATTCATACACGGTAACCCAACCTGGTCATACCTTTATCGACATCTCCTAGTAAAATACCGTAAAACACATCGTGTAATCGCAGTCGATCTTATCGGCTATGGATTATCTGACAAACCAACTGATCCAGAAGCCTACCAAGTCACTACTCAGGTTTCTAATGTCGCCTTATTACTAACATCGTTAAATCTTTCTGATCTAGTCTTTGTTGGACAAGACTGGGGCGGGCCAATTTGCACCCTTCTCGCCAGTCACTTTAAGACCGCCACTAAAGGGATCGTACTGATGAATACATACTTACCTGGACTCACCTTAATCAACCAGCCGGGTCGTCGCTTTCTAAAAAGTACTACCGCGAAGTTCTTATCAATACGACTCGATCTTTTTCGCAAAGTGGCATTTGCCTTTGGATTCAGAACCCGACCCAGCCGTGCCATTCGTGCAGCCTATAACTATCCCCATCGTAAACCTGAGCATCGTTTAGCGGTGTGGGTACTACCTACCCAGATTCCAAGTAAAAAACCAACGAAAGAACAACTGGACATACAGCAGACAATTGATCGGTACCTTTTAGAGTCAACATGCCCTAAACTACTCCTCGTTAGTGACCACGATCCTATTTTCCAGGTCAAAAAATTTCTGTCTGCTGCTTCAAAAATTCCTAACGCAACCTCTGCGGTCATTCCTCATGCCGGCCACTTCCTACAAGAGGACAACCCTCAAGCTATTATCGATCGTATGGATCGATGGCTTAAGAAAATCTGACACTGAGTTCTTTGTAACCCGGGAAACTTGTGCCTCGTGCATACCGTCTCTTCACCACAACGGGCTGGCCTTTTATTTTTAGCAACATGCCAATTATTGTGCGAAGTTCTTTCTTTGCCAATTCTGAGCCGAGACAAAAATGCGGACCCGCTCCAAACCAAAAGTATCTGTATTCTGGGTTCTGCACTCGATCGATATCTATCGTATACGCGTTGGGATAAAATCTATTATCACGAAGAATATTGATAAGTACTATCAATGCGCGTCGATCGCCTTTAAAGCGTCGTCCCATTGTCGTGTTATCTTTCACTACACTGTGTACCGCCAATGGTGATGGCGACGTGAATCGTAAGCCCTCGTTAATCGCGTCTTCTAGTTTCTTGGGGCGCTTTTTAAGTGTCGGCCACAAATCTTCTTCTATGAAAATATTGATGATTCTTGGCAGCGCTGAAGACACAGTCTCGGTGCCAGCCATAATGAGCGTGACCAGCAGTGCCTTAGCTTCATTGAAATCAAACCCACGCTGTTTTAATTTTGCAATTACACATGAATCAGGATAATCATCAAGATCATAATATTTCTTGATTACCTTACAGAATTCTTTATAGATAGCCTTGCCTCGTTTGATCTGCTTTTGTGACAGATTGCTGGACGAGATACTAATCATCGATGTCAGATCGTCGCTAAGTTTGGCGACATGCAGCAACATTTCGTCAAAGTCTGCATCATCGCTACGGATACCTAGCATGTGACAGGTCACACGACTTGTGCATCGTTTAATAAATACACATAGATCAACCGTCTCGCCTTTCTTGATGCGCTTTTGTAGCTCATCTACCTCATACCCCAGCGCCTCTGCCACCATCTGGTCGATATATTCAGGCTGAAAAATATCAAGCAATTTAAATTTAAGTTCATGATGCTCATCGCCTTTCATATTGAACAATGCCTTCGATGTCTTACCCATTATGTGCGATGTTAGCTCGCCGATACTTCCTGTATGGCTAGAGCTAAAGTTATCAGTGTCCTTTAAGACTGCTTTGCCGAGAATCGGATCATTGATGAAGTACGTTTTTACGAAGGGCAAATACGTAGAAGCGGAGAAGCGCATTAGTCTTGCGATAGCAAATTGTAACGGACGGTTGGCCACGTACACCATGGTTTCGTGATATCTAGTAGATAGCTTCATGATGTCACCAGTAAAGCTTTCAGGTCTGCATATGTGTAGACTTCTTTAAAATCTATGAGCTTTAGATCAAGCTGATATGACTCGTTTAATGTTGCCACCAATTCGCCGACATCAATTGAGTCCTTGATATATTCGCGAAGATCCGTTGCGGGCTTAATGTCTGATGGTACATCGAACAGCTCGCGCAGGGTATGTAGTAAGTCTGATTCATTCATGGCGACATTATGTCAGTATCTAGCCAGAGACGGCAAACGCAATTGCAAGCGTGTACCCAGACATAAGCGTGCTGACCACAACGCGAAAGCTTTGAGAACCACTTTGAACAAACACAACATCGTCACGTGCGCTCACTATAGTAAAATCACTTGGCTCATAACCACCCTGCCCACATTTAAAGCAGGCCTCCTTAATTGACCAGGCCCATATTTCCGGAAGCTGGCTAGTCGACCACAAAGTTCCAAGTACCTCGTATTCGCTCTCACTTGCAACAAAGCGAGCGAAACTTTTATGTCGGTACGATAATTGTTCTGTATCAACACCGCTAACATTATCTGCGCTTGTGCCGACCAACCAATGGCCGCTATGCGATATACTAGTTTCACCAGACGCAATAGAGCGAAGCGCGCGACTTCGCAAACATGCAAAGGGATTGGTCGTGCTCTGTTTTGTTATAGAGAGTAGCGCATTCATACGTATAAGCTTAGGATAGATCATGCAACTTTGGGTAGTAATTCCATTTTATAACGAAGAGCGTCTCATAGAGTCCTGCTTAACTGCACTTACCCGCCAGAGTGATATGTCATTCAACATGGTTCTCGTCAATAACGCCAGCACTGATGGGTCGCCTAGGATCGTAAAGGACTTTTTGAAAGCGCACCCCAAACTACACGCTGTACTGATATCGGAAAAACAAAAAGGCACCGGCGCCGCTGCCGATACGGGATTCCGCTACGCTATTAAGCATGGAGCCACACATATAGCGCGTACCGACGCGGATGCCATGCCGCAAGCAGATTGGGTGGCGCAGATAAAGAATCATTTCAAAGCAGGAGCACGTATTATCGGTGGCAAACTGAAGCCTCGTAAAGACGAGAAAAATTATCGCTGGTGGGATGGAATCATCATTCCGATACTAATTATTATTTCTGAGAGAGCACCGCGATATCTCCATAGAAGCCCTGAGCATAAATACCCCATGTTTATGATCGCCGGACTCAACATGGCGATAGACGCCAAGTTGTATATTGAGGCCGGCGGTTTTCCGAGAACAAGCATTGATACCGTAGATGAAGACCTCGAATTGCATTTACGTGTCTGTCGACTAATTCCTCGAAAGCAAGCTCATTTTGCGCGCGATGTAATTATCCATGGCTCAATTCGCAAGGTAAAAGCCTTCGGCTATATCGGAATATTGCTGTGGTATTGGGACAGAAAGCTAAAACCTAAAACGGTAGACGTTCGATGAGTAAAACCATGAAGACATTTGCAGACTTTATCGATCAACTTGAAAGACATGGTAACAAGCGCGCCTTAGTCGACGCAAACACTGCAAAATCACTGTCCTACACGCAGCTTGTTTCGCAAACACGAATGGTGGCTGCCTCGCTTCAAGAGAGAGGACTCAAACCGGGTGAAAGAATAGTACTTTATGATGTGCCTGGTATTGCGTGGGTGCCCATATTTCTTGCAGCTCAACTCGCACATATTATCGTCGTTCCAGTCGATACTAGGGCAAGCATGGACCTTGTGAGAAGTATGATCAAAAAAACAAAACCGAGGCTAATAGTCTCTCAACATAGGCTCGCTCTTGATACTCCTATCGCCACGCCGCATCAGCTGCTGAGAAAAACCGAACGTAGTTTTATCCAGCCACGCAGCAAGAAGCCGCCCATCGCCGAAATACTCCTTACTTCAGGAACATGGTCTGAACCGAAAGGCGTTACGCTGTCACAACAAAACATTCTTGCTAATCTTGCTGCAGCTGAAAAAATATACTCTGTTGATAGTTCAGAGGTATTTCTCTCGGTACTACCACTCGCACATGCATACGAACAAATGTGCGGACTCTTCATGCCGCTACATGCTGGCGCGTCAATTGTCTACCTTCCGGAAATTACAGCAGCCAAGCTTACGGACACGATGAAGCAGTATTCAGTAACGATGCTTGTTGCTGTGCCACGCTTGCTGCACATGTTGCGTTCAGGAATTCTACGTAAAGTTTCGCCTAGCAGAAGATCAATTTTTACATTGATGGTGCTCCGTGCACGCAATCTCCCGATTCGAACGAGGCGACTGTTGTTTAAAAAAGTTCATGCTGGCATTGGACCATATTTACACACTATCGTTATTGGAGGTGCGCCGCTTGAGCAGCCTATCGACCACTTCTTTCAAGGTCTTGGCTACAATACGCTTATCGGCTATGGCCTAAGTGAAACATCTCCAATTCTTAGTATATCAACAGATCCGAAACGGCCAGCTGGCAGCGTCGGGAAGCCACTTCATAACGTTCGATTAAAACTAAACGCTCACAACGAAGTTCTCGTAAGCGGCCCTAGTATATTTGTTGGCTATTGGCCTAAATCGAGGACCGAAACCTGGTTCAATACTGAAGATCAGGCCGTTGTAAATGCAGATGGACATATAGTGCTTACCGGACGGACAAAGAACATGATTATCTTTCCAAATGGAGACAAGTTATTCCTGGAGGACATAGAAAATATCACTGATTCTCACCCAGGAGTGGAAGAGAGTGTGGCGGTTACTGAGGGAGATGACTTGCACCTACTCATTCGTGCCAAAAACTCAGCAGACATTGAAAATGTACGTCGGTACGTTTTATCTAAACTTCCTAGTAGTGTCCGTATTCGGGCAGTCCATAATATCCACCCTGCTTCATTGCAACGTACTCATACTTTGAAACTAAACCGCAAAAAAATTGCCGATGAGTATCGTTCACGACTAAATGGTGAGCAGTAATACTGATACATTTATACCGCTTGCGAGCCCAATCACCATTACCTTGTCGCCTACGCGAACTGTTCCGTCATCAAGTGCCTGCGTGATAGCAATAGGCAAACTAGCTGACGCGAGATTTCCTTGCTTCTCAACTGTGGCATATGTTTTGTCGGCTGGAACGCCAATCAACTGCAAAGTCTCGGCAGTGAATCCTGCTGCGACCTGATGTATAAATAGCTGATCTATATCGTCCATATCCCAGCCAACTGACGATAAAGCCTCGCGAACAATACTATCGCCCAGACTTAAGAACGCATTCTTGAGTGCGGTTCCGTCACCAACAAACTTAATCCCGTCACTGGTTGAAGCTTGCATAGAGCCGCCCTCGATGAACGCCGCCAATTTCCAGTGCTCGCCGTAGGTGTAGCTTTTTTGGTAATGCACGTTTGATTGCTCATCATAACTGACCAGCAGAGACCCGCCCGCATCACCAAGAGTGAGGCTCGGAAACGACTGCTTAAAGTCATCCCTGTCATCGAACGTATGTCTGACAACTCGGCTTGGAATTTCGCCGCTCGCGATGAGTATGTTTTTGTGCATGCCTGCATTCACAAAAGCTGTCGCAATCTCAATTGCACTCATTACACTATTGCAGGCATTTTTAACATCAAATGCTGGACACATAAGGCCGAGTTTTGTTTGGACAATGTTGGCTGTAGCCGGCTCGGAGACATCTTGGCTTGCGCTCGCAAATATAAGTAAATCAATATCCTCCAATCTACCGCCATACTTCGTAATACTACTTTCAGCAGCGCGCACTGCTAAATCAGACGCTTGATCGTTGTCGTCTGCTATCGGGCGACGCGTAATTCCAGTCATCGTCTCAAGTATGCCGGATGGAATTTTGAGTGAAGGGTTCTTGCTTCGCAATATATTCTCGAGCTCAGTACTTGATACGAACGTACGAGGAACAAACGAACCAAAGCTGTGTATTCGGACACCCATTACGGTTGATACTGGCCGATCACGCTCAGCTCAGTTAGTTTTGACTTGCCATGGGGCGATGCCTTCATAGCCTCACTTAAGTCTTTGCCGCACATAGCTTGACCACCGCTTGTATCGTGTTGGCCATTATTCCAAAGCTTACCCTGCGTAATTTCATACGCTGTTCCGTCTACTGCGACAAAACATGGCTTTCCATTTGTGCCGTCGTTAGTCGCCAGCTCCGATGCGTTCACAACTTTGCTGGGCGATGCCGGCTGCGAAACAGGCGGAGGCAACACGCTCGATACATCAAAATCTTCAACAACATCTACGCGATTTTGTTGTAAGCGAATTGCACTCAGCATAAGGACAACCGCAGCAATAACGCATGACAGAAGTATTGGTTTAGAGATTTTTTTCATACTAAAACACCCTATAATAATTTGTAATTTCGTCGTTACACGGCTGCTCGATTTCCGCGCCCCAAGCCTTACACAACTCGCGTGCTTGTGTATCGGAGTGGAAATAGGACACAAAGTCTCTAACTGCGCCCATCATACAGTATTTTAATGCTTCCCTGTCTGGCGCGGTATCGCATTTTTCTTTTGTAAGCGTCACGTCGCTTACGCTACTGCCCGACGCATCACGTCCAATACTCTGAAAACATGTATTGATATAGGCACTGTTCGCTTTCTGGCAAAGCGCAAACGTATCACGAAAATTATAACCGTTCTGCTGCAACATATACGAGGATTGCATTAGATAGCACTGCTGCATGAATGTTTCTTCGATGCCATTGCACGGATAGAGTAAATCATCTTTTTTAAGGTATTTACTCACGCCATTTTCTCGTGACGCCACCATCACATTTTCCATAAACACCCCACCTGCGCAGGAATCGCGCTCCCATGTATCGGTCAAAATTTCACAGCTTTTGAGCGCGCTTGGTAACTCGTAGGCATCAATACTCATAAACCCATGTCCCAATCCATGGACGCAGTTAAAGTGGTCGAATGAGTAACGATTCTTTTCGGCTAACTCACGACATAAATCATTCGCTTCGGCCTTAATCTGCGCAATACCCATATCACCGACCGCCTGTTCTACTGCTCCATGATGGAATCCTGACCAACAGAAGCTATCGCCTCGTTCAAAGGCTCCACTCAGCCCTCCATATTTCTCGAAAGCGGTGCGTCCAATAATATGCGTTAATTGGTGGCACTGGGCCTTCACGTTGCTATCCCCGTCGTACGCCTTGCGAATGTCGATAAACGCAGTTGCAGGATCACTACGGTATGTTAGCCGAGCGTAGTATTCGGCATTACAGCGAAAATCCGCAGCACAATCCGGTCTAGATGCGCCATATTTCACAGTTTCTTGCCTTGATAGGAGCAGCCACGAAGTAAGCACTGCAACGATAATAATCATGAGTGCAAGTAGAGTATCCTTGCGTCGGAACGTTTGTAGACTAATCATTACAGATATCTTACCACTACTGTACTTATGCTTGGTTTGTTTCATAGTATTATGTCACTATACAGAGTATGCAGCCATCATTGAATTACGAGCGATTAGAAGAGCTGGATACTATCAACGTCATGGTTGTCGGTGATGGCGGGCGTGAACATGCGATTACATGGAAGCTCGCACAGGCGAGTCGTATAGGATCACTTGCAGCAACAAAGCAACTACCTGAAGACCTCAATGCACACGATGTCAGCTCCATACTCACCAATGACATCGAAGTCGACTGCAAAGCATTAACACGCTATGCAACGGACGAAAATATCGACCTCGCTGTTGTTTCGCAGGATCATTGGCTCGCTGCCGGACTTGTAGATTCCCTTATGGAGGCTGGCGTAGCCACGTGGGGCGCTGACAAAGGTTCTGCCCAGCTTGAAAGCTCAAAAAAATTTGCAAAGCTACTAATGCAAGAGGCTGGTGTGGCAACCGCTGCCTATAATGATTTCACCGACGCAAGTACTGCTCATATGTACATTGAATCGCATCAAGAGTGGCCCGTATACGTGAAGGCTAGCTGGCCGGCCAAGGGTAAAGCAGCTGAGCAAGCTGATACTCCCGCCGCCGCCCACAAACTTATTGATGCCATGTTTGGTGGGATGTACGGTCCGGCGACTGGACCTGTCATTATTGAGGAGTTACTCGTTGGGCGTGAATTTTCACAACACGAATGGGTAGACAGAAACACAATCAGGTCTTTCCCCGCTTCAATTGATCATAAACGCATATACGATGACGACACCGGTCCAATGACCGGCGGTGTTGGCGTTGTCGCTCCACGAATTCTTTTCGGTGAAAAAGACTTCGATACGACAGTAATAGACATCGCTCGACGCACCGTAAGCGAGCCTATTCTTGCGGTGCTTAGGAAGCATGGCCATGCATTCAACTCCGGCATTCTGTATCCAGGAATTATGGAACAAGCAAATGGACTGGCAGTGGTTGAGTACAATACGCGCCCCGGGAATCCTGAAATGCAAACACATCTCCGCCGGCTTGATAGCGACTTGCTTGAGATTATCGTTGCTAGTGTCTGCGGGAAACTCGCCGATGTCGACATTACATGGACTGATGATGTCGCTATCGACGTCGTGCTATGTTCTCATGGCTACCCAAACGAATATGAGCTCGGCAAAGTTATACGTGGTATAGATGAAGCAAGCAAAGTACCCGGCGTGGAACTGTTTTGGGCTGGCGCCAAAAAAGTCAACGGCACTCTTCTAACCGACGGTGGGCGAGTGCTCGACGTAACGGCTGTGGGGAAAAACCTCGCGCAAGCTAGAGACCGCGCTTATAGCGCCGCCAGTATATTGCAGTTTGAAGGCAAGCATTATCGAAGCGACATTGGACTTCGCGAGTCACAGCTTTAGGCGGGCGGTAACTCCGTTTCGATTTTACGCTCATCCTTATCGAGCATCATCCCCTTTTCATCCACATGATATAGCAATACTGTTCCGAATATCATTTCTAAACTAGCAACGTCTTCGTCGCTGATAGATTCAATATACTTAACTAGCGCTCGAATAGAGTTTCCATGAGCGACGAGTAGTACATGATGACCAGCCGAGAGCCGCGGAACGACAGTATCCTGATAGAAGCGTACTACCCGTTTAGATACGTCTTTCAATGTTTCACCATCTGGGACTGGATAGTCCCACTCGCGTCGCAGCTTGTTAAACGCTTCCTCGCCAATCTCCTGCTTTACTTCCCATTTGTTTTTGCCAGTATAGACACCATAATCGCGCTCATTTAATGCGGCAGACCGCTCAAACGGCACTGCTATCTTCCCACTGGCATCCAATATGGTTTCCAGTGTCTCAAGTGTGCGAATTTGCTGAGAACAATAGGCCTGATCAATCGGTAGATCTTCAATCGCATGTCCGAGCCTTGCCGATTCTCTGAATCCTTTTTCGCTGAGATGCACATCGGTCGTACCGGTCCACTTTCCGAGCGCGTTCCATTCAGACTCCGCATGACGAATAATTATTAGCCGGCCGCTCATGACACTATATTCTCAGTGCGGCCAGCTAGAAATGCCGAAATATTACTAACGGTTGTTGTGTTGATACGGTTTATCGCCTCGATTGAATTGTATGCATTGTGCTTTGTAACGATAACATTCGACATTTGTCGTAGTACGTTAATCTCTAGGCTATGCTTCAGCGATTCAGGATCCAGTTGCGCACTGCGTAGCAGCACCAACTCCTCTGCGCGGTCGATAAGCTGCTCCCCTTCCAGCACATCCAATGCGGCACCAGCTAGCGCGCCGTCTTGCAATACGTTAATCAATGCTGTCGTATCAATCAGCTCTCCGCGCGCTGTGTTGATGAGATACGCGCTGTGTTTCATCTTTGCGAGCTTCTCGGCATTAATCATATGATTGTTTTGTTCGGTATACGGAATGTGCAGAGTCACAATATCGCTCATACTCAACACCTGATCGAGGTCGGTGTACTGAAAGCCTAACTGCTCCTGTGCGGCACTATCTTGATATACATCGTATGCCAACACATTCATGGCAAATCCACGGGCAATCGCAGCAACTCTCTTACCAATTCGACCAGTTCCGATAATACCGATTGTTTTTCCCGCGAGATCAATGCCAGTACTATCACTTGAGATGACACCGCTATGCGCTGCGGCTATGGCTTCTGGTAGCCTACGGGTCAAGCTTAATATCAGACCAAACGTATACTCAGCGACAGTATCTTCACCATAACCAGCAACGTTACTGACTGATATCTGTTTTGATCGAGCAGCATCAAGGTCTATGTTGTTGAATCCTGTTGAGCGACAAGCGATGTGTTTGAGATTAGGCATCTTCTCCAATGTACTGGCGTCGACCTGACTCGACACAAAGACCGATATTACTGAGGCGTCTGGGCGCACCGTATCTTCGCGCAGTTCGTCAGCTATGTATTCGATTTGTTCCCCTGCAATCAATTGCGCAGCGCTAGTTTGTAGCTGTTCTCGATCTCTTTCGTTAACATCATAAAATACAATCATGCCTCAATTATGGCACAAAGCATGCAAGTTATGACATTATAAGCGTATGCATATACGACGCTTATTTGCTCGACAGATTATAGACTCTCGAGGCAATCCAACAGTAGAAGCAGAAGTCACCTTAGAAGACGGACATATGGGTCGTGCTGCGGTACCCTCGGGTGCTTCAACCGGTTCCCATGAAGCTCATGAGTTACGCGACGGCAGTCCAGCTTTCGACGGTAAGGGTGTCACTAAAGCCGTAAAGAACGTCAACTCAATAATCAGGCAAGAGCTAGTTGGCGACAACGCGCTCGATCAAAGTGCAATTGATGCTCGTCTCATTCAACTTGATGGTAGTGACGATAAATCAACGTTGGGCGCAAATGCACTGCTTGCGGTTTCACTGGCAATTGCAAAGGCGGCCGCACACAGTCAAGGAAAAGCATTGTATGCATACGTGCAAGAACTCCATAGCTCTGCGACTCCTATTCTCCCGATGCCCATGATAAACATCATAAATGGTGGTAAGCACGCTGCAGGCTCAACAGATATTCAAGAATTCATGATTGTTCCATCGCGTGCTCGCACGATGCCCGAAGCAGTTCGTATGGGCGCAGAGATTTTCCACGCCTTAGGGCGCGTACTTGAAAAAGAGGGTTATGCTACTACTGTCGGCGACGAAGGAGGATACGCACCTCACGTTAAGAGCGGTAATGCAGAGGCGCTCGATCTCATCATGCAAGCAATAGAGTCAAGTGGTTATTCCCCGGGGTCTGATGTGTATATCGCACTCGATGTTGCCGCCAGCGAACTGCTTGTTGATAACTCATACCATCTAGCTACCGAAAATCAGACACTTAACGCCGACAAGCTTGTGGCGCGCTATACATCGCTGATGCAAAAATATCCGATCATTTCGATCGAAGACCCTCTAGGTGAGGACGATTGGGAAAACTGGATAAAGATGACCGCACAGGCGGATCCCTCGCTTCAAATTGTTGGCGATGATTTGCTGGTTACAAATACGTCACTGCTTACAAAAGCGATCACACAAAAAGCGGCTAACGCCATCTTGATTAAGCCAAATCAGATTGGCACGCTTACTGAAACAATCGCTGCGGTCTCTATGGCACAAGAAGCGGGCTGGAATACTATCATGTCGCACCGTTCAGGGGAAACCGAAGACACTACAATAGCTCACCTGGCTGTCGGACTTGGCTGCGGACAGATTAAAACCGGCTCTATGTCACGAAGTGAACGAGTAGCCAAATACAATGAGCTATTGCGCATCAGTGAGCTTGTTCCTGAGCTGTGGCATGCTAAACAATTGGGCGTATAATTAAACACACGAGGTTGCAATGCATACATTAATTTCGAAAAAGATACTGCTTCGTTGGCTACCATTTGCGCTGGTAGGCGCTGTTTTACTGGGTGGCGTTTACGCGCTGAATCTTCAAACACTACGACTCAGTGCGAACGAAGATCTCGAGAAAATTGTTAGCGACATATCTTTAGCAGACGATTTAGCAATCGCGCAATCACAGTTCAGCCAAAAAACCGATATCGAGCGCAGTCTCAGTCCGGCAGTTATTTTAATGGATGACTCTCAAAAACTTATTAGTTCCGAAGCGAGCCTAGGAAACGAGAATATTTCCCCACCCAAAGGCGCACTCGATTTCGCAAAGAAGAATGGAGAAAACAGAATTACGTGGCAGCCACAAGACAATATTCGGCTCGCTACAGTCATAAAGTATCGATCTGGCACTGGTTACATAATTGCGGTACGTAATTTGCGCGAGATTGAAAAAAATATTGCCGCGTCGCGATCACTCATCATTGCGACACTAGGATTAGTCTTACTTACGAGCTACGGAGCAATACTCTACACAGAACCACGCCCCAAGTCATGACTAGCGTACAGGTTCTAGAGTTATTAGAAAAATCAAGCGATCCAATGCGAGCAGAAAACGCTGCTTGGTTCTTCAAGACTGGTGAGGGTCAATACGGCTACGGTGACCAGTTTCTGGGACTCAGCGTGCCACAAACGCGTGCCGTGGCAAAGCTAGCCAAAGACCTCTCAATTCAAGAAGTTGCGTTACTTCTTCAATCAAACTGGCACGAAGCACGACTCTGCGCAGTACTTATTTGGGTATATCAGTTTTCTCGAAGTGATGATGCTGGCAAGGAGCGTATCTACAATGCATACCTGAAGAACAAATCTCGTGTCAATAATTGGGATCTCGTTGACAGTTCAGCCCACAAGATTGTAGGCGCTTGGACATATGACAAATCTAAGGACATTATATTTACGCTTGCACACTCGAGCAGCCTGTGGGATCGACGCATCGCCATCCTGTCGTGTTTCTATGGTATTGGCAGAGGTGACCCTAAGCTCGCATTACAAATTGCACCTCTACTATTAAACGATCGAGAGGACCTTATACATAAAGCTGTCGGTTGGATGCTACGAGAAATCGGAAAGCGCTGCAGTCGCGAGGCACTTGAAACATTTCTTGACGAATACTATGACCAACTGCCGAGAACAACTCTTCGATACGCTATCGAGCATTTCTCAAAAGAAGAAAGAGCGACTTATCTCAAAGGTGCTCATCGCTCAAAATAAAGGCCTCGGTACCAAGTGCGGCATCTAACTCCTCATCGGTGAATAATTCATGCAACATTTCTGTTTGACTCGGCATTGCGCGTATAGCTTCCCGTTTAGCTCGTAGTTCCGGCCCGTTCAATAGCAAATGAATATCGCACTCATAATCTTGCTTAAGTGGTGGTCGGTCGATTGCAAAGAATATATTAAGCTTCTCATCGGCACGTTTATAAAAACCCTCATATTGACGTTGATCCATGACGGGATGATAAACCGCAGTTTTGTCAGATCGTAGTCGCATCGCAGCACACACCCACTCGCACATCATTTGATGATCAGGATGTCCGGTCATTCCGTCGCGACCAAAAGTAAATATCGTATCTGGTCGCACAGCCTCCATAATATCGGCGATGCGCTGGGCTGCTTTATTGCTATCCTGACTGCAGCACTCTCCGTCCGGGTAATCGAGCCAATGGTGTTCGTCTATGCCCAGTATTCGCAGTGCAGTTTCCAGCTCATTAGTTCGAACTTTTGCCAACTCTTCTGAAGGCCATTTTTCCAGATTTTGGGAGCCTGCCTCACCTCTAGTTGCCGTGACACAAACAACTCTCTGTCCGTTAGCGCGCGCTGCCGCCATAATCGCACCACACATATATGTCTCATCGTCAGGGTGTGCCCAGACAGAGAGTATTGTTCCGAGCGAACTTATTTGTGCCGGATCTCTAATGGGCTTACGATCGTCGAATGCTTTTTGCATAGTCAATATACTCCTGCATCGGTACAGCGCTAATTATATCTCCAATGACCGACAGCGGTAGATCGTCTGCCGTCTGGAAGCGCAGACAACTCTTCCCCATATCAAGTTTTTTATCTGCTGCTGAAAAACCTTTCTCCAGCTTGCGTCGTAAATCTTCAGAGCCGTATACATTACACAGATACAGCGCGAGGTGGTTTTTCTGAGCAGCAAGTGCGGCATACATAAGCGGCTTTTTGTTGTACGTATCTGGGTAGGTCGATAGGGGCACCTGATAACTCAGCATTCCGTATTCAATTTTTTCCTCGTATCCCGCGGGTAGGTGTTGCCTAATAACTTCTCTAACTGTTTCTACTTCGCGTCTTCTTGGCTCAGCGATAGTATTTAGATAGTTTTCAACATCGGGGTTTTTCATGGGCTCATTTTAGCACCTAGGCTAGCTAGGGTCTTTATTTGCCAGCAATTTGAGAGAAATAGACGCCCAAATAACCGTCTACGTACTGTTGTTTAAGCACGGCATTGGACGGCGCATACAGTGTCGTCGTTTGTTCAAAAATAGGCACAGCAGCCACCGACTCTACCAATAACTTATTGAGCTTACGAAGACTCGCGGTACGAGTTTTCTCGTCGAGTTGATTCCTTGAAGTGCTCAGTGTGCTTGCTACCTCTGAGTTTTCATACATTGCGCCTACTGCTGAGTTTTTCAGGAACAGATCATTAACTGCATTTGCGATATCACCGAACGGATAGACGTACGGCAACAGGACTATGTCATAGCTATTTGTTTTTGCTGCGACGTAAATCTGCGAGTCGGGCTTTGCGGTGCTAGTAATATCGAATCCAATACTACTAAGCTGCTGTTCAATTCGATCTGCGAGTGCAGTGTCACTTTCCCTATATACCATCTTGAGACTCAAACCATTCTCGCCCGTCTTAGACTCAAAGTCCTTCTTTGCAGCAACATCATCTGGACGAGGCACAGATAGGGCGGCGTCATATCCAATGACAGATTTGGGGGCGAATTGACTGAGCGTATCCGCTGGAAGCTTAGTCTGTTCAATAAGCTTCGATGCACTGATACTTCGAGCCACTATTTTCCTCATATCGAGACTATTAAGAGGCGCCGCTACTCTCGATGAACTCATAAGGAGGAAATAAGCCGTGTTGTTTTTGAGCTTTGTTTCTGTAATTTGCTTTACTCGATCTCCAGATAATTCGTTCGCTGCCAACTCACCAGTGACTTGAACCTCGTTTTTCTGGAGCGCATCTTTCAACTGATCATTTGTATCGTATCTTTTGAAGGTAAGTTTCTGAACATACACCTTACTGCCGTGGTAGTTAGAGAATGCCTCAAGTTGCAACTCACTATTATCAACGGACTTCAGCGCAGTAGTCGTATATGGCCCTGTTCCATTGATGGCGTCTATGGTCTTGTCGGACTTTTGGTCAAAGATAAAAATCCGCGACAGCTTCACAAGCAACTGCGGATCGGTAGTCTGTGTTTGGATCTTAATCTTTTGGTCACTGACAACTTCTACTGACTTAATCGTGTCGGCATATATATTCAGTCCCGTAATTATTTTTGCACGAAGCAAGCTTTCCTTTACATCCTCAGCGGTCATCTGACGTTTACTATGAAATGTAACATTAGATTTAATTGTGAATACCCATGTCGTATCGTTCTCTCGCTCCCAAGACTGCGCAAGCACACCAGTCGCTTTGCCACCCATGTCTACTGCGACAAGTGGCTCAAATATTTGTCGGTTAATGTCCACGTCACCCAATGACGTGCTCGGGTTTGGATAGAAATTAGTCAGATCAACGTCAATCATGCCAACACTCAGCTGTGATATGTCCTTTTTCTCCACGACAGTTGGCTGCCCTGTTGAGACTTCGTCTTTCTTGGTAGGTCCCTTAATCCAAAATGTAATGAGCAGCCCAACCCCGAGAATGAAGCCAATCGTCAAAACACCGTATAGTAGCCGCATAGGCAGCTTCGTGTTTTTAGGTGCAGGTCCGAGTGGTTTAATTTTGAACCCTGCCGGCGAAGATTTGAACCGTGTCTGTTTAAGAATTTCATCACGATGAAAAATATTCTGTACCATTTCATCGCGCGCTTTCTGCTCTTCAGAGACAACGATCTCAGGCTTCAGTGTTACTGGTTTTTTCTTGCGTGACCACTTAAACCGTGGCAACCCTGGCATCAACAAATATGTAGATTGCTTTTCGCTGCGTTGCTTATCCGATGCACTTTTTGCTGTCTGGTTTACGGGCTTAAAAGCAGTACCGGGTGTCGGTACTGTTTCGTCCAATTCTTCATCTTGTGT
>CAZNVG010000003.1:14456-40667 GCA_964576475.1 uncultured Candidatus Saccharibacteria bacterium | reverse complement strand
TTTAAGAATTTCATCACGATGAAAAATATTCTGTACCATTTCATCGCGCGCTTTGTGTTCTTCAGAAACACTGGACTCTTGTTTTGCTGTAGATTTTTTATTCTTGTGCGACCAAGAAAAACGAGCTAGCTTTGGCAGCGACAACTTGTGCTGGGAGTTTGATTGTTGAGATGTCTTCTCAGGAATTACATCTTGCTGGGAATCATCGTGCTGAGGCTGAGCGACAGGACTAAAAGCAGTACCAGGCGTCGGTGCTGACTCGTCTAATTTTTCATCTTGTGTCTCGTCAACCAAAAAATGCCGCTCCGTATATTTAGCGTAACCACTTTAGAATAGCTAGTTTATACCTTACAAGTCAAAGCTACGAGTGCTAGAGTAGAACCAGATCTTTCAGTAGACGAGAAAAAAAGCCCCTATGCAGACATCAACGCTCAATCTTATCCTTGTGCTCGGACTTTATGGCTGTATATTTGGCGTTATCGAGTACCTTCAAGCAAAACGGCCAATAGACAGTGAGCTGGCGCGAAAAGCAACGCACATAGTGGGAGGCGTATTCGCAGCAGCGTTGCCGATTGCGTTTTCGAGACCATTCATTGCGGCGTTTATGGTCGGCTTGGCACTTGTCATGTGGGTGGCGGGTGAAAAGCAACTATTTCACTCTATTAAAAGCACTCATCGCGCTGGTCGTGGAGAGCTGTGGTTTCCTATTGGCATCGCTGCGCTCGCATTACTTGAATCAAACGATTTGCGATTTGTGTGCGGCGTACTCGTGCTCGGCATTAGTGACGCACTCGCGAGTATTATTGGACTTAGACTAGGCAAACGGAAATATTATCTTATAAACAACCACTGGAAAACATATGTCGGGAGCAGTGTCTTCTTTCTAAGTACTATTACGATCATTAGCCTGGTCTTTAACTCTCTTGCAGGCATTTCACTGTACGCCAACGTTGTGCCTTTGATAATAATCAGCTTAGTACTGACATTATTGGAAGCCTTGAGTCATAAGGGACAGGATAACCTACTGCTGCCTCTGTCTACCGCACTTCTACTCGGTCTGTTTGGATTCAAGTAGTATACTGCTTGCTATGAAACGCATTCACGAGAATACCGGTTTTGCGCTTGGCCAAACAGTCGCAGTTGTCTTAGTTATCGGCTTGATTGCGAGTATGTGTATACTTTCGTTCCGCAGAAGCCGCGTCCAATCGCTGCCACCTACAACCATAAATTCTAGACGATAACACCACCGCCCACCACTCGCTCTCCATCGTAGAGCACGGCAGATTGCCCGGGCGTTAGCGCTCGTATTTCTTCACCAAGATGTAGCGTTATGCGTGCGTCGGCTATCTCATACTCGGCAACAGGAACGAGCGGAGCACGATGCCGTGTACGTACATGGAGTTTTTGATCATCCGGCTGCTCTCCAATCCAGTGCAACTCACCCAAAGTCACCTTGTCATTCCATAGACGTTCATCGTTGAGATCCGTAGTCACAAACACTATGTTTGCCTGCATATCCTTGCCAGTGACGTAGAATGGCATACCACCACCAACATCTAGGCCGTGCCGCTGTCCGATAGTGTAGAAAATTGCTCCGTCATGCGTTCCGACCGTTACGCCATGCTGATCCTTGATAGCTCCAGCCTCTGTTTCAACGTATTGTGACAAAAACTCCCGTATACCCACCTTGCCCACAAAACATATGCCCATAGACTCCTTTTTTCGTGCCGTTACAAGATTCCGTTTCTCCGCTAGAGAACGAACCTCCGGCTTAGTGAGCGCTCCAAGCGGGAATAGCGTGTGCTGCAAAGCCTCACTCGTCACTCTGTAAAGAAAGTATGTTTGGTCCTTGTTTGCATCTTTTGCTGTATAGAGTGCGCCATTCTTAACCGAAGCGTAGTGTCCTGTTGCAATCATGTCCGCCCCATCATGTAATGCCGTCTCAAGAAACAGTTTGAATTTAACCTCTTGGTTACACATGATGTCTGGATTTGGTGTGTGGCCAGCTTTGTATTCTCTCACCATGTAATCAACGACCTGCGACTTATATTCAGTCTCAAAATCGTATAGCTTGAATGGAATGCCCAGTTGCACTGCAACACGTTTTGCGTCTTGATAGTCCTCTTTCCACGGGCATGGCATGCCTGGTAAATCTTGGCTCCAGTTTTTCATATAAACACCTGTAACGTCATGACCTTGCTCGAGCAATAAAGCTGCTGTCACACTAGAATCAACGCCGCCACTCATACCAACAAATACTTTACTCATATAACTATGATAACAGAGGTCATGCTTATTGACAATTGATAGTGTTTATGCTACAATTTAGGTTCGTCAAGGTGGCGAAATTGATTCCACTACTAGGAGGATCATGCTCTTTGTCAAAATCCTGGGGTACGCCGTCGCATTCGTCATGGTTGCAGGCCTGGTGTTCTGGCTCGTCATCGACGAGCGAGTGATCAACCGCGTCATGCAGTCTGCCCGGATCCAATTCACCCTGTACGGTGGCATTGCCCTGATTTGCCTGTTCGCTGTCGCGAAGTGTGTCTATCGACTGACCTACGACGCCAGCTCAGGCAACATCATGAAGCTCTGTGGCGCTCTGCTGATCGCTGTGGTGATGGGATTGGTCGTCCGATACCTGATCAAGGACCCCTACAACCCCATCAACGAAGCCAAGACAGACCAGAGCCAGAGCTAATATTGCTCTGCACCTCCCCTGAATGGAAAAGAAGCCTGCGCTGTGCGTAGAAACCATTCAGGGCAAGACCGCCTCGACGTCAAGCCGCAATATATGCAATCGACTTTGATCCCACCAACGGATCAAACTCATTCATAACAATTGCGGCTTTTACATTTTCATGTTATAAATTACTCATTCGTTAAGGTGACGAATTGCACTTCAGACTCATTGAGGAGACACCATGCTCATCTCGTCCATGCTTTGGGACGGCCTTCTGCCCTTCATCGGCTACATCCTGCTGGGGCTCTCTTTTATCGCGGTCGCGTTCCTCCTGGTCGGCCTTTACGCCACCGTTGGGCTGCTGATCATCCGCGTGATCGGAGACATGTTCAGCTGGGTCTCATGCCGAATCAGCAATGTGCGTCGACGGTAGGCGACGAGCCAACCCCCGATCAGACACCAAGAAACCCGTTTGCTCGAACGAGCAGCAAACGCGTCTGACGGGGGAGACCTGACCAATACTCACCTTGGCGAACACATTGGTCGCGTTTTTACCCCACAACCACTTACCTACAAAAAAACGCGACCTCACTTACTTTATATATGCACGCGCAGCCATATCACTGATATCTTTAGAAGCTCACTTATCGCTAACCACCAACCTCGAACATTCGTCCACCACAAATGAGACCAATCCTTATCATCAGTTGGATGATTTATGATTTTTATCGTGCCACCTGTCGCTTGAGAGAACTCCATTGATGCTCTGCGTTGGTGATATCCAGCAGTTACGAGGATGATTTTCTTCACCTTTAGATTTTCGAGAATTTTATTACTTTTAAGCGCGTTTTGCGCTGTATCTACCGCACTTTCTTCTATGACAACGTCATCACTTGGCACCCCGCCTCGCACCGCACGCTCACGCATGACCGCTGCGTTGCTCGGACTCAGAGGGTCAAGTGCCGCACCAGAGAATATAATCTTTGGAGCCCAACCATCATGATACAGCTGGATAGCGGCGCTCGCTCGCGCATCGGTGTCGCCACCGCTTATAGCTACGATTGCGTCAGCTTTCTCCAACGAATCAACTGGACCTAGAAAACTCCAGATCTGCGCAATCAGCACACACAACGCAACACCAAGTAGGATCCATTTCCACATGATTTTAATAAATCCAAGCACAAAGCCGAGGACCTCACCCATGGTTAGCCAACTTCCGTAGGAGTGTGATGAGGTAGTCCACTTGATCTTGGGTCGTACTACGACCAAATGTAATCCGCAGGCTGCGCTCTGCCTCGTCCACGCTCAAGCCAAGTGCCGTAAGTACGTGACTTGGCCCGTCTTTGCTCGCTCCACATGCAGAGCCAGTCGCAGCCTGCACACCCCATTCATCGAGCATCATTACGGCAGTTTCGCCATCCAGCGAAGGCAAGCAGAGGTTGATGTTATTTGGCAGTATGTGTTTCTGGTGACCATTCAGACTAATACCGGGAATTGCGGCTATTTCATCAACAGCTCGTTCACGAATAGCTTTCAATCTGTCTGACTCGCTATGTCTTTTGTCGAGAGCTCCTTCAAGGGCTTTCGCGAATCCGATAACTCCAGCGACGTTCTCGGTACCACTTCTGATTCCAAACTCTTGCCCACCCCCGTTAATGAGCGGCTTTAATCTAATGCCAGCTCGAACATACAGACAGCCGACTTGCTTTGGGCCATAGATCTTTGCTGCCGAGAGCGTCATAAGATCAACCCCAAGTCGCGTAGCATGAATATCCAGATAATTAGGTGCCTGCGCCGCATCAGTGTGTAACAGTACTTTTACTTCCCTGTCTTGATTAGCGTTATCAATGCACTCACGCACGGCGCGCAAATCTTGCACAGTTCCGATTTCATTATTGGCGTACATAATACTAACGAGTACGACTGCAGGATCTTTGAGGCTGCTGGACAGCTCGTCAAGCACAACTCGACCTTTAGTATCGACTGGTATCACAATACGTCGATCCTCTGGCACGGCATGCATTACAGAATCATGTTCGATACTACTCAGCACGACTTTACTGTTTGGATCGGCACTTACTATCCCCTGGATGGCAAGATTATTGGCCTCCGTCGCTCCTGCAGTAAACACAATCTCACCACTGCGCGCGCCAACAAGTCGCGCTACACAGCTGCGCGCCTCTTCTAGTGCACTGCGAACAGACTTCGAGCTCAAATATATTGCAGAAGGGTTATAAAACAGCTCAGCAAAATACGGCTCCATGGCAGACAAAACAACAGGTGCGATTGGAGTCGCAGCTGCAAAATCAAAATAGATTGGTTTTTGGGTAGTACTCACAATAGAAACTATTGTATCAGGGATGGAACCGCTTCTGGCTGGCGGTTATAGACTTCACGCATAACGCGCTGGTAGTACAGAGAAACTGCTTCAAGCAAGTTGTCGGCTTCTTGACCGGTTACCGTAACGTACGGTTGGCTACCTTGCGCTTTAATTACTTGGTTACCACGAATTTCGTAGCGAGTCGTAATTTCTTGGCGTTTACCGTCAAGATCCACCCATTCTTCGTGCCAAATCCAGGTACTCTCATCCAAACAAAAGAATTCACGGCGATGTCCTGCGGGTATTGGTCCGAACAGTTCGGCGCCAATGGCAGCTTCTCGTCGAATAAGGTCATGTGCTGTCAACGCACGTCGTCGAAGCGGTGATCGCTGTGGTAGTTTTGGTAGAAAATCTAAAAGAGACATAGTTAGTTCCCAATGTGATCGTACAAGTCGGGCTGGAATTCGCTTAACTCAGCACCGGCAAGGTTTGTAGTCGCGTCAGTATATAGCACGTTTTCTCGTGCATTTGTGATGGCTCGTCCAATAAATGCAATCGGAGCAGAGATATCACGTTCACCACGCTGAGATTCGTAAACGGCGTCTAAACCGTCACGAGCAGCGCTGAGGAAGTCTTGACCTTGGTTGAAAAGTGAATTCATGAATTCTCCCTTGCTCCTGTATTAGTTGCTATATAGTGAATAGTTTTTCGGCGTTCTGAGATGTGACTTGTGCGAGAGTATCGTACGATTCACCTCTTAGCTCGCTGAGAAACTGTGCAACCAGCGACACATTTGCTGGCTCGTTTACTTTACCACGTTTTGGCACAGGCGTCAAGTATGGCGCATCTGTTTCAAGTACCAAACTCTCGAGTGGGAGGGCGCGTGCAGCAGCGAGCTGCGATTCATCACGCGAAAAAGTCATTATCCCGTTAAGTCCCACAAATAGGCCTCTGGATAATATGTGATTTATATCACTTTGTCCAGAGCTAAAACTATGAACCACTCCACGAATACCGCTGTATTCATCAAATACTGGCCAGAATTCATCAAAGCCATTTCGCACATGAAAGATCATAGCTAGATCATGTTTCAGCGCAAGCGCTATCTGGAAACGCAGAATTTTCTCCTGTAGTGCATGGTGTGATTTATCGTTGTAATAGTAGTCAAAACCGCATTCTCCTATTGCTACTACTTTTGGAGAACTGGCCAACGAAGCTAATTGATCAAGCGCTCTGTCGATCTCAACTGGCGTATAGTTTGCTGCTTCATGAGGATGCAGACCTATTGCAGCCCAACAATTATCATTTGACGCTGCAGCTTGCACCGCCAACGCACTATCCTTCTCATCTGTTCCCACGCATATAATCTTAGCGACCCCTACTTCTTTAGCTCGGTCGATCGCCTCTGTTATAGGTATGGCGTAGTCTGCGCTGTGTATATGTGCGTGTGTATCAATGAGCATCAGCGTTGACTGTGGACTGCTCGCCAGTGTGTAATTCGATCTTTGGGAACAACGCCTTAGGTATATCCTTGATATAACCTGGAGAGAACAGTTCTTTAATTTTAGTGGCTGTATCTGGTAGAAACGGCTCAAGCAGCGATGCTATCTCAAGCAGGTTGCTAACTGCGTATGCTAACACTTCTCGAAGATGGTCAAATTCATCTGGGTTTTTAGCAATTACCCATGGCTTTTGCTCTTCAAGGTACTGATTGAGACCTCTAACCTGCAACCAGACGACTTCTAGGGCCTTATCAAAGCGGCAAATCCGCAATGCGTCATGATAGGCAGCTATGTCGTGATTTGGCCCTGGAGTCTCTCCTATGACGCCCTGCAGATATCTACCGATCATAACGGCGACACGCTGTACGAGATTACCGAGTTCATTCCCCAGCTCTGTGTTGTATACCGTCTCGAATCGACGCCAACTGAAATCACCGTCGTCATAGCTTGGAATGTGACGAAGGAAATAGTAGCGAAATGCGTCAACACCATAATTCTCAACTACCTCTGTTGGAGAAATGACATTTCCAATAGATTTGCTCATTTTCTGTCCTTCACTGGTAACAAATCCATGTACGTACAACAGCTTAGGGAGCGGAATGCCGAGTCCGATGAGCATCGCCGGCCAGATAGCAGCGTGAAAACGGATGATGTCTTTACCTACTATTTGGACATTTGCAGGCCAGAATGTGCTGTAATCCTCGCTATCTGGAAAACCTAGCACTGTCAGATAGTTCATGAGCGCTTCAAACCAGACATACATGACCTGGTTTGGGTCACCTGGCACTGGCACACCCCAGTCTAGCTGCGTAATGGGACGGGATACGCTAATATCCTCGAGACCCTCTTTGAGTACAGCGAGAATTTCATTCTTTTTGCGCTCAGGTACTATCTGGAACGATTGCTCTTCAATTGCCTTTAAAACAGGTGCAGTAAAGGCTGACAGCTTGAAAAAGTAGTTCTCTTCCTCTAGTTGTTCATAGGGCTTGTTGTGATTGGGGCATACACCGTTACGCTCCTTGGCAAGCTTCTCCGTTACAAACTCTTCACAACCGGTGCAATATAACCCTTTGTATGTACCTTTGTAGATATACGTCTCAAGTCGACGCCAGATCTCTTGCGCTGCAGACTCATGCGCGGGATTGGTTGTTCGGATAAATCGATCCTCAGATACATTCAGAAGCTTTCCTAGGCCCCTAAAACTCTCTGATATGGCATCAACATAGGCAAGTGGCTCTACCCCTTTAGCGATGGCGCTTTCCTTGATCTTGCCGCCGTGTTCATCGGTACCTGTCGAAAACAGCGTAGTATCTCCGAGTATTCGGTGATATCGAGCCAGAACATCCGCATACAACAACTCCATGCCAAACCCAACATGCGGCTCCGCATTGACGTAGGGTATCGATGTTGTTACATAGAATGTGCTCACTTGATTATTCCTTGCCTATTTTAGTTTCCGCATAAGCCTTTTACCCCAGTAACTAAACGTTTCTAGCTGGGAGTTTTACAGATACATGCATTACCTAATATGCTACCATATTTTCCTTCTGTCCGCTATCTGTTAGCACCTCGAGGAGCTCATTATGCTTGACTTGTGAGTATGCACGTACTATATTCCTCTTCAGCACTCTATAGCACTGCTGTAGGGTATACATTGACAAGTCAGATATGAATTCACACAAAGTAAGACGGATCGCCAGACAAGCACCTATACAGTGCGCTAGGTATTTATCTGGTGATCGGTCAATGATCGAAAACTACATATACGCGGGGGTCGATGTTCGGGAGAAACTCGATCGCTGCCCGCTTTAGGTCCTTCCCGGGGGGGTGACAGACACAAGGTGTCTGTGGAGGACCTAAAGCTGGTCGGTCCGGCGACGTGCGGGTGCCCTGTTGGGGTGGCATCTAAAACGAGCTGGAACGAATAGTGGGGAGACGATCAGTTGTTGATCGTGTGAAAGCGGAGGCGTCTTATCGTCTCTCCACTGTAATTCGCGGAAGGTTGCGCTACCGCGACCTTAGATGAGAGGGGTTCCCGTTGTATTGGCGTACAACCGGAGGTTAGTAAGTCGGGTGGCTAACTGAGCGAAAGCTCCCCCTCTTGTCTATTGTTCTGTATGGCGCGCGTGCGTCCTTCCCGCCAGGGCTCCCAACACGCGCCTAGCAGATGAGGGGATGGCTTCGAGTCAAACAGTGGCTCGTCGCCGTCCCCTCAATCCAACACACACTCATATCTGACTTGCCACACCATCACGCAATCGCCATTCGGGCGTTTTTTTATTATCTACAAATCCACATAAACTGCGGTGAAAACATATGTACTTTTGTGCTCCTATAACAGATACTAAGGGTAATAAATAACATACATAACGCTTAAGGTTGTTTTTTAGTCAAATACATTGACACATAAGCTTTTTTATGATAAGCTAATGCTATTCCTGAAACAGGGGTTTTGGACGAGGGGAAAAGCGACATCGCTTCACCTGATTTCATTACACTTAAACCCTGTGTTCATGGGGAGCACTATTAACAACTAGTCAGATCATTACAGCTCGTGGCTGAGTCGTAGAAGTTTACTTCCTCGCTCGCCGCTTGTAGCTGTAATCGCGAATTTACTAATTGCATTGTTGTTTCAACTTTCAATTAGGGATGGCGTACTACGCATATATATGTGAGTAGCACGCTGTCCCTAACCTTGGGGATCAAACAGCCAGACTTCGGTCTGCACGACACGATCCCGACAAGGGAGAGGAGAAACAACATGTCCACAAACCTGTTCCGACTGATGGGCGAACTCGACGATGCCGACACCCAGGCGGTCATCAACTTCATCAACGGCGGCTGCAAGCTGCCCGAGGAGGAGCCGATGATCACCTTCGCCGACAACGCCGAGATGCACCACGCGGCTGCGATCCTGCAGACGCTGATGCCCATCATCCAGAACGACAGTGACCTCACCATGGTCGTCGAGATCCTCGGCACCTTCCGCATCGGAAACGGCACGCTGCAGCCGCAGGCTCACATCCGTGATCGCCTCAGCAAGCTGCAGCTCGGAGAGAACGTGGCCGAGGTGGTCAATCGCTTCCAGGCGACGACCACCCCTGCCCACCTCCCCGCGCCGGCCAAGGACCCCAAGCCGACCGAAGAGCGTCACGTCGAACCCGGCGACACCGTCGCCATCGGGGCCACGCGCGTCGTCAAGACGAAGCGTGAGCGCCGCAGCATCCGCATCCCGCGGCCCTCGCTGCTCCCCCAGCCTTCCCACCGGCAGTAGCCACCAACAACAAGGAGAAACGACATGCGAGTCATCGCACCGATCATCCTGGTGGCGCTCGCCATCGGGATCCACAAGCTGGTTGCGCCCCGCGCCCTAGACAAGAGCGCCGCCGCCAAGAAGAACCTGCGCCCCCGACAGATCGGGTGGGCAGCTCTCGCAGCAGCGATGCTCATCGCGGCCATCACCTCCTACTTCGTGCTCCCTGCGGGCGCGGATGACAACAAGGAGGAGTCGGCTGCAGAGCTCGAGGTGCGCAACGCGAACGAGCACGCGAAGGTGAAGGAGGCCAAGGCCTGTCCGGATGGAGTCGACGACACCGCCGACTACTTCCACGAGGACGGCAAGGCCGAGCCCACCAACCTCAGCTCGGCTGCTCCGGCGTCGATCAACGGCATCCAGGACTTCTGGGAGCACGTGGTCGGCAGCAAGCCGGGGCAGGCCTGTCACCAGACGGAGTACACCATCTTCCACGGTGTGGGTCTCGACCCCACCACGAAGCTGGGTGACATGTTCAAGCAGGGAGATTCGGCGCCCGAGTGCATCGAATGGACCCCGATCCTGGACACGAACCCGGAGCTTCGCGCGAAGGTCCTCGAACGGATCACCGACAACCTGAAGAACCTCGGAAGTTACAAGCGCAAGGTCATCAAGCCCAACGAGGGCTTCGACTACGCGCTGGTGATGACCGAGCTTCCCGATGGTTCACTCATCCCCGCGATCGCACCGCTGGAGCTCCCCGAAGAGGGAATCTCCGTCGAGGTGTTCAACTGGGTGAACGGTGATCTGGGAACGGAATCCGCACGACGTGTCATCTTCGACGCGACGCACGGGTGGTACATCCTGACGGCGCCCATCGACGGCATCCCTCCGACACAGAAGGTGCTCATCCCGAGTGCCGAGAAGAAGGAGGACAGCCAGCCCCCCACGTCCGAGCCGAAGGACAAGTCCGGCGACAAGGACAAGGGAGCCAAGAAGGGCGACAAGCACAAGGGTGACGGCAAGGACGGGACCGACAAGGCCGGCGGCGGCTCCAACAAGGGAGACGACAAGGGCAAGACGGGTCCCGGTGATGGCGACTGCACGGGCGGCTGTATCGGTGGTGGTGGTGACACCCCCTCCGACAACTGCACGGGCGGCTGTCCTCCGGTGACCGGTCCTCCGACCACCGGCTGTGGCAGTTGCACGCATCCGACGACGACGGCACCTCGCACGACGACGACGCGGCCTCCGGCCACGACGACGCCCACTACGAGGCCTCCTTCGACGACGGCTCCGCCGACGACGCGGCCTCCGGCCACGACGACACCGCCCACCACGGCACCTCCGACGACGGCTCCGCCGACGACGCGGCCTCCGGCCACGACGACGACGATCAAGTCGACACCACCTCCCCCGACGACGGCTCCGCCGACGCCGGACTTCTGCACGTTGTACCCCCAGTTCTGCTGAGGGCACTTCGAGCGATCGAGTAACACTGGACGCGATATGCAATTAGTTGTTGGTTGACCTCACGGTCGGCTGTAGAATTTCGCGATTCTGCCTAAGGGTGGAGTGATTTGATGTTTTGATGAGCTTCCAGCTCTCACAACCTCTCAAACACTCCACCCTTAGCAACAACCCATGACCTGTAATGATCTGATTAGCGTGTATGTGCCCAAAGAGGTTCATTAACAACTAACAACCAACTCGATCGAACAACAATCACAGCCAATTAATGTGGGATACTATCAAATTCGCAATTCTCAAATAGGAGGAAATTATGCGTAAACTTCTTACTTCTGTCGCCGTTGCTGCATTTATCGCAGTAGCTGGCTTCACAACTCTCCAAGCTCACGCTTGGGGCGAAGCTGAGTACACTGGCAACGGTGCTCCTCGCTTCAACACATATACGAACGTTCCCGATTACGGAAACGAGAGTGACTTTCTTCGCATCGGCGGAGTAACTCAAAAGGGAAGCACATTCACAGATACGTTTAACGCCTGTGAAGGTGAAGCTCGAATCAAGGCATACATCCACAACGGTGCGCCTGAAACTTTCAACGGTACCAACAATGACGGTACTGGCGTCGCTAAGGACGTAAAACTTAGCATCAATGTCCCTAAGACATCTGCTGACAAATTCGAGGCTGTCGTCTCTGCCAGCAACGCTCCATCTGTAAAAGATGGAACAAAACTCACCTGTAACGGTGAGGAAGTTCAGATCGAATATGTACCCGGTTCAGCTGATCTATTCACGCTTGACCGTGGCGTCGTTAAACTCAGCGACAGCGTTGTAACACCTGGTGGTGCTGCAATCGGTTCAATGGGCGACAACGGTGTTGTACCTGGTTGTTGGCACTTCCGTAACTACGTATCAATTGTGGTACGAGTTAAGAAAGTTGTTAAACCTCAGGTAAGTTACACTTGTGACGGCATCAAAGAGATTCTCATTGGTGACCGAAAAGACAACAAGTACAAGTTCGTCGGTCGTGCTAGCGCTACAAACGCTACGATCAAGAGCTATGTATTTGACTTCGGCGATGGCAAGACTCAAACAGTTACTACCAACGCTAAAGAAGCTACAAGTGAAGAGCACACGTTCACCAAGAACTCGACAGTTAAAGTTACTGTTAACTTCGATGTCGATGGACAGAACAAAACGGCTACTGGTCAGCAATGTGAAATGCAGATTCGTCTGAATGACACACCTGTACCACCTAAGCCACCTGTGACTCCACCAGTTACTACGGTTACTACAATTCCACAGACTGGTGCTGAGAGTGCATTGTTCGGCACGTTTAGCCTTAGCGCACTTGCATACGCAGTACGCCGATGGCTCGACAGCCGTCGAGGCCTCTAACCAAGGGCCCTGACTGGCCGCTCGATTGGTCGAGTTAGACCAGCAAAAACCCCGTTCCAATTAGGAGCGGGGTTTTTGATTTAGCTTGATTTAGGCGTTGTGATTGCTGCGGATGACATAGGGGTTTCTATCGTTGGGTTCGGGCTTGCCGTCGTTCCGGCCGCGTCAGCAATCTTTGCGTCAGCTTTAGCGAGAACTGGCTCAGGCACATCATCGTCGTCATCAACCGTGATCTTTTCCTTCGGTCGATCTTTCTCATTCTTAGCTAAGCTAAAACCAAACGTACTTCCCTTTCCTTCTTCGGAATGAAATATGAGTGATCCACCTTGAGCGACAATAACTTTTTTAGCCATGTACAGGCCTAATCCGGTTCCATCAGGACGCGCTTTCTTGGCGTTATCAGCACGGAAGAATTTACCAAACAGATTCTTCTGTGCATCTTTGCTAATACCAATTCCCGTGTCCGTAGATGTAAACTCTATCGATTTTGGTGTCTCTTTAATCTCTACAGTAATTGTGCCTCCTTTAGGCGTGTAGTAGAGGGCATTGTCGACAAAGTTCATAACGACCTGCTGTATCTTGGTTTCGTCCATCATAACAACCGGGAAGCGTTTCGGTTTCTTGTATACAAGCTTCAGATCGCGTGCCGCAGCAGCCTCCGTAAGTTGTTGGATCTCACCCTGAACAAGTTCAGCGAGGTTCGTTTCTTTATTTTCAATAACAAACTTACCGGTACGTAGTCGGCTGACGTTCAACAGATCTGATATCAGATACACCATTCTTTGCGAACTCGTAAATGCCTGGTCGAGCAACTCTTTTTGCTGCTTATTTATTTTGCCGACATCTCCGTCAAGTACCATACTTACGTACCCCTTAACGCTCGTAAGCGGGGTACGTAATTGATGTGAAGCCATACTAATGAACTCGTCTTTTGCTTGGTCAAGTGCCTTCAACTTGTCATTGGTCTTTTGAAGTTCCGCGGTGGCATCGTCAACCTTCTTCTGCAGAGTGATGTTAAATTGCGAAATCTCCTCAAACCGCAGCGCGTTCTGCACCGCCAAGGCAAGCTCGTTACCCATAATTGTAAGCAGTGCAACATCCTGTGAGTTATAAATTCCCCCGGATTTCTTTGCGCCCAAATATGCAAAACCCACCAGGCCAGTATGTGTTTCCAGTTTCTGAATCACAGAAACTTCGTTTTGAATCATAATTTCTTTTAGGCTGTCGTTGTCGGCTAGCTCATCTTGAATAATAATTGCGCGATCAATTTTCTTACCGAGACTGGCAATCTCTTTTGAGACCTCGAAGTCTTTGCCGCGTGTGTCAAACTCGTAAGGAGTTTTGCCTTCGTTTACTAAGAAGTAATGGCTATACAGTGGTTTTACTGTTACATCAAGCAATCCTTGAGCCGATTTCAGCACTACATTTAGGTCAACATTTGCTACTAAAACAGAGCTAAAACCATCTAGCGTAGACTTGAGATCATATGCATCTCTATAGAATAGTTTGTTCGTAAGCTTGTCGAAGAAATTCTTCAAAGGCTGGAAAGTGAATGCTAGCACCACAGCAAGTGCTACATACAGCGATTTCACTCCAGTAGAATTTGCGCTCGTCTCACCCACAAATACACCAACGACATTAAATGCTATGAAGCCATAGATGAAACCAAGGGTCATTAGTGCGCCTAAGTACGCCAGTGATCGCGCAACTACCAAACGAATATCAAATAACTTATGTTTTACAATCGCATAAGCAATTATTCCTACTAAAATCAAAAATGCGCTGGGACCAAATAATTGAGCGACCGGACTCTCAACAAGTACATAACCTGTAATGAAAATTATGATAATCGGGATAAGGAAAGAAAGTAGAATCAATCCAGTTTGTGTTTTTCTAACTCCTTTAGCTTTTCTGTACTCATGAACGATCATTGAAAGGGCATATAAGAAGTAACCAATAAGATATATGGTCTGGATTAAATAGAATGAGCCAGCTGTGGTCTCAAAACTATTGCCGGACACTTTGACATTACTAATAATCAAGCCCATGAAAGATAGTGGGGTCATAATAACCGCAGGAGTCAGTAACAGTAGAAGGCGCTTATTAGATAGCTTCTTATAAGAATACTCTGAACTAAACTGAACAAAAGCTACAACGAGAAAGTTCGGGACTACAGTACCTATCTCTAGAAGTAGAAGCGCGTACGGCGAGTTAATAAATATTGCTGTAAGAAACTGAAAGAAAAGCCATAGTGCTATAAGAATAGTTACTACAGAGAATAGCCTAAAAAGAAGGCTCTTATTGCGAGCAAGAACAAACGCAGATATAAGAAGTATTCCTGCAATAGGTGTAAGATACGCTATAATATTCGCTAGCATTACTCCAATGTTACATCAAAACCGCTTATCGTTGGGTATACAAATTACACACTCATGCAATCTATAAAAGAATTTCCCGAATTTGTTTCCTTTAATTTAAACCTAAAGGACGAATACTGCAGTTTTATCTGTGATTATTCCCCATATTGTGATTTTACCTTTACTAATTTAGAAACCTGGTTAAATCAAAAAGACGACTTGCATTTTAGCAACCTAAACGGGAACCTAGTACTTCGGTTCTCAAATGTTTTTGACAATGACAAGATTACATATAGTCTGATTGGTACAAATGATTTAGACAATTCACTAGATGTATTGAGTGAACATTTGAATGGTGACGGGAATGACAAAAAATTATACTCAGTACCTGAAGAAACCGCGAATCTGATTACGAAATATGCAGTTGAAGAAGATAGAGACAGTTTTGATTATATTTTTTCTACAAATGAGCAAGTTCGGTTATTGGGAACGAAGTTCGGCAAATATCGTAGAAAGATCAATCATTTCATACAAGATAATGGTGAAGAGCTCATTATTAAAGAACTGGATCTTAATAAGCCTGATGAAATGCAGTGGTTAATAAACAATCTTCACGGATGGGTACGCACATATGAGTTGGGTGGAAATGACGAATCGCGCATTGAATCGAAGGCGCTCGACAGAATCTTAAAACATCACACTGAGTTTAATTTGCGGTGTATCGCGGTTATCATTGAAAACAAGATTGAAAGCTTTACGCTTTTCACAGTAAATAAAGATAAAAAACTAGCTAATCTTCACCATACTAAGTGCTCATACGAGCAACGCAATATTTTCGACTTTACTATATATGCTGCTGCATCCAAGCTAAAAACTGAAGACATAGATTTTATTAACTTTGAACAAGATCTAGGAATAGCAGGACTACGTGAACATAAAACAGGCTTAAGACCTACAAAGTTTTTAAAGAAATACACTGTACTACTTAATCAGCCAATAACATAAACTGGGTAGCGGTATGCGCGCGTTTCACGCATATCAAGATTTGTAGTACCTTTTGTAAACTCGTTTGCAAGATCAGGTACATATTTTACTGATCTGTTTGTGCATTGTGTTGCAGTCCCTGTGATTGCAGGGACGTGCTCGATTACGGTCGACATGGCCCCAATAGTAAGCTTGCTGAAATTATAGCCTTTCATATCTAAGCGGGTGGAAATTCCAGGCATAAACACAGTTTGACCGTCAGGATTAAGATGACCAAAATATGCACCGTTTAACCAACCACAATTTTGAACGTTATCTACAATATACAGAGCGCTGACGATTGTGCCGTCTTGTTCAATGTAGCTAATAATTGAACCTGGAGACGTCATTTGCTTCAAAAAATCATCGCGTGGCTGCTTCTGGGCTGACGGCAAATTTTCTACGAGTTTATCAAATGTGGCATCATACACATCCCACAAGCCCTCTAAAGTTTTATCATCAAGTTCGCTACCCGTAACAAACTTCACGCCTCCGTCTACATAGGGGCGCCACTCTTCAGTGTCCTTAATGGATTCGAATGCTTCTTTGATTGAGTCATACCCTACCACCCCCTCAGGACGTGTCAGCGGACTGTAAAAATGATGTACTGAAGGTAGCGAATGGTCGTCCGGATCCAAAATAGTTGAATCGATCTCAGCCGATTTGCCTGTCGTAGCAATTGCTTTAAATAATGGGAGTTCAGATTCAAGTTTGTCACCGGATAGCTCTACCATTATTCGAGCATTGGAAGGCAATGCCGATACCCATGCCGCCACATCTTCTTCCGTGTGCGGCGCGCCTAGATAATTATAGTAATACGCTGGCGCATCACTGCCGTCAAAAAAAGCTTGATTAACTTCAGGGCAGTGCCTTACTGGTATTACAATGGGGATTCGTCCGGTTTCAGTTGTGAGAACTAGCGTTTCGGGATCCTCTAGAGCGTTAGCTATTGAGTCATGATCGAATAGACCCATCAATTGAGGCTCGTTATCATACGCGCCAAGCACTTCATTCGACTCTGTTATATGTAGAGTGTCATAAGACATAAGCGAATAATACACCAATTGCTATTTTTTTGCAATTATGATAAAATATGTTTATGGAAAGTGGCTTACATACTTCTCCTGAGCAGAGTATTTTCGACGTACTTGATGATGACTCCGCGTACAAAGTCATTGCAAGTATGCTGCTTCGGAATGCCTACGGGCCTTTAGGTAATGAGAGTCCAGCAACAATTGACGAGGAAACGAAAACTACGGATATGGGCGAGCCCGCTTCAGTCACAGAATCTGACAAGATATTCGAATCTATCAAAAGAGATATAGTTGAATCACCTAAGAAATCAAGAACAATTTTACTTGGAAGCCTTGCGCTTGGCACGCAAGTTGTCGATCGAGCACGACTTGGTATTGTACTAGTTCCACATTTAGCGGTCGCAACAATGGAACATACACAAAATAGTATCTTAACCGGCTTAGTTACCGGCGCAAGTCTATTTGCCTGGAACGCGATAGTTGGCGAATCTTTTGGGAGGGGGTTACAAAAATTCCCTAAGACAACAAAAGCATTTGCTAATAAGTTTCCTACATTCAACGAATCTTTAACGGATGCTCTACCCGGCATCGAAACGAACATAGAAGATCGTAAAGTAGATGGCAGTATAAGAGATAAATTCCGATTGCATCGACGACGCGCTCAGGCTGTTATGGGCATAGGGACGACCGCATTCGTTGGAACCGCTACTTTAAATGGCTACACTCAACGTGAAACCTCAAAAGTTAATTTAATAGCTTCAGCGGATGGCGGAGCTGTCGGCGCGCTAGTCGGATTTGGCGCCTCAAAGGCAGTTATGGAACTAGCTAATCACGGCCATTTAGAGCTTGCGAATGACATTCAAAATACAGTCGGCGACAGCAGACTATGGCTGGGTCTTGCTGCGGTATCGATGGGTGCCGAGTTCATCTCTTCTAGAAAAAAACGCAAGAACAATAGCTAGTGCTAGTAATCATTCTAAGACTAGTGTATTCGCCAACGATTCTGGTGATATGCCTGATATTAAGTACAGTTTTGCTTCTTCAAGACCCCGTTCTTCGCAGAGAGCTTGGGGTGATTTTCTATCATAGGCATATCCGTTTAGCACACGAAGAGGGGTCTCTTGTTGTATCCCATCTACTTTTACATCGTATTCAGTAGGATACTTTGAACGATACAGAGAGGCGATACCCCACATACATTTAGATATGAATTCTTTAGCCAACACGCCATTTGCTCCGGTCAACTCACTTGGAACAGAGTTTAAAAACACTATTCCTTCTGTGGGTTTCTGGTCGTCAAGAGGAGCTATGATGTATCCCTTCACTTCTTTGTCGCCAAAAACTTCTCTAGGTATCTTTACTCCCCACTCGGGGATTTCTAGGAACTCAGATTTCGTAGTCTGAGGTAACGAATTCTGTCCCGATCTCTTTTGCTGGTTCTTCCCGTTCGCAAAGACCACAGCGGCGCCTATCAATACTAGAAATAGTAATATTATCAACGTAATTCTTTTCAAGGATTGCCCCCTTTAACAATATTTGATTACTAGACGATATGGGTACAGTATTCAGTCCTCATTCCCTCCTTAAGTTAAGCGCACGATACATCACCGAAGCTTTTTGTAGCAACCATAAGTACAAATAGCTGTGGATATTTTGTGGATAAGGTTTACATGTTTGATATTATTCTCTATACCTAGTACTATGATTGCTATGTTTGCAAGAGTAAAGCGAAGCGGCAAAAATAAGCGGTTTAATTGAACCGGTAGTGCACGCATTTGCTTGAATAAATGAACGTCCGCACTACTGCGGATTTTTTAATTTCGTAAATAAAAGGGGTTATTGGGATGAGTGAGTCACTAGTGGAACTTGAGCCTGCGGTTCAACAAGAAGTTTTGTCTTTAGGTCATAGTGTTCTTCATGCAAATGGCATCGAAGACGGTCGGCCTGTTATTACGGGAAACTATGTTAGCCCTAACCATAAGTTGCCACTTCCCTATCCTGATGGCGATTGGTACTTGCGCCAAACCTTTGTCCCTGCTGTACATGAAGGTGAAACTGTTATCTGTCACAGCCTGCTTCCTGGGCTGCTTGATCATTACACAAAAATTGGACTTATTCCGGAGGGTGCTCAAGTCATACAGGTAGAACCAAGAACCGACGGAAGTTCCTACGGATTCCCTGGCACCGACCCATTAGAAATTCTAAAGGGCGATCTACGAATGTCGCACCGCGATGCTAAAGCCTACCTTTGCTCAACCTTCATATGTGATCAAGTTTCCCAGCAAGCACTGGAAATGGGACTGGATACTTTTCCTCGACCCGATAGCACACTCACCAATAACAAAGCATCGCTACGGCAAGCATCGGAACGCTACAACTTATCTATGCTTCCTGGAACGGTATTGCAAAACTGGGAAGATATAGAAGCTGCCGTGTCGGCGGAATGGAATACAGCACATGGTGCATGGCTGAAGTTCCCAACAGGATCAGGCGGCGATCTGGTCATACGACTCAGCGACAAAGTTAAACACGAAGATATCACCCAAGCGGTTGAACGGCTTCGTGCTACTGTCGGTAAAGCATTCGCCGAAGCAGATTTCGGTACTACTATTGATGAATTCTGGCCCGAAGGCGCACTAGCGCCTGCTGGATTTCCGCTTGTACTTGAAGCAGACGCCCGCATCCGAGGAGAAGTCGTTGCAAATGGCAGCACACAGTTTATTGCAAAGAAAACTGGCGAGCTTGTCATACTTGGACATTTCACACAAATGACTACTGCCGAAGGCGAGTACTTGGGCAATGAGCCATACGAAGATATCGACGCTTTCACCCAGCTGCACGCCGAACGACTTGCTGCGCGCGTAGCTGATTACAACCTCGACGAAAACGAGTATGCTGGTATTGAAGCGATTGACTGGTTCATAACTGAAGATCACGCTGGAGAGCAAGACATCTCTCTGGTCGAACTCAATTCGCGTCCAACCGCCAACACTCCACCGCTTATTATCGCAAACAAGCTCGGAGCAAAGCATTTCATCAACACTAACGTCTACACGGACACACCTGTTCGTTCGGTAGATGATTACATTGAAATTGTTGGTGAAGAACTTGCCTTTGGAGATCCAAATAATGGCGGGCAAATTGTGCCACAATCCTTTAGAACACTGGTTCGAAGAGAAGGATTGGTTGCGTCACCGAACTTCAAAATAGTCATACTTGGCGATACAGCCAAGCACTGTCGAGAAATAATGCAAACATTAAGCGAAAGAGGAGTGCGATTTGCGCCAGAGTAGAGATAAACAAGAATCCATCAAATCAGTACTGGCTGAATTAGTCGCAATCCCTTCCACATACCCGGATGAAGCTGCTGTCGGAAGTTACGTGGCACAATATCTGGAAAAGCTTGGATTCTACATTCAGCTCATACCGACAAGCGAAGGGCGAAATAACATAATCGCTACCTACGGTGCGGCAGACAAATACCTCGCGTTCTACGGCCATCTTGATACCGTCGAGCCCGACGCGCACTATGAGAAAGACCCACATACGATTTGGACCGAAGGCGACAAAGCACATGGTCTTGGGGCGGCAGATATGAAGGGCGGCATCTGCGCGATGCTACATTTTGCGCAATACGCCGTTCAAACAAAGAAGCCAGTTAAACTTGTGTTTGGTGTCGACGAGGAAGCTATTTCAGAAGGCGCTCATGACCTCGTAGATTCCGAATTGCTTGAGAGTGTGGACTTCCTCATCTCTGCCGAAAGTGGTCAATCAGAGGGGATTAATCAAGACTACAGCGTGTGTTATGGTCGCAGAGGAAGAATCGGTCTCGAAATAGAAGTATTCGGCAGGAAGAAGCACGCTGCCGAAAACACAAAAGCCATCAATGCTGTCGAGCATGCCGCGACTTTAATCACGCATTTCCCGAAGATTAATTTCAAACAAAATGCTCATTTTGGAAAGACCGTATTTGTCGTTCACTCGATTAGTGGCGACACTGACTCATTCTCAGTACCTGATAATTGTGTAATTACACTATCTGCGCTAACTGCTCCAAATACTTCTCACGATGAAGTGATTCGTAAACTTCAGAAGCTCGCTGCCGAGCTTGATGTTGATGCAGAGATTCGTCCGCTTGAGAGAAAGACTCCATACGCTGAAAGTTACGAAGTACAGACAAGTGACTTTCTGAAGACCGTCGAAACAAAACTGTTCAAACCAAATAATATTTCGATTAGCTACTCGGATTCAGTAGCCGACGAAAATATCTTTGCTACCCGACTTAATATTCCCGTCATTAGCATGGGGCCAATTGGCGGTGGAGATCATACGGTTAACGAATGGGTAAGCTTGGCGTCAATCGGCAAACTCATTGATGGGTATGCAGCCGTTTTAGATCTATACGCGACAGTGTAGATACGAGTTGTTCTGCGCTATTAACTTGCGCACTTTCACTACACGTCGTACCATAAGTCTAATGGCTACAAAAATCGCTATTGTAGAAGACGATCTCGCGATCGCGCAGATGTATCGCATGAAATTCGAGGTGGAAGGGTTTGAGGTGCAAACTGCCGAAAATGGGCTCCTCGGCCTTAAGCTGATCGAGGAGATGAAACCTGATATCGTTTTACTCGACCTTATGATGCCGGAAATGAATGGTGACGAAGTGCTCGACAAAGTGCGTTCTAATGACTGGGGTAAGGATATCCCAGTCATTATTCTTACTAACCTTAGTGAGCAAGAGGCGCCGGCAAAACTGAAAACTCTTGGTGTTAAGCGCTACATCGTCAAAGCCGAAATGACTCCGAAGCAAGTCGCTGAACTCGTTAAGACCGAACTCAAGACTAAATAGATTAATTACTTTTCTTCAGTTGCTGCAGTACGTGCGGCCTTTATGACATTGTCAAACAATGCGCATACTGTGAGTGGCCCAACACCACCAATCTTTGGCGTGATTATCAGATCGTCGCGCTCATAAACTTCAGGAGCAAGATCGCCTACAGTCTTGCCGCTTTCACTTGCCACCCCTGCGTCAACTACGACAGCACCACTCTTGAGCATGTCAGGCTCGATGATTGCCGGGCTGCCCGTCGCGGTGATAACGATGTCTGCATTTGATACAACTGCCGGTAAGTCTTTCGTGTCCCTATCGGCTACTTCCACGTCATGCCCGGACGCCAACAGCATACGCTCAAGCGGTGCGCCGACTAACTTACCTCGCCCAATTAACAGAATGTGTTTCCCGGGAAGTGAAATATCGTATCCAGCCAACAGCCATAAAATCGCTGTTGGAGTCGCAGGATCTAATTTAGAATCCTTTCCAAGTCCATCAACATCTTTCTCGGGAGCAACGAGGTTAACGATTTCGTCGGTTCGCGCTGTATCACTAAGCGGTAGCTGCACGATAATACCGTGTACAGTCGAATCCGCATTTAGCTGTGCGATAAGCTCTGGTGCTTCATCGACAGAAACACGGTGAATATCTACATCCACAAGTATGTCCGCCCCATAGCGCTGCTTCATGTTCATATAGGTATCTATGACGGGATTATCGATTGTCACAACCACTGCAAGCTTAGGCTCGGTGTGGTGGGCCTGACGTAGACCACGCACGGCTTTAGCCTGGCGCTCTTTGACGTATCCCGCTATTTCAGAACCTTTGAGTTGTTTCATGAAACCTAGTATAGCAAAAGTCACCTCTGTTTGGTTAAGTTACTTGCGCACAGAACATTGCACTTCATTTCCTGTTATGGTATAAAAACCATATGGTAATCTACACCGCAACTAATTGGCATCATCGACACCTCACTCAGGAGGCTTGTTCGATTTAGCTTTTAGTTAGTAGTTCGCATTTACACAAACCTCCTGAACACAGGAGGTTTTTTTATTGGAAATCAAAGAAAGGGACACTATGGAAAAGGACACTAAATACATTTTTGATATGGATGGAACGCTGTATCATTTCGACGCCACAGCAGGGACGACATTTCATAATTCAAGATTCTGCAGGGATCTCATACAAAGAACATATAGCTACCTATCAAGTCAGCTCGAATTAGATTTGGTTGCAGCGACCGAGCTCGTCGAAGATATCCAAACTCGTTACGACGGACATCTTAGCCTTGGGCTGGAAAAAGAGCACAACATTTCACGCGATGAGCTTTTTTCAGCAACTTGGGACTGTGATCCTGCCCAGTACGTCGCTGCCGAGCCGTCTCTTGCAGAGACAATGAGTATTTTCCGTGGCCGTTCTGCACTGCTCACGGCCGCACCGAGAGTATGGGCAGACCGTGTATTGGCTTACTTGGGCATTGCTGATGTATTCGAAGACAGAATATTTACCGGCGAGCCAGATATCAGGAAGCCCGACCCAAGGGCATTCGAGGTTGTCGCCAGATCTCTTGGTGCCGATGCGCCTGAGATCATTTCAGTCGGCGACCAAAATCACACCGATATACTACCCGCCCTAAAACTGGGTATGCGCACAGCTATCATTGGACCGGATAAACAAGACGCACATTTACGTGCCGATACTGTTTTAGATCTACTACCACAACTAATTGAAAGGAAATTACTATGAATCAAAAAATAATCATAGACACCGACCCAGGACACGATGATGCGATGGCGATCATGCTCGCCGTCAAAAGCCAAGCCTTCACCATAATGGCGGTTACGACGGTCTGCGGAAATTCGACCATCGAAAACACTACACGAAACGCTCGCTACATCCTCAAACTTCTTGACGACGACACTCCAGTCTACTCTGGGGCGCGAAAGCCGCTTGCTCGCGACCTAATCCAAGCGGTGGTTCACGGAGAAAGTGGACTCGACGGGATTAACCCTACGAACGAGCCATTACTCACCAACGACGCACCATTGCGCATCATTGAACTTGTCCGACAAAACCCTGAAGAAATAACTATAGTGACGCTAGGTCCACTCACAAACATCGCAGCCGCTATAGAGCTCGATCCAAACACAATGCGAAGGGTAAAGGGCATTATTTCAATGGCGGGCGCTTTTCGAGTCGCAGGTAACAAGAACGCCGTTGCTGAGTTTAACGTCTTTGTTGATCCTGAGGCTGCTGCAATTGTAACCGCTTCGTCGATCCCGCTAACTTTCGTACCGCTGGATTGCTGCAATGACATCCAGCTTCCTTTACGATCATTCGAGAAGATAAGGAATGGTGTCATTCGGCAGGCACTTTTGGCAATGAATAAACCGTATATTGCAAACCTCGGTAAAGACGTTGGTGCGGCAGCCGCACTCATGTACGACGTGCTCGCTGTGTACTGCTTGCTCGACCCTGAGTCGTGCGAATACGAAGAACAATTTGTTCAGATCGAAACAGAGGGTGTCCTCACGCGTGGCATGTCTGTGATAGACCTACGCCCAGTTCCAGAGAAAATAATGCCAAACGCCCGAATCGTTACAAAGATTGATGGTGCTAAGTTTGAGAGATGCTTTATAGAAACTTTGAGTTCTTAGAAATCAAACGTACCTAGTATCTCTATCGAGGCAGCTGAAGGGTCGAAAATATTTGTTGTCGTTGCGTCTTCTTCGGTGTGTGGCAATGAAACGAGCGATGACTTGAAGGCACCAGATCCATCACGCTTTGTGTTCAGCACGATAAATACCGTTTTACCATCGATACTGTAAACCTGTGATAGAAAGCCTCCGCTCTTTAGTGTTTGGAACTCAAGACTAATGTCACTTTTTGCTTTGCCGTCTAACTCGGTGATTCGCTGAAACTCGTTGCTGTAGTTTTCGCCCTCACCCACATTCTTAGATACATTAAGATAGAGTTGACCTTTCATGTTATTGAAACCCAACAATGCGGGACCTGTTTCGACACCGGACTTGGTATAGATAACTTCCTTGGCGCCAGTTTTCAGATTAACGCTCGCCACCTGAAATGCTGCTTTGTCGGATTCTGCTTTAGTCATACCCATACCGATCGTTTTGTCTGCCAACACGACAACTGATTGTCCATCGGCTGCTGCAATTATTGACCCATAGCTCGGAGCTTGGGAATCGGCAATCTCAGCATCGTATGACTTCTCCAAAGAGCCGTCAGATGTATTAATGACTGCAAACTTTGCCAAAGGTGGGCCGTCGCAGAAGTAGCAAGAAAGTTGTTGGGCGAGCAGTTTGTTGTCTGCACTAAAGTCAAACGGACGATACAGTTTATCGTCATCTTTAACCTTAACCTCACTCTTTGATGCGATATCCAACACATAGGCATCATAGTTTGCTGCGTTGTTCGAAAGTACGACAGCATATGCAAATGTTTTACCGTCACGGCTTACCGTTGGATATAGCACTTCTGTTCCTGATTTTGGTGTGTAGATACTGTCGTCTTTAGTGCCATCAGTTTTTTTCAGTTCTACGACTTGATAGCCGCCATCAACTTTCTTTTGCGTGACATAGAATAGTTCAAACTTGCCATCTTCGCCCGCGATGTAGCGTAATGGTTTGCTGTTAGCGTCTAGCTTTGCAATTTCTTCTTTCTTACCTGATTCATCGATCGAATAAAGCTTGGGGTCCTGGTAGACTACAAGCTTTTGTTGTTTCTTTGGTGACTCATTCATTGATTGTGTGGGAGCTGTATCTTCGGCTGACTTAACTGGCTTCTTTTTCCCTACAGTGAAGTACCAAATGGCTATCGCAGCGCCTAACATAACAATCAAAGCTACAAGTACAAGTAGTATTTTCTTTGACTTACTACTGCCCGGCTTTGGAGGAATGTCAGCTGGCTTAGGACTAATAGTTGCTCCAGGCTGTGCAGGCGGTGGAGTTTCGTTCATATCGATTTCAAGATCTGGCATTGTTGACCCCTTACGTTATAGCAAAATTATAGCATAAGCATTGTGGTTGTATTGGGGCGTATACTGATAAGTACGTAAATAGCGAGGCGCAAATATGAGCACTGAACAGACATGGGATTTTTCGAACCTAAACGCATTGTTTATAAACTGTACGCTGACAAAATCTCCCGAGCCAAGCCACACGCAACTTTTAATCGACGTTTCAAAGGGCATTATGGATAAACACGGGGTCAAGACAGAATCAATTCGTGCAATTGATCACGATATTGCGACAGGTGTCTATCCAGATATGCGAGAGCATGGGTGGGCGACGGATGAGTGGCCAGAGATTTATGAGAAGGTGAA
>CAZNVG010000003.1:0-14446 GCA_964576475.1 uncultured Candidatus Saccharibacteria bacterium | reverse complement strand
AGTCGGATATTTTGGTGCTAGCGGGTCCTATTTGGCTAGGTGATAACTCCAGCGTCATGAAGCAGGTCATCGAGCGTTTATACGCAAATAGCCATATCCTTAATGAACAGGGACAGTATGCAGACTACGGCAAAGTTGGTGGCTGTTTAATCACTGGCAATGAAGACGGTGTCAAACACTGTGCTATGAACATTCTCTATTCACTCGGACACTTGGGCTACACAATCCCGCCGCAAGCTGACGCAGGATGGATTGGCGAGGCAGGTCCTGGACCAAGTTATGGAGATGAAAAAGAAGATGGCACTGGTCGCGTTGGGCTTGATAACGATTTTACAAATCGCAACACCACATTCATGACATGGAACCTTATACATATCGCCACAATGCTCAAACAGGCGGGAGGCATCCCTGCCTACGGAAACCAGCGCAGCGAGTGGGACGCCGGTGCGAGGTTTGACTTTGCGAATCCAGAGTATCGTTAATTACATTTCGTCGTAGCAGCGAAGTTCGCGTGTTGCTGGGTCTAGTCCGAGCTGACTGGCGATGTCTTCGAGTAGTTGTCGCCCTGCATCCGATTCATCGTTAGTGCGTAACTCAACGAATGCGCCAACGTCTCGTATATCTCCCGCATCGCTGACATGTACTTCATCAAGTGCGATGAGAACACCATGATACAAGCTCATGGATCGGTCTTTATATATTCTTTTGGTAGGCTGCTGATAGACTTGCTCAAAATCAGCTAACGCTTCGGCGGTAATTGGGAACTCAATCTTGGGGCGACGGCGCGTCGATGGATCGTCAAAGCGGGGCCCTTTATATCCAAATAGTATTTGACCGGCTGTTTCTCGTGTTCGAATGATTTCATCGCTCAGACCAAAGTCGCCGACCTTAGGATTGTAATAAGTATCTACTTGACGAGTACGAGGAGAAATAAGTTCCGCTCCTGACTGTCGAAGCTGTTCGAGCGTTAATTCGGTGACTGGATATTTTACCTGAACTTCACTCATGCCTGCACGCATGGCCTCAACCCGCGCGTTATAACCGTTATCGATAATAATATCTGCGTTACCGATGGTTGGGGCAACATACGCTTGGTGCATATCTTCAAGTGTTTTGAAGTAGCCCAGTATTTGTGATGGATCCCATCCAGTTCTAACGACATCTCGAAGCAAACGACGCATCATTCGACCATGTGTTTCGATATCCACAAATGTCGTTATATCCGCCGCCTCTGCAACAGCGTCGGTTAGAGCAAACAAGCCTTCTATGACAATCGCGTCAATCCTTGTCTTCGTCGGATCAACGACCTCATAACCAACGCGTTCACCAGTTTTAAAATCATAAATTGGCTTTTCTATTGGCCTGCCAGCTCGTAGTTCAGCAAGATGTTTTGCCGCTAGCTCTATATCAACCGCTTCTGGTTGATCCCAGTTTAGTTCAACACCCACGGCTTTTTGTGACTCCATGAATGCCGTACCCTTGTAGTAATCATCCATGCTTAACACAATTGCGCGGTCACCGAAGTGCTCGCCGACTTTATCTGCGACTGCCGATGTCTTGCCTGACGCCGACCCTCCGGCAACTGCTACGGTGATTGGTCTGCGTAAACTAAACGCCAATACATTAACGTAGGTTATGAGTGACTCAACTCCCTGCGCAAGCTCACCGTGTGGTGTTACATACTCTTTGCCGCCATCTATTCCGCGTAGTGCCAAAGATTTATTTCCATAAAGTTTATTACCCGTAACCTCAAGACCAAGCCAAGGGTCCGCATCATAGGTTTCAGCATCAGCAAGCGAAGCGAATTCAACTTCTGCCTCAATAAGCCCATCTAGTTCATCTGTAAACACATCTAACTCGACAGTTAGTCCATCTCGATGAGGTATAGGATATCGACTCTTGCGAATACGGGCGTTTTCGGTAAATGGCCATAGAGCCTCAAATTCTGCTGCGGTGATTGTGGTGTTTTTCTCTCCTCGGTCAAGCCCCTCCCCTGACTTCACAGTAAACACATACTCGCTCTCGTCTATAGCTCGTACTCGTGACTCGACATCACCACGCGTCCTTATATACCCTTGCTCGATGTGTAACGGTTCCACAGAATCAAGTAGTTGCAGCGGCAACTCACTGAGCACAAATTTTCTTTCTATTTCACGAGTATGGATCTCTTCACCTGAAGTAAGTGACGGATCATTATTCATATAAATATTTTATCATGAGTGTGGACTTTTGCAAGTTACTCAACAGCTATTTCCCAATCTGGGAAATACGGCATTGGATCAGGAAACGCTTTGCTCATCGCTGAAAAATTAGCCTTAGTCGCGTATCCTTGTGGGGTTTGACCTGGCTCCGGTAAGTCTTTCAGCACTTGAAAGTGAAGGTGTCGTGACCATCCTCCGTTTTCGTTATCGACATAGTCGCCAAGATTTGCGATTGCGTCACCGAGTTTGACTGCACGCTTTGCTGGAAGGCGACGCGACAAGTGGCCAAAGAAAAAGTAGGTGTCCTCGATTCCGTCTGGCTGCATAATAAGATAATGCCCATAGCCATGAGGTTCATCTTCTAGTCCAGTTTCAACAATTCTACCGTCACATGGCGCATAGATAGTCTCAAGCATGGTACTGAACATATCAACTCCCATATGAATCGTGCGACCTTCACGTGCGATTTCAGAACCAGCTAACATAGCGATTCTATCTTCAGCGTAGCGACTTATAAGGTATCGAGCACCAGTACGCGCTAATAGTTGATCATTGAATCGCTGACGGTTCTCGGGCAGTCGAGGATTTATACCGGATCTCTCACACTCTTCAAAATAGTCTTTAATAGAGTGTTCATTATCGTCAGCAATTTCGCTGAAATCAAGCACTAGTAGCCGTGAACGACTAAACATTTCATGCATTGGCTCTGCTAGTTTCATATAAAAAGTATGCTCCCTTACCTCACCTCAAGCAACCATAAGTACGTTCTACTTCTTCTCATTCATCCACTGCCAGGCAGCTTCTATTCGACCTTCAAGTACTTCGCGAGTATCGTCATTAACAACAACGTAGTCAGCGTATGAAAGTCGCTCTTCGCGAGATAGTTGTTGCGATATGCGTTGTCGTGCGACTAGTTCGCTGACTCCACGATGCTCTTCGAGACGACGAACCGCAAGTTCAATTGGTGTGTCCACGACGACGATGCCTCGTAGTTTTAGTTCTTCTAGCTTATCTGGATCATCGAGCAGCAATGGAACATCGAGCACGACTACGTCCCCGACGGCGGCGCTACCGATTCCATGTTCTATTGCACCCCACACTTTTGGATGAAGCATCGTTTCTAACGCAGCTTTTTTGTCAGGTTCATGAAAAACTATCTGTCCAGTTTTATAGCGATCTAGTGCACCATCCTCATCGAGGATTTCTTCGCCAAGCAATTCCACCATCTCACCTAGCACCGGCGAGCCGACTACCTGGAGATCTTTTACAATTTGATCAGCATCAAGCACAACAGCACCTCGCTCGGCAAAGCCACCAGCGACTGTCGATTTCCCCGACCCCATACCACCCGTCAATCCGAATACGGCGACCTCTGTTGTAGAAATATTTTCTTTACTCATATATTTGCTAAAAACACTACTATTTACTATATTAGTATAAACCTAAATCATATATCTGAACAGGAGTTACTATGTCAGAAATCGAAGCACCAAAAGTCGCGCGCGCAGTATATGCAGGGTCATTTGATCCACCTACGCTCGGACATAGATGGGTGATAGAAGCAGGTGCAAGTGTGTTTGACGAGCTGCACGTAGCTGCTACGTATAATCCCGAAAAGGCTGGACAAGGTCGATTTGAAATCGAAGACCGAGTCGCAATGCTCGAGAATATCGCACAAGACTACGACAACGTAACAGTCGGAAAATTCTTCGGTCAATATACTGTTCGCTACGCACTAAATAACGGCTATACACATTTGCTTCGTGGCATTCGAAACTCTGAGGATATGACTAAAGAAGCGGCACAGCGTCACATCAATCAAGATCTTGAGCCATCAATCACAACCTTTTTCGTATCACCGCCACGCCACCTAACAGAAGTTAGTTCCAGCCTTGTCGTTGGACTCGTCGGAATTGAAGGTTGGGAAAAAGAAGTTGGACGTTACGTTGATTCATTTGTACTTGATGCGCTGAAAGGTCGTCTCGAAGAACAACGAGCAAAAGTACTTGGTACCCACACTAGTTAATTAAATCCTGACTTATTTCTCATCTGTAGCGTTAGCAAACATTTATTGCGCAAACATGGTTTTGACGGCAGCGTCTATGATCGATTCGCCCACCTGTGCGGGAGTTGGATCATCCTGCGAATCGACGACAACTTTAACTCGAGGCATTTCAAGTAATGTTTTGATATCTTTTGAAGGAATAATTCCGCCGAAAATCAACCCAATATGCGTGTCGCCTTCTGCATCGAGTGCGGCAGATATTTCTCTTGCCTGTTCAATATGCGAGCCGGACAAAATGGATATAGCAATAACATCAACCTCGCCCATAACAGCTTGTCTTGCGATGTCGGCTGGGGTTGCTCGGTAGTTACCTTGTATAACATCAAACCCACAGCCTTCCGCTATTTTTATAACCACCTTCGCACCCTTGTCGTGACCATCAAGTCCAGCCTTACTTACAAGTATCCGTGGTATTCTCTCGACAAATAATGCCTCAACCTTTTGCTTTTGTTCTTCCAGCTCGGCAAAAGCACTCATTATTCTATCTTCACTTTCAAGTAGGAGTGGACGGTGATCATAGCCAACTGCGCGACGTATTGCGTCGTTCCATTCCCAAATAGTTACCCCGCCTCGAACAGCTTCGAGCGTTATAGGCATAATGTTTGAGCCCTCAGCAGCAACTTGACCGATGGCAGTTATGCACTGCTGTATATACTCAGGATCGCGTCCCGACATTCGTTCAGTTAAATCGCGTAAATAATCGTCTACAATTCGAGCATCAGGCGCGGGCACATCAACTGACGAATCCTGAGGATCACGTACTCCAATACTTCGGCCTAGCACCGGCAGCTCGCCGGTTGTTTTGTCTTGCTCTCTACGTACAAAATCCTCGGCTATCATTCGTTGAGGAATCCCCTCGCGAAGCGCATTGATTGAACCTCCAGCATTTTCAATTTCAAGCAACACTCGTGCCGCCTCACCTACATGTCGATATACCATCTCCAGAAACTCTGGGCTTGTATCAATGATATTGCGCAGCGACTCAACAACATCTTTCTGTAAATCCGGCGTATACATGCCGATCGTTCTCTCTCGTTCATCTGGAATGCTCAATGCTTCCCGAAAACCTACGACATGCAATGACTGGGCTGGAGCTAGCTGAGCTGAGAGGGCAGAGTGACCTGCAAGTAATGTACCCGATTCAACATATTGCCGCGGCATAGCCTCTCCAGCAGTGTGGACATGAATGCGCATTTTTTGAGACTGAGGGTCATCGCAGTGAAAACGATTGCGTATTCGATTCGCCCAAATAATGCGAGCCGCGCGAAGTTTGGCGGTCTCTTCCATAAAGTTATCTGGGCGTGTCACGTAGAAAAATGACATTCTGCGTGCCACATCTTCAACCGAGTGACCACGATCTAATAGATGATTAAGCACAGCTTCGGCGTTCGCCTGCGTTATACCAACTTCACGTGCAGCCGAAGCACCCGCCTCGGCCATATGATACCCGCTAGCAGACACACCAAACCATCCTGGTACGTTTTTCTGAGCGCCGCAATACTCGATTATGTCGCACTCAATTCTAAATGCCGCTTCGAGGTCAGCAGATACGGTATTACGAAAATGTTCTTTTAGAATATCGTTTTGTACTGTGCCTCGAAGTTTATCATTTGGTACACCAGTGACTTCTGCGGCAACAATATAGCACGCTAACTCGAACGCGGCAGTGCCATTGATCGTCATGGATGTACTGGTTTCGGCCAACGGTATCCCATTCAGCGCTGTCTGCATATCGTGTGCATCGTAAAGTGCAGTACCAACCTTCCCGATTTCAGCACGTCCTTCTTCAAATGGGTTGGCACCGTTTTGGCTAACTAGATCAAAAGCGATCGAAAGATTAGTACGATCTCCCATGCGCTGTTCGTGCAGTGTTCGATAGATTTTATTTGCTTCTTGCGGAGTAGATGATCCCGCATACATACGCACCACAGGTTCGTGATACATACCTGGAAGAGAAATGAACATATCATTTATGCCTAGCTCTTGCATCGCATATGTTCGTTGAAGTTCCTCGTCACCGAATACTTCTGACATACCGCCATCATAGCACGACATATCTATTAAACGAATGCAATATTGCCTATGCTTGCAAAACTTACTCAACAAGCCTACAACTACATAGAGAGATAGGAGGCAATTATGGAGCGAATGATAAAAGAAGGCGCCTCGTTAAACGGCGCCGATTATGCGGAACAAATTCGTAATTTTCGCGGGCGATACGACCTGCTCGTTGAGAAACTCGGCACATACTGCACTGAGATTTCTCGTCGACGGGTACTGGAGGATGATCCAGATATTGAGCCATACCATTATGTGCGAAATGCAGAACATGTATTCATATTTCCACCGCAAGATAGTCCAGAAATTCGCGGCCATAGAGATGGTGTAGTACCCGGCACTACTCCCTATACGCTAGAGCATGATAGCTTCACGAGAGATTTTGACAAGGGACTTGTCGAAGGTGGCGTTCGTTTGACGTTTGATGATGCAAACAATAGGCCCGAGCTGGCAATCGGCAGTGCTCCAAACCTACCGGATGGCGCACTTCCTGAAGTTGTCACAGAGCTGCTGCATCAAGCTTTTGCCGACGAATTTATAACTACTTAGTATTTCGATGTTTCAGCAACCAACTAGTTCGAGTTGTCTCTGCGCTTCGTCGTAGTTCGGCACTATGTATGTTGGGCGTGCTTCTGTGAGCTCGGCGTGTGAGTGCGACGTCATGACAGCCAACACATCACATCCTGCCGTGCGTCCGGAAATGATGCCGCTATGTGAATCTTCAATAACCACCGACTCACTAGCTTTAGCTCCAAGCATGTCGATGGCCTTTTGATACGGCTGCGGTGAAGGTTTTCCTTCAGTGATGTCATCTCCGGTTACGACAACATCAAATAGTCCTTCAATTTCAAAAGCTGAAACGATAAATCGTTGTACTCGTGAGTTGCTTGATGTGACAAGACTCATGTATTCATGCGCTTCTCGGGCCCAACGAAGAAACCCCAAGACGCCTTCAATTGGCGTCAGTCTTCCGCTAACACTCTCCAGAAAAATATCAGTTTTTCGCTCAATAAGCTGCTCTGGTGTGTGCACCTGCGGATCACCATATGTGTTGATCAAATGCGTAAAGATGTCTTTTGACGTTCGCCCTTTAAAACCTCCCCACTGACTTGGTTCAATCGCGAAGTCATATTCAACACAAGTTTGTTGCTCCGCAGCAACATGGAATGGTTCCGTATCGGCGATAACACCATCCATGTCAAAGTGAATTGCTTGGTACTTTGATTTCATGCGAACTATATAGTAACAAACTATTCTTATCTGTCGAGTAGTCGTTCTGTCGTCTGTTGATCTATGCCGTTTGTCACTTGTGTAAAGCCTTTTTCTCGTAAAGAGCGCTCAGCAACACCGGCACGCGCACCGCTCCTGCAGTACACTATTATCTCCGAATTCAATGGGAACTCTAGATTCGACACCGTAGTATGCACTAGCTGTTCAAGAGGAATATTCTTTGCGCCCATGACATGACCAGCACTAAATTCATCGGGCTCACGCACATCAATAACAACTGCCATCGCTTATTCGCTATCAATCGCGTGCATTCGTATCAGCACGATTTCTCTTATCAACTCTTCACTCAGAGGTTTATCGAATGTAAATTGTATTGTACCTTTGGAGACCTTGTGGTCAGTTAACTTTTGTTTTATCAATTCGACCGCTTCTGAGCCTGGAAACACACTCATGTGCTCTTTGAAAGCACAGTACCCTATTAAGTATTTGCCCTTATATTTTAAGGTTGGCATACCATAGCCAAAAGACTCTTCTGCGTCGGGCGCTGTGACCTTGATAATATCCCTTACTCGCTCAAGCTCCGAACGTTGTTTTTCGTTAAGCGTCGCGAGGTAGGCGTTTGTTTTATCCATATCTTAGATACTACCACGCACCCCGAGTTGACAGCCCAAGAAACCATATTGCCGCGGCAGTGGCTAGCACACTCAAGGTTACGATATTTACCTTGCTGAGACTTTTACGACGAGACCAATCATACGCAATAAGGAGTATCGCGATTATTCCAGCAAGTGTAGCGGGTGAATTCTTAATACCGAGCACAATAAGATCGCGCGCATTGTTAATAACGGAGTAGACGAACCATATCGCGAGCAGGAGCGAGCCGGCATCAATGAGCGGTATATTCGAAGTAGACTTTTTGGATTTGGCCATATAGGTTCCTCTGATTATTAACTATTAAGCCAATAATATCACAGCTAACCATATGCGAGTTGAGCAGTTCATTGAGCTAACGCATAGCGCTCTAATGTATCTCTAAACTCTGTGACTCCGTCGTAATCAGAACAGATGTTACCGAAGGCTGGATTGATATGATTATTGACATCATCAATCGGAATCGGCGTGAGACTTAAGCGAACAAAAGTGCGCGCGATTGATTGCGCAATTTTTGGACGACGATGAAAAATGTAAGGGTCCATGGCGTAGATTGTTTGCTCAGATAGTGACTGAATTTCGCAGTTCGGAGGAATTGAATCTTGAATAAAGTACTGTAGGTTGTGGCGAAGGGGATCGAAATCATCAGGCATCGCAATACCGAACGCAAGAACTTCTGTCGGTAAACGATTTGCCCATACATAGTTCTGCTCAGGAATATGCGGCACTTTCATAGAAAATCCGTCGACATGCAGAGCGTCATCTGTGCGAGAAACAACAGGTCCATGTCGAACAGTAAGGTATGCATACGGCTGATCGACTCCAACTACTGATTGTTGATAATCATATGATGCTGATACAAAGTCAGCAGTCCATTGCAGTTCATCAGGCAGCTCTAAGATACTTCCAGGGATTTTTATTGGGCAGCGCAATACATACTGTGAGGATTCAGGCGCTTCTAGCGCAATTTCTCCAACTTCCTCTGGCAGGTTTGGATCTCTATAAAAATCTAGATTTACATGCTTTGTCGCACGCTCGGCTATGGTTGACATGGATATATTATACTGTGTTATTGATATATCAACAATTATAGGCTACTATAGAGGTCGGTCAATCTTGCTTTTTTAGCAGGATATATATAAAAACGCACTATTTGCATCAGTAGCCAGTTTGCTGCATTTACTTTAGTTTGTAGAGTTAAGCATCAAATGCTACTGTATCGCTTTGTGCGAAAAAAATAAGAGAACAACAATTGACTTCTACAGACACACCATCAGCCGAAAATTTTAAACGACGCATAGAGACGATTGCGGACAACTGGCAGCCGACCCTTGTTGGAGATGCATACGCCACGAGCCCTGAAAAACGTCGCTTCGACACATTAGTGCGTTTAGCTTTGGCTCCTATTGTGGTACCTCTTTCTTTCATGGCAGAGACTGCGGTCATTCTCGAAGACAGAGGTGTCGCTGTAATTGGGCTTGAACGTACTGGACTCGGTGCCGAAACTTTTGAGCAGCTTAAAATTCGGTCTATGAGTACTGAAGCACAACATATGTCATGTCGGCCTGAAAAAGAAGCCGATGATCCAAGGGTGACGAAAGTTGGAAAGTTTCTACGACGCACGAGCCTCGATGAATTAAAACAATTCGTAAATGTCCGACGCGGCGAGATGTCTATAGTCGGTCCACGGCCGACGCCAGTTAATTTCCTCGAAATATTTAGAGAATCCGATCCGGAATTATACGCACAATGGGAGCCACGTAAACACACTATGCGACCCGGCATAACCGGCCCGATGCAGATCAACGGACGCGGCGAGCTGGGTAAGTCAGCGCGTGGAAGAGCTACGTGGATGGAGCTAGAGATTGCTTACGCCGAAGCACAGTGCGTGCAGGTAGATGCAAGCATTCTCCTTAATACCATTGTGAAGGTAGCTCGAGCCGAGAATGCATACTAGCTAATCGTTACAGTTGCAACATAGGGTAGACGTCTATAACTATTTCTTCGTATGGATGCACCTTCTTTATAACTGAAATTATCTCAGCTGCCTGGCTCTTTTCGCAGGCCACTTCAATACGTTCTTCGTTTACCTCTTCGATTTTTCCGACCGAACCTATATGCGGATCAGCACCTTTGCCAGGCTTGAATCTACCAACACCTTTTAATGAATAGCTACAGAAACTGTATTCACCAATGCGTCCGGCACCCGCTTCACCCAAAGCATGACGCACTAGGTCCGCATCTTCCTCGGGTACAAACACAACGATTTTAACTAGCTCCTTCATGACTAGAGTATAGCAAGGCGAGGGTTACTATTTACGCCCAACGTGCATCTACTTGGATGCTACGAATCAGGCACGCATCAGAGCTTGGTTATGTTAGCCCTGGTCAATCCTTACAAGGACATTGCCGTTTTTCTTACCGGTCTCCACGTAAGTAAAAGCCTGGGGTATCTGTTCAAAAGAATACTGTTTATCGATCAGGGGCGTGAATTCGCCCTTCTCCATAAGACGCACAATTCTGTCTGATTCTAATCTTCGAGTTTTTGGTATTGGAAAAAAAATATCACACTTAGTAAACCGTTTCTGAATTGGATTAATGAGCGTCAGTAATGGGTTTTGTCCATGCGCGCCTAGCTCACTCGACATATACATGCCGCCAGGTTTTAGGATTTTTCTCGCTTGTTTGAAGCTACTTTTTCCCACTGCGTCAAAGTACACATCACATCGAGATGCACTCTTTGCTATATCATTCTTTTGCCAGTCAATAACCACATCGGCACCAAGTTTTTTTACCTGCTCTACTTGCTTAGTCGTGGCGCTTGCTTCTAGGTAATATCCCATGGCTTTCAAAATCTGGATTCCTGCAGAGCCAATTGCGCCCGTACCACCATTCACGAATACCTTCGTGTCGTCTGATTTCGGCATTTTGTATATATAAAATAGCGCATAGTGTGCACCCTCAAGAGCCACGGCCGCCTGCTGCAATGTTATGTTTTTAGGTACTTTTTGAATCATGGCGTCTTCGTTGATAGTCTTGTATTCTGCATGCCCTCCAAAGCGGCTATCATCGAACCCGAATACTCTGTCGCCGACTTTAAATCGCTTGACCGATACGCCAACAGATTCCACTACACCCGAAAACTCACAGCCCAAAGCAGAATATTTAGGCTTCGGGATTCCTGTAAAGAACCGGGCAATGAATGGCTTTCCTCTCAGAAATCCGCAATCGGTACGGTTCACTGAAGAATAGTGAACTTTCACCATGACCTCATTAGACTTTACTGTCGGTTTTTCAATTTCCTCGATTGAAATCAAAGACGGCGGGCCATAGACGCGATTAACTGATGCTCTCATTCACTCATGATAGCAAAATATTCATGGCTCACTGCACGCTTCTGGTTATACGTATGACTCAGAATCCATAGTGGTGTATGCAGTAACTATTCTGGGCGAATTATTTCGGATTCAAACCATTGCTCTTGGAAATGTGTAGCTTCACGGATTTCACCGTCTGAAAAACTTTTATTTTTGTCGCAAACTATAAGCTTATCGTCATCATCGTCTGCGCGATGAATAATGGCAATACACTTGCCAGAGAACTTTTCGACTGGCACATCTACTCCTAAAATATATGCGTCAAGTTCCTCGCCATCTGGTGCAGTTACGCCTGGAATATACCCGTAATTGATTGGGTACACAAAACCGTGTTTGGGATGTTTACTCCCAAGTGGGCGGTCAGTTAGAACTATGACTTCTTTTCCCAGAAATGGTGTTGAATAACTCATGTTTAAATCTTAACAAGAAACAGGAGTAAACTAAGACTATTTTATGATAAAGCATAAATATGTTATAGTAATGATAATATGTCGTATACCAGTTTATTCACCCAAATACATATTCGGCCGATTCTGCTCGGTTAGTTTTTAGTTATTTACAAATATTTGCCGAGCCAGTCTCGGCTTTTTTTATTTCTCACTAATTAATCGGGAGAAGGACAATGAAAGAGCAGATATACCAATTTTTGGAAGAAAAGATGTTAACTTACACCGATCTGGCCACAGTAAACGTGCAAGATTGTGGTGAACCCCTAGTTCCAATTAGAGAAACAGTCAACCTAACGACAACCCAAATTGATCCAGATATGCTAACTATAACTAGTAAAGAAATATATGTACGAGAAACCGTCGCAAAAAAAATCGGCCAAGCGAGTCTAAGTCTAGCGAAGTATAACAGCGATCTAAGATTGGATGTAGTCTATGGATATAGATCGTTGAATATTCAAGAGACTTTGTTTCGAAAATTTAAAGATGAACTGGCAAATACTTACAGTGGCATTGATCTAATTGAAGCAACCCACCGTTTAATTGCCGAACCCAGTGTAGCTGGTCACCCAACTGGCGGTGCAGTTGATATTCAAATTACAGATACTGGTACTCCGCTAAACTTTGGCGCTGATATATGGCAATTTGATGAAACTAGCTATACCTTTAATCCATTCATCACAAAAGAGGCTTGGCAGAATAGACTCCTGTTGCGTAGGTTAATGATCAGTGAAGGCTTTGCTCCATTTGATGGAGAATGGTGGCACTTTTCCTACGGGGATAGAGAATGGGCGTATACCTATGGCTTAGAGGCGGCAATATATGAGCAAATCCCTTTTGTTTATCGGAACTAATGGATAATTTGGTTAGCAGAATCTAAAATAACGCTTATGCTTGGAGAGTCAGAAGTGACGACCTCACGACTTCGATCGTTCTCGAAGCAAACTTCTGCGAGCGAGCTTGTCGACCGAACCCTCGACACGTATCCGCTTTTTCGTCTACTGTCGAGGAACCGTGACTTTCCGACTACCAATACAAATGCTCCCAAATGGGAGCATTTGTATTGGAGTGCCACTGTAGAAGATATAAGAACTGAATTGACAAATTACAATTAGGTAAGAGATCTTAAAATCTGCCCTTCAATGTCACTGAGCGGAGGTCCATTAGCAATGCGTGTAACAAATGCACCAAATAATTGGTCTCTCTCATTTTCACTAAATGTTTTGTACACTTCAGGGTCATGTTCGCCTAGAACACCGCCGCGCAATGCTATGACTTCATGTTCAGTCAAATCAAACATTTCAGATAGTTTTAACTGGATTCTTGCCTGAGGCACACCGCCTTGTTCCCAGCGTCGCACAGCGGCAGACTGGACACCCAAAGCCTTAGCAAACATTTCTTGGTTAGAATTACTAATGTAGCGAATAGCTCCCACAAACTCTCCCCAATTATTTCCAATTTCACGTTTTCTACTTGAATTAGCTACAACAGTTTCAGACATATTTAATAGCATATCATATTATGTACTGTTTAGCGATTAAGTTAACTAACTTTGCGTCTTTAACGTAACCGTAATCGGAGGTCCATCGTGGAAGCTAATGGAACCAAATTACCGAGCACCGTCATAGTCATGAGTATTTGACTGGCTACAATCTTTTGTATTATCACCCATATTTGGACATGAAAAGTCATTGGTGCTCTCTGCATTATTGACTCGATTGCGAATGACTATGAATGCCATGATCACGAGGAGCAATGAAGCAACTAATACGAAGATAACTTTCTTATTCTTAATCTTTGTCTTGGTCATCCTAGTAAGTATGTCACGTTAGAGATGTTTTTGTTACAAACAAAAACATCTCTGGATGAAGAGTTTTAGTATAACCGGGATTGAAGGTCGACTGTTGCGCTTGTAGCGACTATATTTCGCCATCCCATTCAGCGTAAAACTCTTTGAGATATTCTTCTATGTAATCATGCCGATGCTTTGCGAGGTTCTTGCCGGTTTTGGTGTACATACGCTCTCTAAGCAATAGCAACTTCTCGTAGAAATGATTGAGGGTAGGACCTTTATCGCTTTTATACTGCTCGAAAGTCTGGTGCTTAACAGGTGGTTGACTCGGGTTATACATTTCTCGGTTATTTGCCCATCCATATGCAAATGTCCTGGCAATACCTATCGCTCCTAAAGCGTCGAGTTTGTCGGCGTCATGAATAATCATGCCTTCAATCGTTTTCATGCTTGATTCAACACCCGCCCCCTTAAAGGAAACGTGACTAATAATATCTTCAATATGTGAGATAACTTCTTCGGAAACCTTGATTTGTTCTAGCCATTCCCTAGCGGCTTTTGGACCAGCTTCCATATCGCCATCATGAAATTTCCAGTCTGCTATATCATGAATCAAAGCAGCAAGA
>CAZNVG010000002.1:0-88326 GCA_964576475.1 uncultured Candidatus Saccharibacteria bacterium | reverse complement strand
CCTCGTAAATAAAGGCCACCGCAATCCTGACTTTCCATACCGTAAGTTCGTACTGTGTCCAGACTGCGAGCGCCCTCTCTTAGGCAGTGCCTCACGTGGTAAATCTGGAAAACACTATCCAGCTTATCATTGCAGTAACTACGGTCACTATTTCCGCATACCCAAAGAACAGTTCGACGCGACTGTGGAGAGTTTTATTAGCAACCTTGTTTTCTCTCAGGAGACTGTAGATAACGTACTAGGTGTGATCGAGGCTGAATGGAGTAGACGCCAAGATCACGAACAGCAGGCCATTGTAGGCATCGAGGAACGCATTAGGCAGCTTAGAACCGAAGCCGATGTATCAGTTAGCAAGCTGAAGCTTATCAGTTCAGAAACAGCCATTAAATACATAGAGGAGGATCTTATGAAACTAGAACGACAAATCGAGTCTCTCGAGGCAGAGAGAGTCAATCAAATCACAAAGGAGATGCCCAATATGAAGCAAGTTTTACAAAGGGTCAGATTACTGATGGAACACCCTGAGGAACTGTTACTTAAACAGATTGATCCGGTCAAAAGAGCTCAGTTTTTCGCGGCAGCACTCAAGACATTCCCGACATACAACGATCTAAAACCTGGAACACCAAAAACACCCCTTTTTACAGGGGTGCATCCGGTCTTCCAGCTCGCTGGACTTGAAAAATCTCTTATGGTGACCCCTGCGGGATTCGAACCCGCGATCTTCAGGATGAGAACCTGATGTCCTAAACCGCTAGACGAAGGGGCCACGTAATAACGCGGTCGATCATAGCACAATCTGCTTGCGTAGGTCTAGGGGTCGTTCATTATAACGACCCCTAGAGAGTTATGGTCGAGGTAAGAATGGAGTTGGGCCTTCGTAGTCCGTTGGGTAGAAGCTCTTCAGCGAGCGAACGCCGTTTCCGAGCTGCCCGTTACCGCAGTTGTTGCCAGTATTGATACAGTTGCGAATCCATTCATCCATGATGCTGTCTTTCCAGCCACCATACCAGTCACCGTGTAGTGTTGAGCCGTTGGGTTTATTAACACCATTCATGCGATCGGATGATAGATACCAGTTTGCATAACTGCCCGTAGGGCTCTTTGGCCAAAAGATGTGGTAACTAACTTGTGGCATTGCTTTCCAGCCGGCAGGACATTTTCCGCCGCTGGCGTACTGGACGTCTGTCGTATTGTAGCCTGTGCCATTCCAGCATTGTGGGAAGTACACGAGCGAGTTGAGGTCTTGGCCTGCAGGACAACTTGCTGGAATGGTTGTTCCGGATTTATTGCCGTAGGCGTCATTTGGATAGGACCACGTGGCCGAACCGTCGTAGCAGTTCCATTCTATAAGGTTGTGGAAGCCTGTTTGCGTGGTGTTGCCGTCTTTGTTGCCTGCGATCATCTTGAGCCCCTGCGGCATGCGAGTAATTGTGCTTGCAGGAACGCTCGCTGATTTGTAGTACATGACCATTGCTTTAGGAATGACTACATTGCCATTGCCGTCGTTAAGCGCCGGCATCCAGTAGCCTGTGCGGTTTAATTCATTTCCGTTACAACTACCTCCACCTGATGTGACAAGGGATTCTTTCGTGGTGTTTGCGTCAACACGAGTATTTCCCCAGTACATATGCAGATGGGCTGCGCCCTTTTGGCCGGGATATACGATCGGGTCATCGTAGTTAAAGTGAGAGTACTTACAGTAGATACGGAATTGACCCTCTGAGCCATTGCCTCCTGTAGATGAGTACGATCCGTTGGTAATGTTTTCGCCAAGCACTTCAGGTGGATCTGCTACATCGGCACGGACGTTCATTTTATATTTTGTTAACTCAAGCGTATTTGGCAAGAGAATGCTGCCCGTCGATGAAGGGGGTGGTGGTGTCGGAGCAGTAAACGTTACGCCGCTGTCGGTGGCGGAGCTGCTTAGGCTGAACCTGACACTCTTTCGAGGAGTAGCTGCCCTGACGACTACGAGCAAACTGGCTGCTACAACCACGAGTATTATCGCGATAGTTATAGGGTTTTGTGAGAGAAATCGTATAAGTTTGTTATTGCGATACGATTTAGCGTCTATGGATTCATGAACTTGGTTTGATGTTTTTTTGCTCAATGTATAGCCTTGCCGATGTTACGGACCTTAAATTTACCTAAATTGTATCGTGCTTATGTAGTGCTAGCAAGTATGCGGTTACTGGGTTGAGGTGACGCCGCGATCAGCTGGCAGAATTGATATCCATGCCTGGCCTGCGTTTAGTTTTATTGGAGCTCCAGCAGTGTCTTTGAACTCAAACATGCTTTTTCGATCAGCTTTACTCCAAGTTCCTTCTGTTACGCCACCGTCTTGGAATACATAAGCCGTGCCACTCCCTGTTGTCGTAATGCCATAGTGCTGGGCGTCAACAAGTCGATGTGCCATTTTAAGAACAATAACTACTTTTGGCGCTATCTGCTTTTTATCTTCGCGGTTTATATGAGGTTCGCCGGCGACCTTTCGCGGGTAGGTGTTGCTAGCCTTGTCGTAGGTGTAGTTTACCCGGAAAAGCGCACTAGATATGTCGAAGGTTATGTTGTTCTTCGTTGGTGTTGCCATTGGTTCGTCGGCTTTACGTGGCCAAGGTGTGAATTCGCTTTTAGTAAATCCTTTATCGCGCTGCGCACTATCCTGTTCTCCTGAGGTTGTATAGACGTTGTGAGGCGCATATCGATCGGTTGTTCGTCGGAAATATTTTCCATTTCCTCCTTGGTCAATATCGCGTAATCCAGTTGGACCTACTTCACTGAGTGCTTGTGGGCTTCCGCCGACATGGCCGACGCTTGCTTGAAATGGCAGCGCCCAATCGATGAAATACGGTCGAAGACTGCGAACTGGGCCAATGTTTTTGGGCTGAGCTTCCTGCCAGAACGCAATGAATCGTGTGATGCCTCCCTCGGCAGTAGCTTCGAATACGACGCCGGCCTCTGAAAGACCTGATTGTGGTCGAGCCTCGGGGCTATTCTCGACGACCATGCCTGTAACTGGTCGGTCGGCGAGCTCGGGAGACACCTGAACACCGGTTAAGGGAGAAGCCTTGGTTGTTGGCGCTGGTGGCTCAACTGGTTTTTCTTCTACTACTGGTGCGGGCGCCGGTGTGGGTGGAGGATCTTTCCTGAGTTGCGTATATGCTAGAACACTGCCGCCGCCTAGGAAAAGTACGAGGAGTACTGCAATAATGGCTGTTTTTTTCTTATGAGTTTTTATCCACTGCAATGGGTGGTGTTTCCGTTTTGAGCCTGAAGGTGCAGCCGCAGCAGGCTTGGGCGGCACGTCCGAGCTAGGCTTTGTAGCCTCGTTATTTTGTGGACCTTCATCGGCTGAAGCGTCGAGCAATAAATCATTTTGTGTTTGTTTTTTTGGTTCATCCATACGCGGGATTATAGCATAAGCGTAGCGAAGCTATTTGAATGATTCGGTTTATTTCAATAGTTCGAGTGCACTATTGAACCGCGCAAGGACTCGCTCTTTGCCCATCACAGAAATCATATCGGAAAGCGGAGGTGAAAACTTTGAGGCAGTCAGGACTATGCGCAAAAACTTAAAGAGTTCGCCTGGTTTCGATGGTAGTGTCTCGAGTAATGAATGGAGCTGTTGGTCGACATTATCTCTTGTGAAGTCTGAACTACTCAATTGCTCGGATGTGGCTGTAAGCAACTCAGTGGCGCGATCAGCTGGCACCTCAGAGAGTAGTTCTCTACTGAGCACAGGATTTTCAAAGAAGAAATGCGTTTGCTCGGCGAGTTCTGAGAAAAATTTCAAACGTTCTTGTGTAAGGCCGAGCACCGCTTTTTTGTATGACTCATCATGGTCATGCGCGGCGTTTGGCCAAAAGTGTTCATCAATTTTGCCATATAGTTCATCAATACTAAGTGCTCGGATATGGGCGCCGCTCATCCACGTCAATCGGTCCGTATCAAAGCGAGCGCCTGATTTTTGAATACGATCAAGCGAGAATTTTTCAATAAGCTCATTCACAGAAAACACTTCCTGCTCTGTGCCGTCGTTCCAGCCGAGGCTGGCTAGGAAGTTGAGGATTGTTTCTGGCAAAAAGCCATCATCACGATATTCGAGCACATCTTTGGCGCCATCACGTTTACTGAGTTTCTTGTTTCCGTCTTTACCGAGAATTGGTGGTAATGTCGCGAAAGCCGGAGGTGTTATCTCTAACGCTTCGTATAAGCTCAAAAATCTCGGTGTGCTTGCTATGAATTCATCGGCACGCAGTATATGGGTAATACCCATTTCGAAATCGTCAACGATATGCGCAAAGTTGTATGTTGGGTAGCCGTCAGATTTCACTAATATAAAGTCATCGAGTGCGTCAGGACCGGCTGACAGTTTACCGCGCACTTCATCGTGCCATGTGTATGGTTTAATCCCAGGAGTTTTTAGTCGTAAGGGCTGCGTACCGTCCCATTTTGGAGGATTTTCAGGACGATGGTGACGGTATAGGAACGGTCGTTTTTCTGTTTTTGCAAGTTCGCGGAATTCATTAATCTGCTCCGATGTGTACGGGTCTGCATAGGCTAGGCCCTTTGCAACAAGCTTATCTGCATATGATTTGTATAGTTCTAGGCGGTCTGATTGCTTAATAACCGGACCGTTCAGATCAAGCCCGAGCCACGCCAAGGTTTCTTGGATATGCTCCACTGAGCCTGCAACTTCACGCGCTTTGTCGGTGTCTTCTATACGCAGGTGGAATTCGCCATCGTTGTGGCGAGCGAGCAACCATGCATATAAAGCGGTGCGGACACCACCAACATGCATGAATCCAGTTGGGCTGGGAGCAAAACGAGTTTTAATAGTAGCCATTTGATTAATTGTAGCAATCTTATCTGTTAATAAAAAGTTCAGGGTCGGGGTCGATGGTGGTGCGCTCAGTGCGCGACACAGCATCGACCCCGACCGGTCTTATACGAATACGACTTCACAGCCTAGAGCATTCCGCAAATCCACCACCGAGTAGATGTCCCACTCTTCTGGTTGGTGAGTTTCGCAAAAGATCATTGTCGGATCAGGCTGCTCCTTGCCGAAGACTTTCTTGTGTGTGTCGTTTGCGATACACACTGATTGCGATGATTGGGTACAGCCTCGAACTTCACAGGTAGCCGGCACGAACGCTTTGAGCACATGTTGCTTCGCAGCGCGAATGCCCTTCTCTGCAGGGATGACTGTTCCGCTGTAGCTACATTGCAGCACAACATGCAGTCTGTTGCCGTTTTGGAAACGTACCTCGTCGAGCGAAGCTGCCGTATGCAGTGAGTACCAGCCACAGGTACAGTCCTTATCGGGCACTGCATGATCATGGCCAAATCTACACACTGCTTCTTGCTCGACGCTGAAGAACACGTCTTGGGTCATACTACAGAAGCTCATCCCCGAATCGGTTTTTGCCAGTTTGGCGTACCGATAGCACAGAAACTCATATGATGAGTCGTCCGCCGCTGCTTCGTCGATGCTTTGCAACATGGACTTGCTCCAGTACCCATCGCGTACTACGCGATTTGTGATCTTCATCACGAACAGCACCGAAAATGCGAACATTTGAAGCAAGAAAATACACATGATGACGAATGCAAAGACGCCGGTTACCACAGAGTATGCAGTTCCCGCTACGGGGTGTGACTTTCCGATCGAGTCAAAGCCTTTGTCCACTGCGCTGCACCCGTAATAGCCGAAGGCTACAATCAGCGCGTAGAAGAAAATATCCTTGCAGGCATTTCTGAACCGAGCCAACGCTCCTCCTCTAGGGTGAAATGTAAACGTACGAATAAGAACGGTTATAACGATAGAACGAGAGTAATAAATTTGCAAATACAGAGGTAGTGGCGGCGCTCGGGCAGAAATGAGCAGACTTATTTAAAAGTCGCATCGATCTCCGCCCAAGCGCACACCTGCCGATATTTACACAAATGCGAACTCAACTGGGAGTTCGTTCCGAAGGTCTACGAGCTTGTACGTAGCTTGCCTTCGTTCAAGATGATGAGTGCAGAGCGGATGCAGCAGCATCGACTCGTTTTCATCCATTGGGCCCGAGCCAACACCCGCTGTTTGTCGTCGGCATCCGACAACGGTGTAATGATGCGGTAGCCAGACACGAAGCACTTGTTGAACTTCGGCTCGCTCTCCCTGGGTTGCAGGAATCACTTTGCCGTAATAGGCGCATTCGAGCAGTACGGCGTTCTTGCTGAAAGCGTCGACTTTCTCCTTGAGTAGTTGAAGGGTGTTGACCGAGTAAAAACCACAGGTGCATGTCTGCTCCGGCACTGAGCCATGCTCTGGCGGCTCCTCGCCATCAGCCCTCATCTGCTGTCCATCAACACATACGGCCCGAGCGCGCGTGCCGAAAGTGCATGATGTTTTCATGATTGAACCAAACACTACGTGGCCATTGACCACTTTGAGTCTGGCAAATCTGTAGCCAATTACCTGATAGCCCTGTGAGGGCTCTACCTTGGTTATCAATCGATGAAGATCGCGCATGGGGAATTTCTCGTGCGTTGCGACTTCCTCACTCGCAAACGCTTCGATCACACGATCGAACATGTCGGTGCCTGTTCTACGCCGCAACATGACATTGAATAGTGCGACGGGCATGTATGCAGAAGCTGCACAGAGCAAAACCATGTAGATAGTGTTCTGTGGAGAAGTGAATCTTGATCTGCTGACGATAACTAATGCTACGAAGAATGCTCCAAGCAGCATAGCACTGTGTCGTTGTAGTGCTCGTATGATGTGCTTTTTCTTGGGCATGCAGCCCCCTTTCGATCAGGTGGCTGGCTGTGGCTCGCTCGGCACAACACTGGGCTCGACTGGGGGTGAGCTGGGCAGATCGTCCGGCACGTAGTCGGGCACTGCAGGTTCGGGAACCATGATCGGCTCTCCTTCTTCACCAATATCCATTGCACTCATCTCCTGTTGTTTGTGAAAGTACGGACAAGTATCACTATTACAAAGCTTTTATCTGTTGACAAGTTAATCCAATCTGAACATAGCCATTTAAAGTAACTATTTGGAGAAATTGACAAAATAGTTGTACGGAACTATATTATATTGATCATGACTGAAAGAGCTACTCAGAAACAAACAGACCCAGCACAAGTAATCGAGGCGACATCCACGCTTCGCGACGCTCTGGAGCCTCAAGCTGGAGGCTCCCTAGCGTTGCCGAGCGATTCACTTATTCCGACGCACTTACAGCACGCTCTCCAGGCCGATAAGCCGTTTCCGGTAGCGATCGGACCGCAAAGTAAAGATCATTTTCGACTTCTCGAGGTTGATGATCCCCTAAACCATCACCGACAATTTGTATTTGATGCTTGCGATCGTTTCAGTGCTTTGTATGCCGAGGATCGGAGAAATAAGGGTGCTGCACTCGCCGCAAAAAGAGGCAGAGCATTTAGTTTTCCTGCAGTTGACTGCTCAAAGCCAGACAGTCCCTACTATTTTGTTTTCCAGCTACAGCGAGAAGCGACGACCAGTAATAAGTCCATTACCTATCGATTTTCACCAGAGAACAAGCCTGAGCGAGGTTTTATTATTACTCGCCATGCGGACGGAACGGTGCTATTTAAAAGCTCCGAAATTCTGGGCGAAGAAGGTTTTGATGACGATCAGGAAGAGTGGGAAGGTATTCAGGAGGCTGAGAATTTCCTGCGGGTTTACTTCGATAAACTCATGCCAGCAGCTGACGGACAACGCGCTAGCGATTTTCTATTCTCGCATGACAGCCTTTTGAAAGAAGAAAACCAGCAACTTAAAAAAATTGCGACACAGTTTGAAAAAAACTTCAGCGCTGATAAGCGTAAAAAAGCTGCTGAGTGGCTGAAGGAAAAAGCTTACTTCATGCTCTTTCATAGAGGCGGTGACTCATACACAGGTATCGATGAAACAGGACATGACTTATTTTTGGAAAAGAAAGTTAAATATGACGACGATGCAAAATACGGTGTAGAGCGGAAGTTCCGTGCTGCACGATTTGCGGCAATCGCCCTACTCGCGCCAAATCCTTTAGTGTTCGGAAATCTGTACCCAATGCCCGTAGCTGCCTTTGATGCGTGGGCAAATAGGTACGATCATATCGCCCATGGCTTTGATGAGCGCCATCCCACTCTTCCAGACTCTGACAATGTGCTCACTCTGGACAGTATTGGCGATAGTGGTTTAGTTGAGCTGTTTGCCGACGCGCCAACATGGGTGTCACAAGCACCGCGCATTAAATTCTCAACAGGCCATAAAGAATCAATCGGTGGTGTTCGTAGGGTTGTCGCTAAAGAAAGTTTTGGCGGCGGACTCGAAACTGACCTGAAACATTGTGCGCAGGTGAACTTCGATGAACCCGTTTCATCGGTTTCGGTTGCTTCGACTGATGCATCGTTCAAAGAAGGCTCAGTACGTGCTACCCTGCAGGATCGAGAGACATTAAAAGTCTGTCCCACAGATAACATTGCCTTTCTCGGCGACAAGCTGAAGGATGGTTCGCTTATCGTTGATGCGCAACGATAAAATAACTATTGAACTACGAGACGATTAAGAGCATACTTCGCTTAACGTAAGCGGAAACAAAAAACGTGGCTGTTGCTTTCGAAGCAAACCAAAGTTCGCGACCCGCACTCCGATTAGTCGAAGCTGATACTGTACCGCTGCCCGAACTTGATACAACCGTTGAAGATTGGCATTTTGATGAGCGTCGCCCCGAGAAAACGCACCGAGGCACCCTTTATACCGATGCAGTTACCATGTCTGACGGACACACCTACCCAGTTGTTATAGGAAAACCGAATAAGCCAATCACCGAAACACCGATAGTATTCACGACTGCCTGGTTCACGAGTACACACGGACATAATAGGCATGTACTGCTGCGATTTATGGAAGCTGGTTTCCCGGGTGTACTCATAGGCTCTGAAGGAGTGCATCGTTTTAGTGACGAGAAGCAGATAAGTGCGCGCCAGCGTGCAAAAGCGCTCGGCTCAATTGCTCTAAGCGCAAGTGCACATAATATGCACGAAATTTTAAATGAAGCGGATGCTCGAGACATTGATGCCGAAGGTGTCATATTGCTTGGGGAGTCACGTGGCGCCATGGTTGGCATGGGATTTTTGGCATACGCGCCGCTGTATCGCAGAATCGTTAGTAGAGCAGATCTCAGTGCGCCGTGTTTCCCAGAAAAGCTTGATATTTGTCATGTACCCGAGCTTGCGCAACAGATTGTTTCGGAGCCTAGAGCAGCCCTGAAATTCTTTGGATCAATCAGTCTAAGCAGAATGGTACATTACCCTAGTACGGTAGATTTACATCCTCAGTCACTCGCTTTTCAGCTCGCAACTGCTCCAGCTCTTTTTGGAGGAGAAGCCGGAGCGCTAGCGAGGCATATTCCTATTGATCAGCAGCTACATATAACAACCTTTAAAGGTGACTTTGCGAGTATGCCTGCCGCCTGGGATGATATTTTTGCGCAGCATCTATACTACAGTCGTGATGAAGTTGAAGGTGCGCATGTCTCGATTGCAAATGTGCACACGCTCAAAGCACTAGAGTCTCGAGTGAGAGCACATATATTGTAGCGATCTATTCCCCAAGATTGAGATTGCCAGCACGCATTAACTCTTCGAATGTCTGATTGCTGTGCCATGAATCCTGTAATCCTTGAAGGCCGAGCTTAGCACCATCAACGAATTTGTCTCTAAAGTAGCTGTCTTCTGGATTGAGGCTGCTACCTATTGACTGTAAAACCCCTGCAAACAACGGTCCTATTTCAGTAGGCAAATCTATATTCTCTGACGGCTCGTATTGCGACATGATTCGAACAGCAGGCAGCCGGCGCCCTGTACTCTCGGCACTGTCGGACAAAACACCGAGAAACGTTGTGCAGCCCAGTAGCTTGAGTACATCTGCACGGATACGTATATGCTCTTCCTCGAACAGGTATTCTTTGAGTCTCGGTATTTTTTCGGCAACTGCCTTCTTTGCGCGATCGGTCCAGTAGCTTGCGATACCTGCAATCGGGAGTTGCGTAGGGCGTGTTTCATCCACAGCCAACCAGTTCATTCCCTTTGCTAAACGTAGTGCAGCACCACCAAGTGGCGGCACGATTTGATCACGCACGATAACAGGGTTTAGTGCCCATTCTGTTAGTTTTACGAGCGCAGGATCAGTGTCGGCCAGCGGAAGTATGTGTTTACTGGCAATCTCTCGAGTATCATTTGGAATCATAAATATACCGTATCATGATTATAAAATAATACAACCCTGCCTATTGAGCGCGGGTTGTATTATATGATTGAGTATTATTTCTTCTTAATACTGATTTTTGTGGGCTTTGGTAGTTCCTTGAAAGGAATTGTTACTTTGAGGACGCCGTGTTCAAGTTTAGCTTCCACTTTGGCTTCATCTGCATGGCTTGGAAGTTTAATGCGGCGATAAAAGCTGCTTGAGCTCTCGCGAACGACATATTTCTTGTCTTTATCCTCCTCTTGCTCGTGTTTTTCGGCACGGATTTCAAGAGTACCTCGGTCGATACTAACGTCAACATCCTTTTCTTCGAAGTGAGGCAAGTGTGCTTCTACGACAAGCTCTTTGTCTTTATTTGTGTAAATATCAGTCGCCGCAAGAAACGCGTTGTTTCTTACTGGCGAAAACCAGTCTTCTCCGAAGAACTGACGCTGCAATGCAGTCATTTCTTGGAATGGGTCAAATCGTACTATAGCCATGATTATCCTCCTTGATTATTAGCTATGCGGTGATGTATCACCACTGTTAGTATAAAAAATTGGCACTCTCATGTCAAGAGTGCCAATTTTGCTTATGCTAGTCTTCTAGCTTGATTGCTTCATGGCGCCGTCCAAGCAGATCGAAAAAATGCGCCACCTGAAGTTCGTTCATTGTGTGTTTGCCAGAAAAGTGGTTAAAGTCGTTCGGCAACTCCTCGGAATCGGAGTACCATGATTCCATGCGGAAGATCCCCGAGTCCTCGTCAGATGTGTACGTAAAACTATGTTCTTTAGACATAAAATCGCTGTAAGCATAGCAAAAACGATAGCGCTCCTCCCCGCTGTCTGATATCCATTGCTCAACATGGATATATTCATCCGTGTCTACAAATCGGTACCAAGCTTCGAGTGTTGGGTGCTCAGATTGCTCGTCCAGCTGATCCATTGAGCTATCGCTGAAGATTCCGATATCTGAATGGCTGGTCGGCTGCTGTGCGGTAATGGGCTCGCGACCTTCGCTTGCTATTATGTCGCGGAGAAATGCCTTAAAGGGCTCTTGGTATCTGCTAAGTCTGTCTATTTCGTCGCTGCCGAAATCTGCCTCCATATATACTGGTCGATTCGGGTCAACTTCGGCAATGATTCGAAGGACTTCAACCATTGAGGGGATTTCAAATGGCTCGATGCGTGATAGCTCAGTGGGGACTAAAAGACTACCGCGTCGTATATATTGCAGATTTACAGCCGGAATATCGCGACGGTCTGATGGAGAGACATTCATCTCTCCACTAATTATTTGATCGAAGCGGTTAGTGAACGGTCTCATGGCGCTACGCCCTATTCGTCTAGGCAAATCAATCGCGCGCGGTTTTTGATAATCTACCTGTTCGCGCTCGAGCTGTAGAAACGCACGACGTTCCTTGGGAGATGAAGTGTATTCATATGAAGTCAGTAAGTATTCTTGGCCATCAAGTATGGCATAACGGTCACTTCTTTTGTCTTGGGTATGAAGAATTTCAAGTTTGGCCCCGGCTAATCGATACGTATCAAGCTCGTCCGGAGTATTTGGTATGTAAGCGAACTCTGCACTCACGTCATTCCCTCGAGTGTCGCGTCATCAGACGAGCGCACGCCAGTTTGCGATGGAAGCATAGTCGACGTGCTGATCATTGGGTCTTCACCCCCTGTCACCCAACGAATCCCGCCGCCAACAGCTCCAGTTTTACCGCCGCGAATCTGACGGCTTCGACGAGCCTCTAGGTATGTTTGGTAACCAAGTACAAGGCTGGCATTGGTGTATAGGCGCGTCTTAAATTCATCAACATCAACTTTTGCTGCATGCTTTATGATCTGCACTATCACTTCGTCAGCCAATAAGTCCATTAGCAGAATAGCTTCACGAGGCGACACTACTTTCGGAGGCTTTCCCTGAAAAAGATTCTTCATCATATCAAGTTCAATTTCTTTATTCGTGCGATGTTCTTCCTCGGGCGGTAATTCTATTTTGCGATGCGGCTCATCGAGCGCCGTGTGTTTTAGCTCAAGTCCTGCTTGAATGGCCTCGATTAGAGCTTCGTCGTTAGCTGAATCAGAAAACTTTAACTCAAAGGGAGCCTTAACCACGAGATAATTGTTGCCATTGTATCGATTATGCCCGATACGGCTAGGAAAGATTGTTGCAACAATATGTGGCAGTCGTCGAAGCTCGTGTGGAGTTAGTGCTTTGTCTAGTTCGAGCGCTGTTGTAGCCTCATCCATTTGAAGCCTAAATCCACCTTCTTGCCCAACCATAGCTTCTATGACGCGATATGTCGCGTACGCCAATGGACGAGCACGAGGTGATTCGCCAAAATCATAAAAAACACCACGTCCCACAAAGACAGCCCGCTCACCAATATCTACCTCTATAACCGGCGGTTTGCTGTCGATGTTTATGCGATCAAGATATTTTCTAGACCAGTTTAATCTGCCCTTTAGCTGGCTGCGTTGTCGTTTCGCAGGGTCGTAGCTTGGTACGGGAGATTCCACAACTGGTTGCTCGGGGGTTTTAGTACTTGCTGCTTCTTGAGAATTCTCAGCAGTAGTTACTTCATGCGTTATCATTTTCCCTAAAATGCTGGTGCGAACAAGCTCTGCTCGTTGCGCTTGTTGCTCAGTGAGTAGCGGATGCTGCAATACAAGCTCAATGAGCGACAAGTCTCTTTGAAGATCGTCTTGTTGTGGTGGTTGTTCCATAATGAAATTCTTACATGATAGTATAATAATAATGACAAATGAGCAATAATAATCACTATAAGTAAAACGTTGTTTATATAATTGACCAACAGATAAAAATATAGTATAGTAATCAAGTTAATTTTTATGTAGTTATGACAAATTCTTTCTTCCCCAACAACAACTCTAATCTCGAGACCCTCCATGCCTATCAACGAAGTGGTCTGGATTTAGAGTTGCCGGGCCTCATTAGTGAGATTGAATCCGTACCAACGCTACATGACCTACATCTGTGGACTTCTAATGACTACTTCCAGGTTCGACATCTGGCGAGCAGCGTGGCTGCATATGATCAAGAGTATGCCGACACATTAACTGCAGAGGGACTTGATCGTCGCGGTCGCGTACCTCATGACGTGTATCTTTTGGCCCACTCAATGTATGGCGACGCTGTTAGTAGTGTCGCTTATGCAAAACAACTTTCCGGTGCAACTGGTTTTGAGCTGAAAGACGAGAAGGCTGCATACTTCAACCCTGACGAACATCTGACTGCATGGCCAACCGGTTCAAACGTTTCTAAAGAATTTATGCGAGCCACAGTTGTTGCTGCGCGTCGAGTACAGGCTTCAGCGTTTGATAGAGCACAAGATGTGGCTAATTCAGATCGTATACCAAAGGAGTTCAGAGGAGCGTCTACTCTTATTAAACAGTTGTTACATGACGCCGATGTCGCATTAACCAACGCAGAGAGCATGTGGCAGTTTGGGCAACCAAATCCCACGGAGGATATAGTGCGTCGCCATACCGCAATGACTAGAGAAGCCTCGCGTTTTGTGCTCCGTGCAGTTATGGCGACCAGTATGCCCAGATTATTTAACGACCACTATCGCCTCGCTGAGCCACTAAAGCTACTTCCCGGTGAAGAGCTAAAACGTGCACCTGGTCGCATTAAAGTAAGCGACGTACAGCGAATCAACGCTGCCGTACCAACTGCTCCAGCTAGACCAAAAGCACCAGGCTATTCTCCAGCCGCCTTGCCTCCTGATCCGCTACCTAAGGCTCCTGGCTATACTCCAGAGACTCCTGCGCTACCTGCCGCTAAACGATATGATCCTACCGCATTACCGCAGGCGGAAACTGCTCCAAAGGCAGCCACCTACGACCCTGCGGCAATCGAGACCGATGAAGTGGCCGCAATTCCCAATATTCGTCGTTATTCAGCAGCAATCGTAGATTCCTCAGAAGGTAAGCCAGATCAGGGTCACGTTCCGAAACCTTACGTGCCGGAAGGCAAACGCTATACTCCAGCGCCTGCACCGCGCAAACGTCAGCCAAAAGCGCGTAGTTACGAAGCTCCTACCGATGAAGTAGAAGTAGTGCAACCACGTCGATATCGACCTGATTCTGTGTAATAAAAAGTACCTAAAATTAAAAACTGGGCCAGTAAACGTTGTGTGAGGTTGGACCTCATGTTGGTTTGCCATGCATGAAATGCATAACTTGTGGTTTACTGACCCGTTGAGAAGTTGTGTGAAAAAGAAAGTGTTGATTGATGTCACCCTAGGGGGCGGACTGTTATTGAGACTTCTCCGTGTTGGAGATGCCGTTTTAGTCCGCCCCCAGTCAGGTGCCCAGCCGCCGAAGTGTCAGATCAGGCTTGAAGCCTGATCAGCCGATGGGGACGCCGTGCGCCTTGGCGACGTCGATGAGCTCGTCGTCGAACCCCTCCTTGATCGCCTTGAACTTCCAGCTCGCGCCGGTGGCGTCCTCGGGATCGCGGTAGATCTGCCCCAGGATGACGGTGTGCGCGCCGGACAGGTTGTCCGCCTCGCCCATCAGGACCTTGTAGTCGTTGTCGCCGGGCACGTCGACGTGCGCGTAGCAGTCGTCGACCATGCCGAACGTCTGGCCGTTGGTCTTGCCGTGGTAGATCGACACCGCGACCATGATCTTGGAGACGTCGGCACCGACCTTGTTCGGGTAGATGTCGATGACCTCGTCGTCGCCGTCGCCGTCGCCGGTGAGGTTGTCGCCGTGGTGCACGATCGAGCCGTCCTTGGCCGTCAGGACGCCCGTGTTGGGGTCCTTGATCTCGCCGTTGTTGTAGAACATCAGCCCGTTCGGGACGGGGCCGGTGCCGGCGGGGTCGACGGCCTTGCCGTCCGCGCCGATGAGCAGGAGCCAGGCGTCGAGGTCGTAGTTGTCGCCGACACCCTTGCGGGGGTTCCAGCCGCAACCGACCGTGATCTTCGCCTCGCTGTTGCCCTTGTCGATGCTCAGGCCCGTGCTCTGGCCCTTCTCGATGGTGAGACCCATCAGAATCACTCTCTCTTTCATTGTGCTTCGAACCTGCTACATGATTCCCTACTGTTCTTCAGGTGTAAATCAGGTTTGACCGTATATTTATACTGTACATGCACCATATTTGTCAATACTAAAATATCTAATTGCATAATTGACATATTTCTTTTATTAGTATACATTCTTATAGTCATGTGACTGACAAAATGACCGCAATCGTGGTCGTCAACAACTGTCGTTGCATACGAAGTAATTTCACAAGTTCCAACCTGACAAGCCCATGAAAGGGGCAACAATGAGTGACTTCAAGCTGAGTGCCGTCAAGGAACAGGTCGCCGCCAAGGGTGGTGGTCTGCTCGTCGACAAGGTCGAGACGGCCGGTCGCCTGGCGATCGAGAAGGGTCTCGACATCAACCGCAAGGCCGCTGGGCAGCTGCTCGTCGACTGCAGTGGTTCGATGTCGAACGAGTTCAGCTCCGGTGCGGTCAAGAACGCCGTCCAGCGCGCGCTCGCCTTCTACTGCATCATCGACGACGACATGTCGGTGCCGGTGGTGCCCTTCAACGCCGGGCTGCTGCCGACCGTCGACGTCGACCTCGGCAACTTCCAGCACGCCACCGACCACCTGCGGGCCGGCGGCACGACGGGTCTCCACCACGCGCTGCGCGAGGCGGTCCGCATCGCCGGCCACGAGGACGCCCTGTCCTCCGGTGGTGGTCGCGGTCTGCTCGGCCGGCACAAGGGTGGCGGCGCCAGCGTCAAGCAGTCGACGATGCCCTCGTTCATCACGGTCGTCACCGACGGTCGCCCGAACGAGCCGCAGATCTGTGAGGAGATCCTCGTGGCTGCCAGCCACCGGGCCATCTTCTGGCAGTTCCTCTACGTCGGACACGACTCGCACGGCTGGGCCTGGCTCGAGATGCTCGACGACTCCCTCAAGGGTCGTCACTTCGACTGCATCGACGCCAAGCGCTTCGGCTCGTTGACCTCGGTCAGCGACCAGGAGTTCTACGGCGCGATGCTCGACGAGTACCCCGGTTGGCTCAAGTCGGCCGAGAGCAACGGCGTCCTCGCCGCTGCCTGATCGGCTTCGCCGGCGCCCACAACTTCATCCTGCGGGGTGAGTCCTTGAAATATAGGGCTCACCCTAAAGGGTGAGGATATAGAGTGTCCAGGGTTGGATGAAAGAAATACACTTCACGCCGGGCGGATCATGCCTTTCTTTTACCCAAAAAAGAACAACCAGATCCGCCCAAACACTACTTTGCTGTGTGTGCTTTATGAGAATAAAGCGTAGACAATAAAGTAACTCAAACAATCATATTGACTATTTGTCTATAGTAGTCTAGTCTGATAAGGACACAAGTCCACAATGGACTCGTTCATTCACATCCCCGAATTCGTAGGGGCCCGACAAAAAAGGAAGTGCGCAATCATGTTCAAGGCATTCATGAGGTTCTGGAAGTACCTCGGCGCCAAGCTCAACATGTCGTTCAACGACATGGCCGACCCCAAGGTCCAGCTCGAGCAGGCCATCACCGAGGCTCAGGACCAGCACCGCAGGCTCAAGGAGCAGGCCGCCAACGTCATCGCCAACCAGAAGACCACCGAGATGCAGCTCAACCGCAAGATGGAGGAGCTCGAGAAGGTCGGCGCCAACGCCCGGCAGGCGGTGGTGATGATCGACGAGGCGACCAAGAGCGGCGACACCGCCAAGGCCACCGAGTACACCAGCGCGGCCGAGGCGTTCGCCAACCGGCTCATCGCCCTCGAGGCTGAGGTCGAGAACCTCAAGAAGCTGGCGTTGCAGTCGGCCGAGGCATCGGACCAGGCCAAGGCGGCCGTGCAGCAGAACAGCGCGGCGCTGCAGAAGAAGCTGAGCGAGAAGCAGAAGCTGCTCGGTCAGCTCGACCAGGCCAAGATGCAGGAGCAGATGAACAAGGCCATGAGCATGCTCACCGAGACGGTCGGCCAGGACGTTCCCACGTTCGACGAGGTCCGCACCAAGATCGAGGCACGTCAGGCCAAGGCCATGGGTGCCGCGGAGCTCCAGGGTCAGTCGGTCGAGGCTCGCATGCTCGAAGTCGAGCAGGCCAGCCTGAACACCGAGGCTTCGGCTCGTCTCGAGCAGATCCGCTCGCAGATGGGTCTCTCGTCTCCCACCAAGGAGGTCGAGGCGGCCTCCACGGCCACCGATGCGAGCAGCCTTCTGGCTGACGCGGCGGCGCTGCAGAGCGACGGCACCACCGTTCCGGCGACGGCACCTTCCAACGGCGCCAAGTCGTACACCCCCCAGACCTGAGCACTGCTCTGATCTGGTAGGGCGAGTCTCTACAAGAACATTCGGGGAACAGGGGTTCCGTCATCGTGATACAGTTGCGCAACAGCGCACTCACGATGACGGGCCCCTTTTCTCTTTTATAGACAATAAAAAAACGCTCCGAGTGAGCGATTAACGAATTATTATAAAGTATGTATGACAGTGTGATTGTAGCGGGAAGGAGTGCGTCGGTGGGGGCGGCTCAAGAGCCGATAAAATTACGGATGAACCGCCCCCACTGCTACAGCAGAATCAACAGGTTTGCCTTCTTACGGGCTACGTGTTGGTGTTCTGCGCCGACGGGTCGACGACAGCTCCCTGAGGGGCCGGCGTGTGCCGCTGCTTGAGGTCCGCCTCGATCTCCAACTCCTCGAGTTCCTCCAGCTCTTCGATGGGCTGCTCGATGGCGAGCGAGGCACCGATGCCGATGGAGAGAATGCCGAGGATGACGATGAGGCTGAGGGTGGTGTTGACGTGGATGCCGAGCCACTTCATGCCGAACAGCTCTTCGGGACCGATGATCATCTTGACACCGACGAGGGCGAGGATGACACCGAGGGCCTTGTTGAGCAGGTGGAACTTGTCCTTCAGCGCGTCGAACACGAAGTACAACGCACGCAGACCGAGGATCGCCGCCGCATTGGATGCGAAGATGATCATCGGATCTCGCGCCACAGCCAAGATGGCCGGGACGGAGTCGACTGCGAACAGCACATCGGTGAACTCGATCGCCATCAAGGCGATGAAGAGCATCGTTGCGACACGCTTCCCGTTGGCGTCCTTCGTGAACAGCTTGTGGCCGTCCAGCGAGTTGCTGACCGGGATGACCCGACGAATCATCGCGATCACTCGCGAGGAATCCGGATCGAACTCGTCGTCCTCACCCACGCCGACCTTGAAGCCGGTGTAGAGAAGGAACAAACCGAGCAGAAGGAGGGTCCACTCGAACTTCTCGATGAGAGCAACACCCGCGAAGATGAAGATCGCACGGAAGATCAAGGCTCCGAAGATGCCCCAGAACAGCACCCGATGCTGGTACTTCGCCGGGATGGCGAAGAACGTCAGCAGGATGCTCCAGACGAAGACGTTGTCGATGCTCAAGCTCTTCTCGATGACGAATCCCGAGAAGTACTCCGCACCAGCGTCTGCGCCGTAGACACCCCACATGACGAATCCGAGGGCGATGCCCAATGAGATCCACATCATGGTCTGGATGGTCGCACTGCGGATCGACGCCTCGTGGTCCTTCTTGTGGAGAACCGCGACGTCGATGGTGATGAGGGCGATGAACCAACTGAGCAAGACTGCCCAGTGCCACCCCGGGATGTTGAGCACGGCGTGCTCGGTATTTGCCAGGATCATTGGCGCTGTGCCTGACTTGCTCGTTGCAGGCATTCCTTTCCTTGGTTGTCCAAGAGCAAGCACAAGATCGACGTGTCGCACTTCGACACCTAAACCCAATGCTTACCCTTGGAAACCGCTAAATCACACTGTCAAAGTTCGGAAGATCACAACGATTACTCGTGGAAATTCCAGGGGCCAATGATAGCAAAAATCCTTAAAAAAGTCAAGTATACAATCCTATTGATTTATAAAAAAGAATATTGTACAATATATTCTAGTTATGACTGAGACACGTAAGAACCCAAACCCTGAAGCCGACCGTATTGCTATGGTTAGTTTCGATGTATGGCTAACGCTCATCAAGAGTAATCCCCTTTTCAAGCCGGCGCGCAATAAGATGATGCAACAAAAACTTGGCATCTCTGGCGTTAGTGAAAGGGACTTTAATGATATGCTCCGGTTTACTGATCGTGGTGCTGATTCTGTATCTGACGCTACAGGACGACAAATTGGTTTCGAGGAAAGAGTGGTACTTACAGCGCAATGTTTCGGAAAGACTGCAGTCGCTGCCGAAGTGCTTGCTTCAATCCGTGCTTCCCAGCAAGAAATCATGCAGCAGCACACTCCTCTTTTGATGGACGAGCGTATTCCTGAGCGATTGTCTGCTATCCATACGAGCGGAAAGCAAGTAGCGCTTATTAGTAACACCGGCTTTATAGACGGCGAAGACATGCGTGTGGCGTTTGATGTACTTGGCATCCAAGACAGTTTTGATCATCAAATCTTCTCAAACGAGGCACAGGTCGCCAAACCAAACTCAGAGATATTTAGAAAACTAATCGTTGCGAGTGGTATTCAGGCGCCACATATCGTACACATGGGCGATAATCCAGTGGCAGATATTCAGGGCGCCCAGGCAGTTGGTATGCAAACTCGATTAGTTAATACGGGGGAACTGACTGTCGTGGAGGCTATCGATGGCATCCTATAATCAACAGCGCGAAAGCCTCGAAGTTATTGATGCAAATGCCCCATCATCGTTTGACCTAGCGGCATTTAGTCGATTTAAGCATGGTGATGGCAGTGTGACGTCTGAGTATGGTCAAGCGCTTGCTGAACACGTCCTTGAAGTTGCACCTCAATTTAGCGAAGACACCCTTATTACTGGGTCATGCTTCAAGTACACCCCCGTTGCCAGTCACTATTTAGCGAGAGAGACACAGTATTGGCTCAATAGTAGTGCTGCTGACCACGATCGTGACCCCGTTAAGCATATAAAGATAGACCGTGCAGAATTGTTTGACGGTGATTATTCCGCCATGACGAATGCAGAGCGTGCGCGACTGTTGCAGTCGGACCGTATTACTGCAGACCTCGGCCGTCTTGCCGGAAAACGATTGATTGTTGTCGATGATATTCGTATAACGGGTGGTCATGAGAAAAAAATTGCCTCGTTACTCGAGCAGTCAGATGTTGAAGATGTACTTTTCTTATACGTCGCCGAACTGCGCGGCGATACAGACGATCCGACAATTGAGGATAGACTTAATCGAAGTACGATCACCGAACCAGCCGACCTTATTCCACTGTTTTCGGAACCAGGTTTTAAGCTTAATTCGCGTGCGGTGAAGTTTGTAATCGGTCGATTCACGAGTGAAGACCGAGCAGTGTTGCTAGCAACACTTGATAATGAAGCACGTCGGGCTCTATGGTCGGCAGTCATGCACAACGGTTATTACCAAATGCCGCAATATGCAGATGCCGCAAGACAACTTTATCTTGCTGTCGAACCCGTAGCGTCTTACGAACCACAAGCCTTCAATGCCGAGCGATATAGTCAAATGAAATACGGTTCACTTGAAGCTGCACGCGAGTATGGCGCGGCGCTTTATGACCAAATTGTCGAAAATAGTCCTGAATTGTTGAGGAGCGACAATCTTGTCTTGTCCCCAGGAGCAACAGCGGATACGCCAAAAGCAGCACATGCGATTTGCGAGGAACTTCTCTACCGTGTGAATACCTGGAGGTATGAAAACGGTATGAAACCAGCTAGACAACTTGATTTGCACAGTAGCAATTTGGCTGCTGGCGACTATGGGAAGTTAAGCCAAGCAGAGCGTGAAGCTCGCCATTCTCAAAGTGCAATCAGCGGTGATTATGAGGTTCTACGTGGTGCAGACGTTGTCGTTATTGATGACATTTCGATTTCAGGACAAACCGCGCTTGTCATGGACAAAGTATTCGACGGACTACCAGTGCGCTCATACCGGCAACTGTTTGCTGCAAAGATTGACCCTAAAGCCGCCGAGCAAAATCCTGCAATTGAGTCAGAAATAAATCAAGCATCCATCGATTCATTAGCCTCACTTAGTGAGTTAGCTGCCAGAGAACGATTTGCGATAAATCAGCGCGTAGCAAAATTTGTACTCTCCCGAGAAACGCGTTCAGAGCTTAGCGATTTTATTACGCATGCACCAGAAGAGTTATTGCAATCTGTTGAACGCGCTGCATTGATGGACGGCATGTATCTACTTGAGGATTACACCGATTCCTTTGATCAGATTAAACAGGCCGTAAGGAGCCAAACAAAATGAAAACTAGCGTTGTCAGTGTCTATGATCTCGACCACAACCAAGGTCGCATTGTCGACCAGAATCTAGAGGTATTTGATGCGGAAGCATACAGTCGATTTAAATATGGTGACGCCAACGCAGCACGGCAATATGCAGGAGAGCTATGTACTGCAATGCTTGTCCATCTTGACGAGATTGATCCTATCGACGAGCTAGTTGTGACCTCATCGGCGTTCAAGACAGTGCCGACAGCGGCATATGCAATCAAAGAAGCGTTTGTACCGATACTAGGTGCAGCACGTCCAGATCTTCATATAGTAAACCTGAAGATAGATCGAGAAGTAGTGCGTGATACGGATTACAGTAATATGACTCTCGAGGAACGCCAGAGAGCTAGTCGAAGTAACGGCCTGTCGATTCCAGCCGAACTACACGAGGCGCTAGAAGGCAGTACGCTCCTAGCAATAGACGACATAAGAATCACTGGTTCTCACGAGGAGGCGCTAAGCGACCTGCTTGGAGCGCACGAAATTGGGCATACTATTTTCGGGTATGTCGCTGTACTTGATGCGGAAATTGCTGAGGCCTATCCTCAGACAGAGTTTGATCTCAACCATGCTGTCGTGAAAGGTCTCGGAGATGTAATAGATATTATTCGCTCAGGCCAGTTTATGCTCAACGCTAGAACATGCAAGTTTCTATTGTCACAAGAACCAGATAAGTTATATGAGGTACTTGAGTACGTTGACAACAGTACGCTCAGCGAAATTTGGACAGCGATGTTGGATGATGGGTACAGCCACATGCCGCAATTTGCAGCTCAGTTCGAGAGGCTTCAAAACGTCTTATTCGAACGAGCGCGACCGACGCCCGCAGAGCTCTCTACGACAGCCAAAGACTAGTAATCAATCCCTTTGTTTGCAAGAAATTTATCGTCGAAGTGATGTCGAATTTTTGTCATATTTGTTGCGATATCCACTTTCGATAATAGACCCTCTGGAAAGTTTCGGCCCGTCAGGCATAGACTGGTCTTTTCTCCTCGCGCATCAATGAGCGCTTCTAGCTCTGAGGGGCTTAATAATCCGTCATGCACTGCATTATTGATCTCGTCACAAATAACTAGATCATACTCACCTGAGCGTACTGCATCGAGCGCTGTTTTGTAGGTGGCTGCCGCGGCCTGTTTGTGCTCATCTTCCGAAACGTCCTTGGCACTGATCTCGCCAGCGTTGAAGAAACCTTTCCCTCCTTTATAAAAATAGAGATCGTCCTTAAACAGTGGCTGAATTTTATGAATAAAATCATGCTCACCTACCTGCCAATGTTTGATGAATTGAATGTAGGCGACCTTCCAGCCGCGGCCGAGTGCACGGGCCATGAGCCCGATACTAGCTGATGTCTTGCCTTTTCCTTCACCGGTATATACCAGCACAACATTATCTTTGGTCTTGAAATCTTCGAAAGCCATGGTCCCCCCAGCGTATCATTTTGTGTTCTTTATGGTTGTTGTGAATTATGATTCAGAGCTGTTTTGAAGCACAGAAAGTGTCGTAACCCAGACCTGACGACAAAAGTTTGCGTTATTTCGATACGCTTTATGCGTGTGACGCTGCGCCTGAGAAATGAGTTTATCGCAGTCTGCCGCTAATCCTTCTAGCTCCGTGGCATTAGGGCTGTCCTCGCCAATGTGCTCGTCAAAAAAATCACTTGAACGTATCATCAAATTCTTAAGTTCAGTACTGTCAGGGTCATCAAACTCAGCGTCGACCTCGATTGCAGTTGCAAGTAGAATTTTGTCTTCTACTTGCATGCCATTGCGCCCTAGAATCTGCTTACTTAAATAGCCTGCGAATTCTGCCCTACTACCGAGCGTTTCTTCAACTGGCAATAGTTGATTTCCTTGTGCGCGGAGCTTTTGCAAAAAATTACTTAGGTTTGCTCGAGATTCACTTCCCCGCTCAGCCAAGATGTCAAACACCGCTGCATTGAAGCCAAAATTTTCTTCGACGCGCTGTCCGATGAGGACAAATTCTTGACTCTGTATGGTGACTGTTTCTGCTGAAAAACTATCTTCTGGATGTAATAGGTTACTCATAGCACCTCCTCCAAATGTAGCATATATGGGGTGCTTCATCAATAGTGCTACACCATATGTGCGATTTATCACTTGTATGGTACCCCATGAACGCATGCTACTACTTAATAAGACTACGTAGCTGTAGAAATTCTTATAGGGAAACGAGCGAAATGATGGTCTTATGCGGACTTAAGAAGTTTGTGACTCTCAAGTAATGCGTCGACTTTTGGCCTATCAAATCCGATAACGAATTCTTTATCGTACATGAGAACAGGCACCGCAAGTTGTCCTGTCGTATTTGCAACGACATCATATGCCTCACGGTCCATAGTTATGTCTTTCTCGGTGTATTCAACGCCTTTTTGTTTGAGATAGCTCTTGAGCATGTGGCAAAAACCGCATGTTGGTGTACTGAAGATTGTGAGTGTGTTTGTCATAAATTTCTCCTGTGTGAGCTGTCTTATATCAGCTATACAAAGTATAGCACATTTTTATTTTGTTTGTGTTGGCTTTTTTGTCTTTGCTGACTGGGCGGCTTCACTGTTGATAAGTAGTAGAGCGACCATTAATAAACTAAGTGTACATAACGTCCACGCTATTGCCGAGAGTGATGGTTCATACCAAAAGCTCAGTACAGTGCTGAGCGCAAAGTAGCAACTGAAAGACACTGCTCTTCGTATGGCCGATGCTCGAAAACGCATTTCAAGATACCAGCCGAGCGCAAGTAATCCGAGTAGAAAAAGTAGGCTCATGACAATCGGTTCAGTAAGTGTGTGAATAAGCGAGTTTGTGTTCTCCATGTGAAACGCTTCTTGATGAGCTAAGTAGTGCATATAAAAAGTCTAGCACGAACATGCTAGCATAAAGGACATGAATCTCAAGCGAAACTATCTTCTCCCTACCAAGCGAATGGCCTACTTGCTTCTCGCTGGTTTTCTCGCCGGTGTTATTTGGTTTGTTGGTGTGCGAATGATCTTACTCAAAAGCGAACACGTGCATTATCATGCTAACTTTGCAGTCTATATAGATGGTAAGAGAGAACCTTTTGATAGCTATGTTTACTATGAGGAAATTCAAAGCTGCTCAAGTGATGCAAGTGACCCAAGGACGCGCGTACATATGCATGACTCTATTTCCCATGTTGTGCATGTTCACGATAAAGGTGCGACATGGGGGCATTTCTTTGCAAACCTGGGATATGACATTACCGATAAAGCGTTACAGACAAGAAGTGATGTGTACTTAGATGGATCGAATGGAAAGAAAATCAGCTTTATTTTGAACGATCAGCCAGTCACCAATCTGGCCAACAGGGTAATTCAAGACACTGACAGATTACTTGTTAATTATGGCTCAGAGTCAGATGCTGACCTTAAGCTGAGGTACGCAACGGTTGAGCACGATGCGGCAGAAGTAAATAAAAAAACAGACCCAGCAACGTGTAGCGGTCAAGCACCCGATGGTGCATGGGATAGATTGAAGCGAGCAGTTTGGCAGTAGAAGTTATAAAGACAGATTGAAGCTTGTTAATAAAGTGAGAGTGGTCCGGCGTGTTGTAATGTAGTGTTTGTCCTTCGCTGAGCGAAGAAGAATATACATATAACGCCGGACCTTGCCCGAGAAGGGTGTGATGTGCTGTGAAGCACACTACCCTTCCCGGGCGGGTCCGTCAGGTCACTTGACCTTGTTGGGGCTGCCGCTGCCGTCGACCGTCTTCCAGGCGAACGCCGCGACTCCGACGCAGATCACGATGATCCCGAGGATCAGTGCGAGCTTGAAGGCGAAGCCCACGATGGCGCCGACGATGCCGCCGACCCACCAGCCGAGGACGATGCCCACGATGGCGAGGACGAGGACGACGAGGCCGTTGAGCGGCGAGGTCTTGCGACCTTCGACGATCTTGGCTCCGAGCCCGAGGCCGAGGATGACGCCGGCGATGGCGCCGAGGATGTGAAACATGCTGGGGTTTTCCTTCCCTAGGGTGACCAGTGTCACAGGTGATTGGTCTTGACGGACCATATAAATAGTACCATAAAACCTATCATAATCAACCATAATATTTTATAAATATGTTCTAATATTGTTGATAACTTGCGTTCTACAGATATGTTTTTTGTAGTTTCGTTGGATGTAGAACACACAGCAGTTCAATAAATGCAGTTCGTGGTGTTTTTTGGGGTCCGGTACGAAGTAGTGAGGTTGTTTTTTTGCTCAGTGATGAGTAAAAAATGTACCGGACCCCGCCCTGCTGAAGTGCTGAGTTGAATCAGCGATGACTTCAGCGAGGGCTGGTCCGTCGATCAGAATGTGATTGCGAGCAGTAGCAAGCATCCCATCGACCCGAAGAGCAACTTGTCGGAAACCCGCTCGGGAACCGGCAAGACGGCTGCGAAGACGCCAAGGAATGCGACGACACAGAGTGTGACTCTGAGCGCGTACATCAGTCCTCCTTCGGGTGGTGGTCGGTGTCCTTCTTGCGCCGGAACGCGTGAAAGACGGCCGAACCAACAAGGCCGAAGATGATGAGGGTGACGTAGTAACCGGTGAATGATGCTTGTGCAGCGACCATAGTAAACCAGTACCTCTTTCTGTGGGGAATGCGCAGTTGCGCTCTTGAACGGGTGTTACGGTGCAATCCTAATTACGAGGACCAAGCGCTTATAATAACACAAAACGCTTATATTTACAATATTGCGTATTTTGTGGTGTTACGTAACAGATTTGCACCCCAGACAATAATTCTGCTAAAATCATTAAGTCTATGCACAGTCTTCTGTCACGTTTAGCTTCCACGACTGATGGTCCTCCTATCGCTCTCGCGCCAGAGGCGATTTTTAAAATTGGTGGATTTACCATTAGCAATTCCATCATCTATGGACTAATTTGTTCTGTTTTGTTGATAATCCTGATGCTTTTTATTAGCCGCAAAGTGCGCGTACGCGCTGTTAAGGGCGTCACGCAAATAGTAGAAATGCTCGTTGAATTTATCATTGGACTCATCGAAGGACCGCTCGGTTCACGCAAGAAAGCTGTGAAATACGCCCCAATCTTTGGGACGTTTTTTATTTTTATAATGTTCAGCAATATCATGGGCATCATGCCGTGGGTTGGTCATGGGCTTTATGCAAAAACTGATGAAGGTATCATCCCGCTGTTTCGAGCATTTACGGCAGACCTTAACGGCACTATTGCAATGGCAGTTATCGCGATCATAACAGTACAGTACCTGTCTATTAAGGAATCTGGATTTCTCGGACACCTTAAACATTATTTCACCGATAAGCCCTTTAACCCGATAAACATGTTTATCGGCATACTTGAGGTTTTTGGTGAGCTTACCAGAATTACTTCGTTAGCACTTCGATTATTCCTAAATACTGCCGTCGGTGATATTCTCATCGCGGTATTTGCCTGGGTGGGCAAAGATTTTCAGAGCTTTACTATCCTGCCGGTGGCCATGTTCGAGATGTTGGTCGCAGGTATTCAAGCCTATGTGTTTACCGTGCTGTGTGCTACCTACCTTGGCCTCGCCACACACCACGAGGAAGCACATCATGACACCGCTCACCAAATTGCTGATACGCTTGAAAAAGCTCAGGCACCAGGTTGAGATATCAGAACCATTACAAATTAATAGGACAAAGGGGAAAATAACATGGTTCCAACAGTACTAACTAAACTAGCCGAAGCCGAAATTACTGGCGGATGGAATCCAACAATGAGCAAATCAATCATGCTCTGTATTGCGTTTTCTGCAGCTGCTATCGGGCTCGGAATGGTTGGTTCAAACTACATGAAAGCTTTGGGTCGCAATCCAGAAGCTGGTAAAGCCGCAGGTCAAGTTGTGATTATCGCAGCTATGATCGAGGTTACAGCTCTACTTGCATTCCTAGGCAGCTTAATCGTTAAGTAAACAAGGAGAACACGTTGCTCGAGCTATTACCACTTACCCACCTTGCCAACACGGCTGCCGAGGAAAAAACTGGCGTCGCAGTGCTAGGGATTGACCCGAAAGCTATCCTGCTACAAGCAGGTACGTTTTTGATTCTATTCTTCATTGTGCAGAAGTTTGCACTTAAGAAAATCGTTGCAACGCTCGAGCAACGTCGTCGCACCATTGACACTGGAGTAGAGCTAGGGCTTGAGATGGAGAAGATGAAGGCTCAGTTTGATGATGAGATGAAACAGCTTCATCACAAAGCTCGCGCTAGTGCCGATGAAATCATCGCCGAAGCTCACAAAGAGTCAGGCGAGATCATTAAGGCGAGTGAAGCAACTGCAGCTCAGAAAGTTGACCAGATGCTTCGAGATGCCACAGCAAGAATAGAACGCGAAATGAGTAAAGCGCGCAAAGATCTTCAAGCTGAAATGCTTGGACTCGTTGCTGAAGCTACAGAGGTAATCATAGATGAGAAGCTTGATGCTAAAAAGGACGCTTCACTTATTGAACGAGCGCTCGGAAAGGTCGGTGCGTGAGCACAATAACTAACAGAACGCTGGCTAGCGCTGTGCTCGCTCAGCTGAAAGACGGCGAAAGCTATGCTGCGATTGTCCGCGGCTTGTCTGGCTACTTGGTAGCGCAACGACGGAGCAAAGACATCGACCCAATTATGCGTATTGTTGAGCAAGAACTCGTTAAGAGAAATGGTCATGTCGAAATACGTACAACGACCGCGAGAGAGTTAAGTAACGAAATGAAGCACACCATCAGTAGCCTTATTGCACCAAAGGCAAAGAAAACGGTTGTGCACGAAATAATCGATCCAGCTGTAATTGGCGGCGTGTTGGTGGAAACGAGCGGTAAGCGTCTCGATTTGACCGTACGCCGGCGATTACAGCGACTAAAGAACCAATCAGCGTAAGGGAGAGACATGGCAACAGCAGAATTTTCAGTCAAAGCATTATCGGCAGACATCAAAAAGGCAATCGATCAGTTAAAGGGTAGCCCTGACATCGAGACCGTAGGTATCGTTACTCGTGTTGGTGATGGTATTGCATGGATCTATGGACTTAGCAGCTGCGGATACTCAGAGATGCTCGAGATTGAAGGGCTGGACAGAAGTGTGCCCGCTTTTGCGCTTAACCTTATGGAAGACGAAATTGGTGCGGTGCTGATGGGCGAAGACGTACAGGTTAAAGCCGGTGCTCGCGTTAAGTTAACCGGTAAAGTGCTGGAAGTGCCGGTTGGACCCGAACTTGTCGGACGCGTGGTTGACCCACTTGGACGACCTCTAGATGACAAAGGTCCTATCAAAGCAAGTCACAAAGGGCTTATCGAGCGCCCTGCCCCGGGTGTACTTGATAGAAAATCTGTGCATGAGCCACTTATGACAGGACTCGTTGCAATCGATGCAATGGTACCAATCGGTAGAGGTCAGCGCGAGCTTATTATTGGCGATCGACAGACAGGTAAAACTGCTATCGCTCTCGATACAATGATCAACCAGCATAAACAACAGACAGGCGTCATAAATATTTATGTCGCTGTTGGGCAGAAATTAAGCAAAGTCGCGCGACTTATCGAACGACTCAAGCGTGAAGGTGTGATGGATCAGACGATCGTTGTGGCTACTTCCGCTGCGGATCCGGCGTCATTGCAGTACCTCGCTCCTTATGCAGGTGCGGCAATGGGTGAATATTTCCGAGATAATGGACAGCACGCGCTAATAATTTTTGATGACTTAACGAAGCACGCCGTAGCATATCGACAAATGAGTTTGTTGCTGCGTCGACCTCCAGGACGCGAAGCCTATCCTGGTGACGTATTCTATCTACACTCTCGACTGCTCGAGCGTGCAGCCAAGATGAGCGACGACAAGGGTGCAGGATCACTCACTGCCCTGCCAATCATTGAGACGCAGGCTGGCGACATTAGTGCCTATATCCCTACGAACGTTATCTCCATCACCGATGGTCAAATTTTCATGGAAACGAGCCTTTTCTATCAAGGAATACGACCTGCCGTATCGGTTGGTCTGTCGGTGTCACGCGTAGGTGGCGCCGCACAAACAAAGGCAGTTAAAAGTGTTGCTGGGAGTCTTCGACTTGATCTTGCTCAGTTCCGCGAGCTTGCGGCCTTTGCGCAATTCTCGACAGATTTGGATGACGATACAAAACAAAAGATTGAACGAGGACAACGTCTAACTGAACTTTTGAAACAGCCACAATATAGCCCACTTGGTGTCTGGGAACAGACCGCTTCACTACTGGCAGCGACCGAAGGAGCTTTCGACGAGGTACCAGTAGCGAAGATTAAAGAAGCGCAAGCAGCCTTGCTTCATGAACTCCACTCACAGCACCGCAAAGACATGGATACACTCAATAAGGGCGATAAGCCTGACGATAAACTAAAAGATACAATCTTGAAGATTGCCAAGGATGTCGCAGAAGGCTATGAAGATGATTCTAAAGCTGGAGTAAAGAAGGAAGACTAATGTCTGAAACTATAGCTACCAGAGAACAGGTCGAAGCGCTTACGCTCCATCACCCCGCCGTAGAAGAGGCGTATCGAGGTATTGTCAGTGAGCTGCTGGATGGAAGCATCTCTGGAAGTTTGTATTACAAAACGCCGGAGGAAATTGCGGCTTTGTATGAAGAAGAAGCCGCCATGGCTGCGCGGTCTATTCCGGAGTACACAGAATTTTTAGCGCAGAGTAATCCGGATAGCAAAGTGGTTGCTGAGATGGAAGTTAGAGACGTCGAGCGTGTTAAAAAGATGAGTGATTTCATGATGACTAACATGCATAAGGAAATCGTGCAGAAGGAAATGAATGTTAAGCGTGCAATCCACTGGGTTACTAGTGGACTCACTTTGATTGATGGCCGTTTGCACACGAGGATTGCTTTAAGAATGGGCGGAGAAGCCTCGATATTTGACCACTCATCCCACCCTGCCGATGCCATCGGTACATATGACGAAGCAGTTGGCGAGGAGCTTGCCGGAGGTTATGAGGCGTGTTATCGACTTGGACTATTACTTACAAGAGAGCACGTCGAGCTCATTGTTAACTCACAGGAGCGTCCAGTTCCAGAGATTCGCTACAATATTGATACAAAAACAAATGAGCGAAACAAAACTATAGGCCTGCGTGTACGCGAGGAGTCAGATAATGTATGACAATGATGCCGTAGCTTCTGAGGTACTGCAGCTACCTGCACTAATGCAAGGTCTTAAAGATCCGTTTGTGGCACGTCGAGCGGCAGGCGCAATGCTGGAGTTTCTCGTCTGGACAGACGATATTGGTGCCGAGGATGCACGCGACCCTGCGACAGTAGCATTGGTCGAGACTATCATGGAGCGACTTGTAGATGGATCATATCGACAGGATCACCAGACACAAAAAACTCCTTTGGATGCCGACAAAGAAGCAATGCTTACAGAGGCTATGCGCAGAGCCGCGAAGCCGCGTACGGCGGACAAAGAACATTCACCAACGCCAGAGCCTGTCGAGGATAGATTAGATCGTGCTCGACGATCTGTCGCTGGATTAGCAGCAACTAACATACTGGGAGGAACACTAGGCCTTAACGTTCGTAGTGTTCAAGAGAGTGCTGCCGCTCAATTACGCAGACCAGCGGGCGGTGGACGACGCGTAGTGCCTGGTGGCAAACGTCCAGTAATTAGGGGGCAAATAGATGGCTAGTCAACAACAGCTAAAAGGTCGCATAGGTTCCGTTAAGAACACGAGGCAGATTACAAAAGCTATGGAGCTGGTGTCTGCCAGTAAGATGCGTAAAGCACAGGACAACGCCTTCCGAGGCCGTGATTATGCTCAGTTGGCGCAACAACTCCTATCACGTTTACGTGAATTGACTGATGTATCAAAGCATCCATTATTTGAAGTGCGAGAGCAGACGAATGCAAGACTGCACGTTGTACTGACGAGCGACCGCGGTCTCGCTGGTGCATATAATAGTAACGTCCTCAAAACATTTGCTCGTGAAGTACAGCAAGACAGAGATGCGAATATCAAAAGTTATGTCATTACCATCGGTAGACAAGGTAGTAATTTTGCAGGCAAGCTCGAACATGTTGAATCACTAGGTGCGTATACAGAATTTCCTGAGCACCCCACCGCCAATGATTTGAGGCCAATCCTCAACGTGGTGGTGAAATCGTTCCTGCAGGGTGCACCGAAAAAAATCGTTGATGACCCTGATGCAATAGATATTCGAAAAGATGATGCAGATCAAGTAAATAAAGAAGCAACGCAAGCTGATGATCTCGAACATTTAGATGTGCCAGGTGTTGATTACGTAGATGTTATCTTTACTGATTTCAAATCAAGCCTTGTGCAAGAAGTATCATCGGTCCGGCTTTTGCCGGCAGCTTTTGCCGAAGAGCAAATTAGTAGTGATCTCGAGCAAGCGACCTTTGAGCCAAGCCCTGCTGCCGTACTCGAAAGCGTTACGCAGCGGCTCGTTGAGTCACAATTGTACCAAGCCTTCTTGGAAAGTATGGCTAGTGAGCAAAGCTCGCGAATGCTTGCAATGAAAAACGCCAGTGACAATGCAGGTGACATTATCGATGATCTAACTTTAGCCTACAATACCGCTCGACAAGCAGCAATCACGCAAGAACTAGCGGAAATAACTGGTGGTGCGGAGGCTATAAAATAATGTGTAGATTGAAAAACTGCCCAGGAGACAGATTATGAGCGAACAGCGGTCGTTGCCAAATGAATCTAGTGTCGAGTTTAGGATTGAACGAATCATGGATCAATCGCCTCTACTGGTCGAATGGCTTGGCGGACTTGATGCCGATGATTCTCGACGGGCACAAGAGTGGTTTATGCATGTTGGACACACACTGTATGAGCAAGGTATCGCCAATGGACAGAGAGTCCGCACTGTTTCCGATGAAGATCGTGAGAGGATTCTTGGAGCGCAATTAGAGATATTTAGCCAAGGTATCACTGCGCAACGAGAACTGTCTCAGGATCTGGCAGGAACCGAGATTTCGACAGAGACGTCCACACAGAATAGTGGAGGTGCGCAACGTTTTGTGGAGTTGATTCGCCGCAAACGAGATAACGGTGAGCTTACCGACAAGCACTTGCGACTTCTACGAGAAATAGTATTCGGAACTGACGACAAAGCATCTAATGAAGGAATGGAGAAAAACTAATGGCAACAGCAAAATTACAAACGAAACCAGGAAAGATCAGCCAAGTAGTTGGCGTCGTTGTAGATGTCGAATTTAGCGAGGGTGATCTACCGGCTATTTATAACGCGCTTGAGGTATCACTAGATGAACGAAAACTAGTACTTGAGGTTGCCCAGCACCTGAGCGAATCAAGTGTGAGAGCTATCGCACTCAGTTCAACTGACGGGCTAGAGCGAGGCGCGAGCGTAACAGACACGGGTGCGCCAATTAGTGTTCCGGTTGGCAAGGAAACACTTGGTAGAATGTTTAATGTTGTCGGTGAGCCGATTGATGGTAAAAAAATTGATGTCAAAAAGAGAGCTTCGATACATCGAACTCCCCCTACTCTTTCCGAGCAGTCAGGTACTACTGAAATACTTGAGACAGGCATTAAAGTTATCGATCTAATTTGTCCTGTTACTAAAGGTGGTAAGGTTGGGCTGTTTGGTGGTGCGGGTGTCGGTAAGACGGTGCTTATTACAGAGCTGATCAATAACATTGCCAAAGAACATGGCGGAACCTCTGTTTTTGCGGGTGTCGGTGAGCGAACTCGCGAAGGAAACGATCTGTACTATGAAATGGAAGAGTCTGGCGTGCTCGATAAAACCAGTCTCGTCTTTGGTCAAATGAATGAACCGCCAGGAGCTCGTCTCCGAGTCGCCCTATCAGGGCTAACTATTGCGGAAGGTTTTCGCGATGAAGGAAAAGATGTCTTGCTTTTCGTGGATAATATATTCCGATTTACGCAGGCTGGAGCTGAAATATCTGCGCTTCTCGGTCGGCTGCCCTCAGCTGTCGGATACCAGCCAAACCTTGCACAAGAGATGGGTGGACTTCAGGAAAGAATCACGAGTACTAAGACTGGTTCTATCACATCTGTTCAGGCCGTGTATGTGCCAGCAGATGACCCTACTGATCCGGCGCCAGCTACGGCCTTCGCACACCTTGACTCTACCATCGTGCTAAACCGAGCACTTACAGAGCTTGGTCTCTACCCTGCCGTCGATCCTCTCGACTCAAGCTCGACTATTCTTGACCCAGAGATAATCGGCAAGGAACATTATGAAGTCGCGCGTGAAGTTCAGCGTATTTTGCAGAGATATAAAGATTTGCAGGACATTATTGCGATTTTGGGTATGGAAGAATTGTCGGACGAAGATAAACAAACTGTGTCGCGCGCACGACGTATTCAAAGATTCTTAACACAGCCATTCCATGTTGCTGAAGTGTTCACAGGAAACCCCGGCTCGTATGTATCACTAAAAGATACGATCATCGGCTTCAGAGAGATTCTCGATGGTAAGCACGATGATAAACCGGAGAGCGCATTTTATATGAAAGGTAAGATAAGCGAGGTCAAATAATGGCTGAGAATGTTTTGGGCGACTATCATTTACCTGCCGGCTGGAATCAGCGGCATCATGAATTACGAGCAGCTTTCGAGCCTTGGGTTGAGGGCGTATATCCTGAAGCCAAGACTATTGGTGAGGTTGTTATGTTTGAAGCACTTGATCATGCAATCTATGACACCCCAGAGGGCACTGCATGATAACCTTTCAACTCGTGACTCTCGATGGCATTAAGTTCGGTGATGCAGTTCATGAAGTCATGCTACCCACTCCTGATGGATATATTGCTGTCTTCGAGAATCACGCCCCTCTCGTCAGTATCATAGTGCCTGGCGTTATTTCTGTCAGGCGCAAGGCGGATGACCCTGACTCAAAACTTGAATATTTTGCAACCGCCGGTGGCGTGCTTGAGATTTTGGAACATGATAAAGCAGTGCGTGTCTTGGTGGATGAAGCCGATAAAGAAGATGAAGTAAACGAACAAGAGGCCGAAGCTGCCTTCAAGCGCGCTCAAGAGCTGCGTTCTGAAGCGCAAGACAGAGTAAGCCTAGAACACGCACAGGCATTAGTGGATAGACACGCTTCACGACTTAAAGTCGCTGAACTTCGGCGACGTAAACATCGCTAGTCTTGATGGTGTGATTCGCTTTGAAGCATTGCATGGCATCCGCGACGAAGTGCGTCGGGTGTCGATGGATCTTCTTCTTGCAGTGCTGCTATATTTCTACGTTGTTCAGGAGACAGGCTGAGGTCAACCGCACACCATCCTATGTCACGCGCTATTTCCATAGATGATAAAAGTTCCGAACCAAAATACTTTTCCAGCTGACCTTCCGCGCCAATCTCGCTGTTGTCGTGCCTCCAAAGAACACGTTCTGGTCGAACTGGAATGTGTAAGTCGAGAGCGATAGATACCGTTCTTCCCAGAGCAATTGTGTAAGTTTCGTTTGGTTGCATGATCGGCCAGAAGAAGCGGGCGATCGTTACCTCAGAATCGTCCTGTTGTGAACATAGGACAGATATAGTGTTTCCTGGCGGTATCTTTAACACTACATATAGTATACCGTATCGCCCTTAACTCTGAGAAGTGTTTTTTGCTTGCATTAACAGAGTAGCTTCAGTACACTGGCATGTGATTGTCAAAAATTAATAGAGATACATATGACAGAACAATATACAGACGCAGAAGTTAATTATGAGGAGATGCCAATGGCTGCAGTTATAGCGACAACTGATTTAGGACCAAACAACAAAGGTACGTGTGGCCCAGACAGTATTGATGATGACCTTCGCACTACCCTGGATGCAAAGATTGGTAACCCAGAGTATCACCGTATAGCATATGTACGACGTTGGCACTGTGTTGACGGTCGAGTAAAGGCTGATACAGAAACAATTCCTGAAGGAGAATATCCAGCCCAAATCGCGGGCAGCGTACCAGTGTCTGAAACAGCCGCTGAATTTATGACCAGTCCCACACCGAACGCGCTAAGTATAACTGTTGCTGCCAAAACAGACGAAGCGATAGCAGATGGTATTGAGCCATATGTGCATGGCGACTCACACCACGGCAAAGAAGGCTGTGGCGCGAACAAAAAAATGCGCGATACGTTGCGCTCCAATGCCGAGAACGTTGATATTGTTGTGCCTCGTGCTATGGCGTTGGCGGAAGCTGTTGGGCTGACTTCTAAGGGTGTAACGAGCGACATGGCTGTAGAGCTGGTTGTAGCTGGCGGTGCGATTGCTGAGAACGATGAAATCTGGGATGTAACTCCAGAGCAAGTGATCGACATTATGGTCGAACATGGCGCAACTTATGAAGAGTTGGAAGGCTCCCATTCAGAGCAGCGTGTTGTCGTTGACACGACAGATCACGGCACATTCGATGGCACTAAATTTGCAGAAGACCACACGCACGAAAATGGTGAAGATGAAGTATTCGTAGCTACACTGGGTGCTTACGTTAAGCAGAAATTTGAGCGAAACCAAGCTCGAGGCATCGACGACTACGAGACCGCAAAACAATGTTTGGCAGTCATCCTCTTTAATGTCGGTGTCCCGAAAGAAATCGGTAACGATAATCTAGAAGTTGCAATTTTAGGAAAAGCATAATCAGTTTCATTGCTACGGACTTGACTTGCATAGTCCGCAAAATATAGTTACGATAAGTTCATTAAACAATTAATACCTTGGAGGGTCCAAGATGAGACTCGATAGAAGTTTTATTAGTAAGTTAGTTGCAGAGCTAGTGGGTACATTCTCACTCGTTGCCATTATTATCGTAATGGCGCAGACAATCGGTCAACCATTCTTAACTGGTATCGGTGCTGCTCTCGTGCTCGCAACGTTCGTAACATCAATCGGGGTAATTAGTGGCGCACACTTAAACCCAGCAGTAACTCTTGGTCTCATGAGTTTACGAAAAATTCGTCCACTTGAAGCACTGGGATATCTTATTGTCCAGTTCTTGGGAGCCTTTGCTGCCCTACAACTTGTAGAATATATGTATGGAGCAAAACTACCTGGCGAGAACAAAACTGGTAGCTTCGATGCAAAGATCTTTGTTGCTGAAGTAATTGGAACAGCAGTATTTACTTGGGGTATTGCGTCAGTTGTCTCACGTAAGGTTGAGGGATATCAGGCTTCAGCCGCTATCGGAACTTCACTGTTCATCGGTATTATGCTTGCTTCAATGTCGCAAGGTGCAGGTTTCATAAACCCAGCAGTTGCGTTTGCAAGTAAGGCTTTGAACCTCAATACAGTATTTGCTCCAATCGTTGGATCAATATTTGCTATGAATCTGTACAATATTATTTCTCCTGCAGAAGCTGCGGTTGTCAGTGCGCCAGCCACAAGCAAAACGAAATCGACTGTCAAGAAACGCAAGTAGCGTAAGTCATTTCACAATTAAAAAGCCCGGACAATGTCCGGGCTTTTTAATTAGCTTACATGTGTTGCTGCGTAAATGAGAAGTGTGATCAGTCCAATGAACAAGATCATCAAAGCGATAAGTCCAAAGAAGAGCAAGTGATTAATCTTGCTGACGGGTGGTAGCTCGTGATGCCCATCACGGGCGATTTTTAATTGTTGATACCACTCACCCGTTACGGCTGCAATCATAATTGGCCCTATCAGTCCAAATACAGAGAATATGAATCCTACAATTGCGACACCAAAATACTCCATAGCACGACCACGAACTAGCTCTCGACTTCGCTTAAAAACGTCTTGAAGTTTTCCACCTTCGTCGAACTTCACATATATAACCAAACTAAACCAAATCGTAGCCAAAATACCAGGGACTATTAAAAGAATGAATCCGAAAACTACGAGCAGGCTGTATACGATTGAGTAGCCGAGATACGGCAAAAAGCGTTCAAGTGATGTGCTGAATGCTTCTGATATGCTCATTTCTTTGTTGTGTTGAGTTGAGAGTACGATTGTTATTGCGATAAGGGATATAAGCGCACTTATTCCTGATATTCCTATATTCAGAAGTAGCGCGTTTGCAGTACTCTGATCAGAAAACACGGCTGCGATAATTTGCGATAGTACAGAGAATGCAATTGAAATTACGATAATAAAGAGTGCGGAGTTAGTATTTACTTTGAAAACACGGCTGATGCCATTGATCCCTATGAGGAAGGGGTTTGTTTCGAACTTGGGTGATTGTTGTTTATTCATAATGCGCCCAGTATAACAGCTCTAGAGCACAACGTCCGCTATGATACGCCGTGCCTCCTCTACCGACTTCGTCTCCATCAGCTTTGCCCTCAGTTCGTGAGCACCATTGAAACCATGAATGTATATCTTAAAAAAACGCTTTAATGAAGCAAGGCTACCGCGCAACTGGGCTTGCTCGTAATAGTCCAGATGTAGTCGTAGAAGATCGAGGTACTCTTGAGGCGAATGTTCTGTTGGTGTCGACTCGAAGGCGAATACCTGATGAAATATGCCGCGACCAATCATGATGCCATCAACACCCGTTTCATTAGCAAGCAGTAGCCCATGCTGCCGATCCATGACATCGCCGTTACCAATTATTTTTGTGGTCACTCCCTGAGCGTCCCTGAGTCTGACTACTTTTGCAATCTCGTCCCAGTGTGCCGGCACTTTGCTCATTTCCTTTGCGGTTCTGCCGTGTACCGTGATGGCTGCGAGTTCCTGCTTTAGTAAAAACGTGAACCACTGCTCGGTGATAGGTTCTCTAATGCCAATTCTTGTTTTTACGCTTACCGGCAAGCCGCCTGATTTGGCGGCCTTGATAATATCTGCGACCACAGGTTCGTTACCGATAAGTGCGGAGCAGGCCCCTTGTTTCACTATAGACTTGTCGGGACAGCCGAAGTTTATGTCGATCCCAGCGTATTTGCCGCTCGCTGCTAAGTCTCGACTCATTATTTCAAAGTGTTCTGGTATTGAGCCCCAAATCTGCGCAATTACTGGTCCTTCTCCCTCCTCGACAAAAAGTCTAGACTCGGTGCTATGTCTTCCCTTCTCGTTTGCATAGGCAGTTACATTGGTGAATTCAGTGACGTAAAAATCAGGAGCTGCCGCTTGTTGCACAACGCGTCTAAATACGTGGTCTGTCACCCCTTCCATTGGAGCGAGCACAAAGAATGGATGTGGTAATGTGTCCCAAAATTGCATACTCGGGAGATTATAACAGAGGCGTGTAGATATATGCTATTGATGCGAGGCTTAGGTTAACCCTGCTCCCCATCAAATATCGCCAGTAAACTCGGAATGGCAAATGCCAGAGTCCCAAGTTGCTTATTGCCGTCACCATGGTATGTGCACGTAAATTTAGTCGTGTACGGGTTTCGATTGCTTTGTATGGTTGCAACCTGCTGTGTACCGAGAGATATATGAAATTTCTGAGGAGCGATTATCGTCACCAGAGCTCCACCAAAACGTCGTAATAATCCCATAGCTGTAGAGTCTTCAACGATTTCCCCAATTTGCCCGTCGTTAGCGTCCAATATGAGCCATTGATCGCGTACAAATGTTGAGCTAAGACCTTTGCGGCGTAGAGCGCCCAGTTTTGTGCCGCTCGGGTCTGTGATATCAAATGTGGGCGCTATATCTATGATTTGACGAGCTTGAGCACTGAATAGAGGTACCGACTTGGCTTCATCTGAGTAAAACGTGATGAGCTCCCGCAATTTGAAAGCCTTTAAGTCAGCTCTACATAGCAGATTCCGCGTGCCGTCATAGGTTCTGATTGTTGCACCGAGTAGTTTAAAAAATTTTCTTTCGACGTAGTATGTTGTGTCTTGCATGTACCTAAGTGTACGTTACGAGTTCGCTTCCAGCAATAAACGCTCGAACAAGGCAGTATTTTGTGCCGAGCTGCCAGTAATTTCAGGAAAATTCAAAGTTTGCATCGCATGCCACACGGCTTTTATCAGTTTTAGAACTTCTGCAACTTCTTGCGGGTCGAAGTCTACACGAAGATTTACGATGGTGCCGTCTTCATGTGGTTCTATGAAACTCAGCACACCAGTGGTAACCGTGTATCCTGAGTATTCTCGTGAATGTTCGAGCATCAGTTTGTACAATATGAGCTGTCTACGATAGCCTCGCAATTTCGTTCGATGAGTTTCCTCTTTGGGCTTCCACGTATCGAACGCACGCCCAGTCTTATAGTCGGTCACAACGATCGTTCGTTGTTCGACATCAATATCCATAAGATCGATCTTCCCCACCATGCGCACACCATCGATTGATATTTCGTTTTTACTTAGTGGGTATTCTGCGCGTTGTGTGACAGTAAAATTACTCTGATTTTCTTTCAGGAATACGTCTAGCGCTCGACTGCCTCGTTCGACTAAACGTGCAAAATCGTTCTCGCTCAGTCGTTCTCTCTCAAGTATTTGCGTGAGATCTTTTTTAGCGGCACCTATATCTACTTGTTTGCCATCGGCTACCCGAAGATGCTGACGTTCAAGTACTCTGTGCATAGCAAGTCCGAATACGATGTCTTTTGATTTCTGTTTTGGAAAACCGAGGAGGTTATCTATAAGCCACGTCTTTGGCCCGCCATAATGTAGATTTAGAAACGTTCCGAGATCTGTGGCGCTAAGATGATATGTATCTAGCTTCGATCTGAGTAATTCACGTAGTGATGGTTGTGACGTAAGCATGTCTAGATGTAGGCCTCGCCAATCTAGTTCAAGCCCCAACAAAAGCTGTTCACGAGTAGGCTGTGCGGCTTCCTGTGTAGTTATTACATTGTAGGAGTTGCATGTTTCTTCTGGCGTCAGCCACGACAGTGGCAATAAGGCCTTCCCATTGTCGTCGTGAGTAGCTGCCGTCAATATGAGCTCTTGAGCAGCCCTTGAAATGCCTACATAAAAGCGCCGCAATTTATCGTCCTCTGAATCAGGTTCTGGCTCAATTGATAAGTTTTTTGGTAGCGTTATAGTGTTTTGTCTGCCACGATCTTTAACCCAGCTCTCTTGTGTTGCAGAAAGTATATACACCACCGCAAACTCTTGTCCTTTTGATTTGTGTGCTGTCATGACTTGCACTGCGTTCGTGTCTAGTACTATTGGGTGACTATCTACAATTTGTTCTCCTGCAGCACGCGCTAGATCAACGTACGCAAGTAAGTCCTGCAAGGTTATACGGACATCCGGTTGGTATGTTTCAATTTTTTGGCGAAGGGTTGCGAGTCCTGACACCATTTCAAGGTATGTCCCGGGTGCTTGCGAAAGGTTGTTGTCGGAGAAGTAATACGATCGGAACGGAGATGTGTATTCACCGACACTCGTGGTCCCGATCATACTATCAAATATCGACTCAAGTGCTTCGGTGAACACCTGTTGCGACAAGCCAATAAAGAAGCGCGCAATTTCTCCAAGCGCGCCACCAGCTGATTTGATGCGCTCTATCCATGGGAGTGGATCGTGCTTGTCCTGTGCAAGCTGAAATTGCCAGAGTGTTTCTGTATCCAGTCCCCAGAAGGGATATGTCAATATTTCTGCCAGATAGGCATCGGCATGCTCGAGCTCCCCGTTCGCAAGTGCATGCAGGCAGCGCGCCATGGTAAGTAACTGTCTGACATGTGTCTGCTCAAGTACATTATCGCGACGCTCATAGTTCACAGGTATATTGTGGGACAGCATATAGGGCATGAGCTCTCGAAGCATTCTATGTCGCGAGCCAAGAACTGCGATTGTGTTCGGATCGGTGCCGGCATCAATCCGTTTACGGATATCATTAGCAATCCACCATTTCTCCGCGATAGTACTGGGTAGCTGTACGAGTGACGGTGCAGGGCCGACTAACTTTAGACCGGGTACAAGCGGCTCGCTGCTGGGCAATATATGTTCATAGAAAGATATAATTTCCGGTGTTGACCTATAGTTGGTAACCAGATTACAAGTAAGTACATCTCTCCATCTGGACGTAAATTCATCGAGAAAGCTGGCCTCAGCTCCTTGAAAACCATAGATTGCCTGATTGCTATCGCCAACTACCATGAGGTTGGGACGACCCTCGTTAATTACGTTCTCTGCTAAAAGCTCAACTAAAGCTTGCTGCGAGCCGTTCGTGTCTTGGAATTCATCCACCATGATGTATTGATATTGCTCTTGTAGCTGCAGTCGTAAATCTTCATCATCTCTAATTGCTGCAGTGACTTGTAGGATAAGATCGTCAAAGTCTCGCAGTCCTCGTTGGGATAATATCGACTGATAGGTCTCGTATATTGAAGCAAGTGCTTCAAGTCGCTCGAACATGCGTACAGCTTTAAATGTCGCGCCTTGTTGGTTGGTGACAATCCACTCCCTGCGCCATGCGCTTAGTGGTTTTGTTGAAGGTTTGGCGCCAGAGTGTGTCTCTTCAAGTGCTCCAAGAAGCGATTGTCGAGCGTGACTGGCGAGCGAGGCAAATCCGTGCAGCTCGTCTTGGTCATCGAGCAGAGAGTTCGCAAATATAGCGTAATCAGCCAGATGCTTCACGTTTAGGCGCGGCTTGATGCTTGCCTCGAGTGTATTTAATTGTTCCGATACCTCACTAATCCGTTGTTTGTCACGTTTGAGGATTTGGCGGAGTTGATTTGGCGATAGCCCTGCCTTTTTAATATGTGAAATTCGAGTTTTAACTGAATTGAGATGTACAAAGTCTCCTCTGTCTCTCACTGCAAGTGGATTGTTGTACGCGAGAGTGTCAAAAATGCTACTTAGAATCTCATGTGTCGTAATGCTATCTGCCACTGAAGACACGACCGCGGTATTGAAGTGATCGGCATAGCGATAAAACACCTCACTGGCAAAACTGTGAAAGGTGTGAATCCCAACCTTATAACCTGCTTCGGAGATAAACTGCACAAGCCTCTGCTGCAAGGTGGCTTGTGCTGCTTCTGTAAATGTTAGACAAAGAATATTGCTCGGATCTGTGTCGGTTTTCTGCAAAATATTGGCTACACGAAGACTGAGTAACTGTGTTTTGCCGGTGCCCGGTCCCGCGACAACAAGTACCGGACCATCGATTTGGTCGACTGCCTTTTTCTGCTGTTGATTTAACGCGCTGTAGCCTTGTTCGAATAACCCCATTCCTCTATTGTACTATTGATTTAGTATCTTATGCAGGTATATAATTGTGTTTGAATCAAAAATAGTATGAGATATATATGCCATTTGTAAATCGCGAAGACCTTGAACAGTTAGATACCGAGATTAGTGAACTACGAGAACGTGTTGAGCGTTATGAGCGCGCGGGTGGATTTGCAGTACGACTTATAGAGGGGCTTGAGCTATACGAGGCGTCTGCGAGCACCGAAGAAGAGGCGTTGGCGATGGCTGCTGTCGTGATTGAAGGCGAAGAAAAAGAGCGTATTAGAACGCAGTTATCACAACGGATCATTGAACGACGACGAGGTGAGCTAGCTCATGAATATGCAGCCAAGAACGGTGGCGCGATAATGAAGGAAATTAAAGAGCTGTTTGAAACCGATGGCACATACGAAGCGTTGGCGTCTGAAGTTGAAGAAGAGATACGAGCTCAGTTGACCAAAGAGGTCATTGCACAGAAAAAGGCAGAAATAGAAGCTGCGCTGCGATCTGATATCTCGACCATTCAGGAAGAAATGGGCGAAGAATATATGCGTAGTGAGGAAGCGAACCTGTATCGACTAAACAAACGCGGTGAACTAGAAGCTGGGTGGAAAGCAGATGTAAGTGCACGCGTACTCGATCAGATTACGCAGGAAGAGCTTGATCGGAAAGCTGACTTCATGGCGGAGTATCGTGAGAAGGTGTTGGCTAACGAAGGCTGGATGAGCAAGAAGCGCGAGGAAATACGAACTAAGTTTGAGACAGAGTGGAAAGAGTTAACGGTCGACGAGATAGTTGCGCGCATTAACGACGAAGAACTGACTGCACTGGTGGAGAAAAATAAAGCGGCTGAACTCGAAAAAGCCCGCGCACAAGATCGTGGACGTGAACTTGCTGATGAATTCATGCGCAGCGGCATAGATCCTACAAGGCTATTGGCAGGAGATCAGCTCTACATATATCTTGGAAACTTTGCAACTGAAGTAAGGGATGAAAACAAGACGGCTCGTGATAGGTATGGCGAATCGCGAACAACGGTTGTTAAAGTGAACAAAAAAGTCGTAACGTATGCGCGTAAGCTTGAGTTGACTGCGCGTGGAGATGGTGTCTTTGTAATAGATAAAGACACACTGAGTGATTCTCGATCTCCGTATGAGACGCAGGCAGCACTACCACAAGGAAGTATGATCGAGGTCGGTCGTCGACTCATTAATGGACATGATGACGGATTTGAAGCGCGGCTAGCCGCAGATGTTAACTTGATTGTAGTTAAAGAAAATCTTGAGGATAAAACGGTACACACACCGATAATTGATACATTACTGCCTGTTGCAGACGTAAGAATTAACGGTGCATCTGCACGTGGCACTGATATATACGAACTAAAGAAATAAGAAGCTATACTTACCCCCAGTGATCGATATATTTACTTTTGACTTGCCACAGGAGCTTATAGCGCAAGCGCCTGCACAACCGCGGGACCATGCTCGACTTCTCGTCTATGATCGAAGTACAAAACATATCAGCGACGTGTATTTTTACGATTTACCAAAGTACTTACCCGCTGATACAAGCTTAGTGCTGAATAAAGCCAAGGTCGACAAATGTCGATTACGGTTTGGTAACACAGAATTATTTATACTTGATACCCACAATCCGACAACAGTTACTTGTATGGTGCGACCAGGGAAGAAATTTAAACTCGGAAAGACAATAGCGTTGAATGAAAAACTGACAGCGAAAACGATCGCCATCAATAAAGATGGATTACGTACAGTAGAGCTCGCTGTTCCGTTGGATGATCCGGCGTATGATCAGTACAAACTTACTCCCCTACCCCCTTATATTGAGCAAAATGAATCATTAAGCGAAGAATACCAAACCGTCTATGCAAAGGATCCTGGTAGTAAAGCTTCTCCGACGGCAGGTCTACACTTTACGGAAGAGTTATTAGAAAGCATTAAACAACAGCATCCTATTATCGAGATTACGCTTAATGTTGGGTTAGGAACATTTGCGCCGCTAAGTGAGTCAAGTATCGAGTCGGGCACACTGCACGAGGAATCATATGAGGTAAGTGAGCTTGCGGCTAAACAATTAGCAGATTCGATAAACATAACTGCTGTTGGCACGACGAGTCTTCGCACGCTTGAAACGGTAGCAAAGAATGGAAACGTGACTGCTTTCAAGAGCACTACTGATATATTTATTCGCCCAGGCTATACATTTCAAGCAGTAGATCACTTGATTACGAACTTTCATTTACCGGGTACGAGTCTACTGTTGCTTGTTGAAGCATTCATAGGTTCGAGAGATGAACTTGCTCGCATTTATAGGCATGCAATAGAAAAACAATATAGATTCTATTCTTTTGGTGATGCCATGCTGATTGTGTAATATGGTGGCTCATTTGCCATCGTGAAACAAAAACAGCATAATAGAGCTTATGAATAGAAGGCACAGCAAAGCGTGAAGATTTCGCGGTACGCCAGGATGACCGAACAAGGTCTCGTCGTGCCGCCACAGCAACTTGAATGCCAGCCATCGCAGTGTGAAGTCGTTGCAAAATTTGATCGGTGCTACATAGATCGCCACCACTTGTATTGGCCACAACGTAAGTTCTCTAGCTCCCCGCTGGCATCTGCGTTTCGTGCACAGCGCTTCAATAGCATTAATCTGCATCGTTGTCAGCACAATGATCTGCATAGACGCTTTGACGAATCTGCTATACCGAGTAGTGATCTGATGGCTAGTTTTCTGGACGAAGCTGAATTACTGGAGCGTCTAGGTGTTGTACTAGGTGCGCTGGAATCGATAGAGCTAGCATTAGTAACAAGCAATACGCGCAAGCGAGCACGTGATCCTGAGCGATATCTTGATAGATATATCGCGTTTGACGAAGAATCACGTTCACTACAAACTCAGGCACGCCAGCTAGAAATCATACGCCCTGAAGTTGTCACTATGCATCTAGGCAATGCCGCACTAGCACTAGAGGCGGCCTAAAGAAGTCCGCAACGATAATGCTATACTAGACGCAATGGAAAGTATCCGAACAGCAGTTAGATCTGTCATGCGGCGCATTGCGCGTGGCCTACACGCAGTAAGTCGTGGCCGTATAACACCAAATATGGTGAGCTACACGTCGCTGCTTGGCCATGTTGGTGTGTTGTGGTCGCTTTCAACACATCGACTGGGCTTAGCTGTTGTGTTCATAATTGTTTTCGGGCTTATGGATGCATTAGACGGCGAACTTGCCAGGTTGCAAAAAACTGCCAATGCCGGTGGCATGCTTATGGACGCGTCGTTTGACCGCATCAAGGAAGCGCTAATCTACATCGGGCTAACGCAGTACTTTATTGTGACTGGTAACTTTTTAGGCATAAGACTGAGCATCGTTACGCTTGCCGGTTCTATGCTCGTAAGTTATGTAAAAGCTAAAGGTGAAACCGCGCTGACAGACGGTAAGATGACCGCCAATGAGAAAAACCGTGCACTACAGGATGGTTTTGCTCGATACGAAGTACGTATGGCGATTCTGATTATCGCTATACTTTCGCATAACTACCTTAATCAAGGCCTCGCCCTCATCGCGGTATTGGTTTGGCTGACCGCCGTCTCAAGATTTTTGAAAATATATGACAGGCTACATCGATGATTAAAATTGATCTCCATACACATAGCTTCGGGTCTAAAGATGGTGGATTGTCACTCGAGGATTACGCACGAATATTGCGCAATAGAACTCTCCACTATGTCGCCATCACAGACCACAACGAGATAGACACCGCGCAATCAATTAAAAAGGTCCTAGGCGATAGAATTATCGTTGGTGAAGAGATAATGACAACGCAAGGTGAAATAGTCGGGCTATATTTAAAGAAGCGGATTGAACCTGGCATGTCTGCTGCAGACACAATTGCTGCAATTAAATCGCAAAAAGGCCTCGTGCTTATACCTCACCCTTTTGAAACAGTACGGAGCGGCATTAAGGAGTCGGTGCTCAAAGATATCGTGAAAGACGTAGATATGATTGAGGTACGTAATGGTAGGGCGTTATGGCAGAATCGTGGATCGCACGCAAAAGCATGGAGTGTGTTTCATGAAAAAGCTATGGTCGCCTGTAGTGATGCGCACAGCCTACGAGGTATAGGAAGAACGTATAGTAAAATCCCACATAAGCCAACCAAGTCAACGTTAGTCGCATTACTTGGCTCAGCCGAGCACAATACGAAACTCGCAAAGCTACCGAGTTTACTTGCGCCTAAGATCAACCGTGTTAAGCGAATTGGGCGGCGTTGAGGTTTTCTTGATGCAGTATGTATTTGAAATGATATTCGTGGCACTTGTTGTGTTTGTGCCAGCAGGTTTCGCCAACATGGCACCGGTCTTTGCTAATAAAATGAAGTTTTTGAAACCGCTTGGCGTACCGCTTGATGGGGGCAAGAGTTTCCGTGGAAAGCGAATCTTCGGACAGAATAAGACGGTGAGAGGCTTTATCGCCGGTTTCTTCTTTGCGCTAGCGGGAGTGGCTTTGCAGAGATCCATAGATTCCTACTCATGTGTGGCCTGCTCTGGGTATGTGACGCCGCTTTCGGCAGTCAATCCCTTTGTTCTGGCGGCGCTGTTTGCGCTTGGTGCCCTTGGTGGTGACGCAATAGAGAGTTTCTTTAAGCGTCAAGTTGGTAAACCGTCTGGTTCGGTTTGGTTCCCTTTTGATCAATTAGACTACATCATTGGCGGTGTTCTCGCCACATGGCCAGTTCTACACTATTCTGCTGAAACGATCGCTTGGATTGTGGTTGTGTGGTTTGGCACTCACCTCATCAGCACCTTTGTCGGCTATATTTTTGGACTCAAAGAAAAACCAATCTAGCCACAATTACTTTGCGTCGTGCCATATGCTTCGTCTCGTAGTATTATGGCATTATACAAATAACAAGGAGATCCTCACATGGATAGTCTAGAGAAGAAACTTGATGAAGTATTGGTCAAAAAAGCACCAGTACAGTTGCCAGAAAATGCTAAAAAATGGATAGTTGAGTACAGTCCTTACTTCGGCCTTGCGTTCGGAATTATCGGCCTGCTAATGACGCTTGGTTTTTGGGGTGCTGGACACACAGTTAATAATTTTGCCTCAAACGTTGATGCACTTAATCGAGCATATGGTATTGAAACAACTGTTTCTACTCCATCGCTAGGCATAACTTTCTGGTTGGCTCTATTGGCTTTGCTTGGTTGGTCGATTATCAACATAGTGGCCTTCCCTGGTCTTAAAGCGCGAAGTAAAGCAAAAGGCTGGAATCTCTTGTTTTACAGCACACTGGTCTATGCTCTCTATGATGTCTTTAATGCAGTCTATAGCAGCGACATTTTCTCAATGATTTTCCCACTAGTAGGTATTGTAGTAAGCCTCTACTTCCTGTTCCAAATTCGCTCATATTACGGAACTGGAAAAAAAGTTGCCGATAAGCCTGTAGATTCGAAGCCTGCTGCCGATAAAGCGACAAAGTAAGCAAAGTCTTACAACGTAAAACGCGCTCTAAACTAGGGCGCGTTTTTTATAGCTCTTTGATTATTTCGCGCCAGAAGGCGTCCGCCCAATTCTGATAGGCTCGGTCATTAGGATGGAAGTAGTCTGCGGCATATCCTCTCCAAGAGTCACGAGCTTGCGTAAGTGACTGGAGGTTGACTAATCGTGCGTCGCTAGTCGAGATAATGGTTTCAATACGAGAGCTTGCCGAGTAAGCGTTCGGTCGTTGTTTGGCGCGACTTCCGAAGTATGGCATGTTTGAAACATAGCTACCCTTCGGTAGTGAGCTGACAAGTTCTTTGAATGATGCTTCGAAGGCTGCTTCGTCGTACGATTGCATATCATTAGCGCCAATCTCGACGGTTACTATATCTGGTGTTAATTTCTTAAGTTTAGGTATCTGGGTCTGTAGCGCATCGTCCACCTTAGCTCCGCTGACGGACAAATTAACGACACGTACACTCTTGCCGGTTTTTGCGGCCAACCGGTCGGCTATGACGCCGACATAGCTTTTGTATGGCTTGCTGGCTCCTACTCCTTGTGCTGCCGAGTCTCCGAGTGCGACATAGAGCAACTCGCCCTTCTCTTCGGCTCTTTGCTTCCAGTACGCATCATTGCTCGCAACACTTAGCTTTAAGCGAACTAGTGCGATAACCTCAGTAAGGGTTAGCCCACATATAACGGCAGCGATGATGATGAATGCTTTGCTCATTACTTTAGTATACGCCGCAAAGCATACTCGTCGTTAACTAACGCGACTTAAAACTGTTTTATGAAGAATGAACAAGATAAACCAAATGACAAAGCAAGCGGCACCAGCTATAAGAGACTGCCGAATTAGACCGTTGAAAAGCTGTGGCAATATCTCGCTTACCAGTGATCGATAGTCTATAGGCACAAAGCCCGACAATGCCTTCCCAGCTACTATAACGACTATTCCAGTGACAACGAATTCAATAGCGGAACCAAGGAATAATTTACGTGTTGTTTTAAATCTGTAGGGGCTGATGACGACGGCAAATAATCCAAGCAGTATAGCTGCCGCCACGAGTAGAGGAACGGCAGTGTGTAATAATTGCATGTTATCGCGAACTGCACGTAGCTGCGCAGAGTTGTCAATCTCCATGGTAGTACTTTGTGTTTGCAGTATCTGTTCTCTCTGCTGTTCGGCTATGAATGAGAGATCAGTGCCTTCTAGACTCGAGAGCAACTGGTCAAGTATGGGCGCTACGGGGACTGAGACTTTTTGATCTGAAGAGTAATTACCGAATGTAGCATCGTATCCCGTATTGATCGCTGTTTGCCAAGCCGCAGCGAATTCTGGTGAGCGTACTGCTTTATCGACCGATGTCCTCACGACTGGCTTGAGCTGCGCTTTTAGTTCTTCCTGAGGTGTGTCAAGGGGAACTTTAGGCAACAATTTCACCGCCAACTCTTCAGTCGGCGCAGCTTCAAGTATCTTGTCGGTAAATGTTGATGCCACCTTATCCTGGATGACTGCATTATCTGATAGCGGTGCGAGGGTTCCTACGAATGTTTGCTTGTTAAGTACAAGCTGATTAAGCCACGAAGCAATGTTTGCACTACCTATTAGTAGTATCGCTAAGCTCGCAAAAGCCCATGTTGCAAATCTGCGCAGAAAAGCTGGCTTTACTTTACCCCCAACTGCTATCGTTTCAGGCGTTTTGCTTGCCGCTGATGGGGCATTCTGTGGTCCACTGGTCGTTGTGGTGGCCTTCTTTTTCTCAGCCAGGCGAGCTGCCATTTCTGCAGGTAATGCTGGTGGTGCCGTCGCTTGTGTGGTTGGAGCACTCGGAGTTTGTGTGGGTACTGCGGGACGCTTTGGTGGTGGGATTATATCTTGCATAAGCGTATTGTACTGATTTGCGAAGCATTTTACGAGCCTCAGACACATGATACAGAGGTATACTTAGGGGTATGAATACAGTACCGCTTGCTGAGAGGATGCGCCCAACCACGCTTGATGACGTTGTCGGTCAATCGCATCTTGTTGGAGCCGGTAATATCATTCGTCAGATTATCTCGAGTAAGCAACCTGTTAGTCTTATTCTTTGGGGTCCTCCCGGTAGCGGAAAGACAACTTTAGCAAGAATAATTGCAAATGAAGTTGCTGCGGACTTCATTGAGATAAGTGCGGTTACTGCTGGACTGGCGGATGTACGGGCGATCACTAAGCGCGCAGAACAAAATCAACGATTGGCAATGAGAACTGTGTTGTTTGTTGACGAAATACATCGTTTTAACAAGTCACAGCAGGACGCCTTCCTACCTCATGTTGAGAGTGGTCTTATAACTCTTATAGGCGCAACCACAGAAAATCCAAGCTTTGAAGTAATAGGTCCACTTTTGAGTCGTTCACGCGTGTTGGTGCTAGAACCACTAGACGCTAACGACATTATTACGATACTGAAGAAAGCTGCCAAACAAGAGGGCGTTGCCGCAAAGCGACTACCTAAAAAAAGTCTTGAGCTGTTGGCTGAGATTGCTGCTGGTGATGCACGAGTGGCTTTAGGAAACTTGGAGCTTGCTCTGAAGTTAACCGACGGTATTGTGAGCACTGATGTAATTTCCATGGCTGCCCAAAAACGCATGCCAAGCTATGACAAAAAGGGTGAATACCACTACAACATCATCAGTGCTTTCATTAAGTCACTGCGTGGTAGTGATGGTACTGCAGCGCTCTATTATCTTGCGCGAATGTTACAAGCTGGTGAGGATCCTAAATTTATTGCTCGCCGTATGGTGATTTTTGCGAGTGAGGATATAGGCTTGGCTGCAAATGGTGCTCTGAATCTTGCAGTTAGTACGTTTATGGCAGTAGAACGAATCGGTATGCCAGAGTGTCAGTATAATTTGTTCCATTGCGCTACCGTACTGGCCGGAGCCAAAAAATCACGCAAAGTGAGCGATGCGATGACCCGAGCGCTTCAGACTGCTCAAAAATATCCAGACGAGGTTGTGCCTGTTCACTTGCGTAATGCCCCCACTAAACTAATGAAAGATCTAGATTACGGCAAGGACTATAAATGGGAAGCAAATTTTAAGCACGACAAGGGCTTTATGCCAGAAAAACTCAGAGACATCTCGTTCTTTGAAGAAGATGCGGGCTAATAAAAAGCTTGCGCTTCATTCAGTGGGCTGTTATTATGCCGTGCAAGTGAATAAAGCAACACCGCAACACACTCCAAAGAAAAAGAATCTCGAACTATCGAGCCCCGAAAGGGGCTATTTTTTTTGCCCAGAATTAAGTCAGTTAACTCTGAGTGACGGTAGCGAGTGGCTTGGATTTAGTCCACCAAATCAAGCCGAAGCATCAGGAGAGGTCGTATTTACGACAGGTATGGTTGGTTATGAACAATCACTGAGCGATCCTTCCTACGCCGGCCAGCTACTAGTATTCACCTACCCGCTAGTCGGCAACTATGGCGTAGGAAATAGTACGACCCTAGAATCGGACCGAGTTCAAGCCCGAGGGCTAGTTACTTCGCAGCTTTATGATGGCCTAATAGACTCTACAAGGATACCGCTATGGCGCTGGGCACAGGATCACGCACTACCAACGCTTTGGGGCGTTGATACCCGTGCGCTTACAAAGCATATCCGTGCTAAGGGAGCCATGAATGGCTTAATTCACCCGCGTGAAATGCATGTTTCGGTAGCGTCTACTGTGCATATTCCCAAGGTCACTATCGCAGCACCAAGGCTCTACAATTCGAAATATGCAAAGACATTGATTCTCGTAGATTGTGGCATGAAAGAAAGTATCCTTACGCAGCTAAAGCAATTACCGGTAAGAATCAAACGGGTGCCGCTTGACTATGACTACAGTAATGAGTCGATTGATGCAGTGTTTATCTCGAACGGCCCAGGCGATCCAGCGTCATATGGGCAAACTGTGCAGGTACTCAAAAAAGTCATGAAAAAAGAAATCCCAGTGTTTGGAATTTGCTTAGGTAGTCAATTGCTTGCACTGGCGGCTGGAGCAAAGACATATAAGCTGCCCTATGGTCATAGAGGTCATAATCAGCCGTGCCAAGAAGTGTCATCGAGAAAATGTATTATGACGAGCCAGAACCACGGCTATGCCGTAGACGAACGATCGCTTCCTGGCGGTTGGCGAGTTTCGTTCAAAAACCTTAACGATGGCTCGGTGGAAGGAATAGCACACACATCTAAGCCGTTTATGGCGGTGCAATTTCACCCTGAATCTAATCCGGGGCCAACTGATGCTCGCTGGCTGTTTGATGTGTTTAAGGAGATGCTATGAGTCGACGAACTGTATTAATTCTAGGTTCAGGCGGGCTACGAATTGGTCAAGCTGGGGAGTTCGATTACTCAGGCTCGCAGGCGCTTAAAGCGCTTCGAGAAGAACATATTAGAACTGTGCTTGTAAATCCAAACATAGCCACCGTGCAAACAAATGACGATATGGCGGATCGTATCTACTTTGAGCCGCTTACCGTAAAGTCTGTTACGCAAATCATAGTGAAGGAAAAACCGGATCATATCTTGCTTGGATTTGGCGGCCAGACTGCATTAAATCTTGGTCTGGAACTTGATCGACTAGGCGTGTTGGCAAAACATAAGGTGAGTGTATTAGGAACACCGGTATCGGTCATTAATTGCACTGAGGACAGAGCTTTGTTTAAAAAGTCACTCAGCGAAATTGGCGTTCACACTGCGCGAAGTATTGCTGTGTATACACCCAAGCAGGCCGTCGACGCAGGTGAAGAAATCGGCTACCCAATCATGATGCGCAGCGGGTTCAGTCTTGGCGGATTGGGTTCGGGATTAATCAACAATAGCAAAGAGCTAGTAGCGCGAGTTACCGAGGTCTTCCATTCAGTTGATCAAGTGTTGATTGAAGAATATTTGTACGGATGGAAAGAAATTGAGTACGAAGTTGTTCGCGATACTGCCGGAAATTGTGTGACGGTGTGCAATATGGAGAATCTTGATCCTATGGGAGTGCATACTGGCGAGAGTATTGTAGTCGCTCCTTCGCAAACGCTAAATAATGAGCAGTATCATCGTCTAAGAGAAGTAGCTCTCCGTACCATTTCGCATTTAGGTATCGTTGGAGAGTGTAATATTCAGTATGCGCTACACCCTACAACTGGCGATTATCGTGTCATAGAAGTCAACGCCCGACTGAGTAGGTCGAGCGCATTGGCGTCAAAAGCCACGGGGTACCCACTGGCATATGTTGCCACAAAGATACTGCTAGGAAAAAATTTGCCAGACATAACAAATGCCGTAACGGGCACCACATCAGCTTTCTTTGAGCCAGCACTCGATTATCTTGCAGTAAAGATTCCACGCTGGGATCTACATAAATTTAGCGATTCTGATCACAGAATTGGCTCTGAGATGAAAAGTGTCGGTGAAGTTATGGGACTTGGGCGATCTTTTCCTGAAGCGCTACAAAAAGCCATCAGGATGCTCAATAACGGTTGCGATGGCTTGAGCTTTCATCCATACGAATTCACTGAAGACGAAATCTCTAGACCAACTGATAGGCGAATTTTTGCAATTTATGATGCTCTGTTGCGAGGTGAAACAATCCAACAGCTACACAAGAAATCACAAATACATATATGGTTTCTGCACCACCTACAACACATAGCTGAGTACCAAAAACTCCTAGTATCAACGCCGCTCACTGCAACTCGATTACGAGAAGCGAAGCAACTTGGGTTTAGTGATACTGCCCTTGCCCGTTTAAAGAACACGACAGTAAAGCGTATTCGTACGAAGCGCCTATCAAACGGAATTGTTCCTGTTATCAAACAAATAGATACTCTTGCCGGAGAAGCTGATGCTAAAACCAACTACCTGTATGTTACGTACCATGGTTCTCACAATGACGTACAACCGCTTGACAAACCCTATATCGTAATTGGCTCGGGTCCGTATAGTATTGGTAGCTCTGTAGAGTTTGACTGGAGCGCAGTTGCTACCGTGCAGACGTTAAGGACACACGCTGTACCCAGTGTGCTCATCAATTCAAATCCTGAGACGGTATCAACAGATTTCGATCGATCAGACAGACTGTATTTCGAAGAGCTTACCCAGGAAAGAGTTCAAGATATTGCTGAATTTGAGCAGCCAGAAGGCATTATAGTTTCGGTAGGTGGTCAGATTGCCAATAATTTAGCCCTACCCTTGAGCAAGGCTGGCCTGCCTATCTCCGGTACCACGCCGACCAACATCGATCGTGCCGAAGACAGAAATAAGTTCTCAGGTATGTTAAGGGCGCTTCATATAGACCAGCCCGAGTGGTCGCAGGTTAGCTCGCTTGCAGAAGCAAAGAGATTTGCCGACCGTGTCACCTACCCTGTGCTGATTCGGCCTTCATATGTTCTCTCTGGAGGTGCGATGAAAGTAGTGCGCAAACCTAGTGAGCTGGAAGGCTATCTGCGAGCTGCTACACAGCTTTCACCTGATCATCCCGTGGTTATCTCAAAATTCATTGAAGGCGCTAAGGAACTTGAAATTGATGGCGTCGCAGAAAATGGGAAGATCGTTTTATATGCTATTTCAGAGCATCTAGAAAATGCAGGCGTGCATTCTGGTGACGCAACAGTTGTGTATCCAGCGCAACGACTATATATAGAGACAATTAGGCGGGTTAAGAAGATCACAGCTTCAGTTATCGGAGCACTGCACATCACGGGACCATTTAATATCCAGTTCATTGCCAAAGACAATCAGCTCAAAGTTATCGAGTGTAATGTGCGCGCTTCACGCTCATTCCCTTTTGTTTCAAAAGTAAGCGGACACAATTTCATACAAATTGCTACAGAAGTAATGCTCGGAAAGCATACACAGCAAAAATATCAGACATTGGACCTCGATCTCATTGGGGTTAAGTCTCCAGTCTTTTCGTACCAAAGGATTAAAGGAACAGATCCAATAGCTGGAGTAGAAATGGCTTCAACTGGAGAAGTGGCAACAATCGGCACAGAATTCAATGAAACGTTTTATCGGTCTTGGCTGGCAACAGGCCAATCTATTTCGAGCAAGCAGCTCATACTAAGTATCCCGGACAGCCAGAAGTTTCGTTTCGTAGATCTTCTCAAGGAATTATCGGGAGCTGGGTGGACATATGTGGCGACAGCCGGGACTCATGAATTTCTTACGCAGAATGGAATTACATCGAGTTTGGTGTATAAAATCCATGAAGTTCGAGAGCCTTCTATTTCGCAGGCTATACGAAACGCAGATATAGGACTTGCCATCATAATACCTTCGCCTAACGAAAAATATGATGACGCCAAGGCAATACGCAGACTTTGTGTAGATACCAATATCGCATTAGTAACGAATGCAGAGATTGCATATCAGTTACTGCGCTCGATCAGTCTCGATTAATAGGCGTCAAGGATGGTGCGCAGATTCTGAGTTTTCTGCTCGTTCCAGTTGGCAGGTGGCAGTATGTAGCTCCAAGCCTCTGCAGGTTCGCCCCCGTAACTGTGTCCGTGCCCATCGGGTACTGTCGTGCCAAAGAATTGATCTATCGACACTTGCAGAAACGTAAGTACAGGGATCCAGTGCATGTGACGAGAAACGTCGTTACCTTTTGACTCACCGAGCCAGTCAGGCCTATCAAACAACAACTTTGGGCTCCACCAGACAATTGGATCTGAAGCATGTTGTAGAAAAACGACACGCGGTTTAGACCAAGATTCGGCATTCTCAGATAGTTCAGATGGCTCATCAGCAAATCGGACGGTCTTGCCGTTATCAAATACCGGAGTACGTTCTGGTGTGCCCGAAACTCTGTGGTGCTCAAAGTCGCGCCATAGCTGCGAGGAATTGGGTGATCCCAAGAACAATGCACCGTCGGTTCTATTTTGTAGATCTTGTTCTCCGCTAAAGGCAGTTTGTCCGCCAAATGCGCCCAAGCTAAGACCGAACACGAGTAGTTTTGGTCTGGATTGTTGCGGCAAGGTTTGCCATTGATCATAGATCTGATTGAATAGCTCACGTCCTGCTTCTCGCGCATTATCTTTATCGGCACTGAATGAAATCCAGCTCGGAAGGAATGAATACTGCATAGAGGCGATAGCTATATTGCCGTTATACATGTATTCGAGTGCGTCGACTGACTCTGGGTTAACCCAGCCTGTCCCTGTCGCTGTGACGACAACAAGCACCGGTCTTGAGAACGCGTCTGTTCGATTGAGCTCATCGACTACTAACTTGGCGCGAGATTTCGCGTCCGGTGCGGAATCTAGTCCTGCGTAGGCACGCACTGACAGCTTTGGTTGCTCTGCGTTAAAAGTCTGTAGTTGTTCCTGTGTTGGGCCGCCTGCTACGAACTTACGACCTTGTTTTCCGAGCGTTTCCCAAGACGCCAGAGAGTCATTGCTGCCACTTCGAAAAGCACTAGTAGGCTGCACGAGATCGGTTTGTATTCGCCTATTTGCCGCGCCGTAATTTCTTGATGATAGACCGACGAAGCTGCGGAAAATAACACCTTTGACGATCCCCCAGCCAAGCATGATTGTTATCAAAATACTTATTGCCCATGCGACGTTAGCTGGCAGCCAACGATCTGTTTTTTTCTGTAATCTTTGCGCGCATGCATAACCTAGCTGGAATATCTTCACCACGATAAAAACGGTTAATGCCGTGACTAGCAACTGTCTCGTATATGATGTTTTCTGCTGAATGGGTTTGCCTACGAGTTCGCGAACCTCGTTTTGCCAATTCCAGCCCACATGTAATACGAACAAAAGAAAAGGAATTATACTCACCAATGTTATGATCCACACTATCTTTTTCGTGCGCGCAGAAAGCTCTTTGCGGACGTATCGTCGCCAGCACCAACTAATGACTACCCCACAACCGTATCCAACACTTGCAAATATGCCACTAATGATACCCTGATGTAACCAAGGCCTTGGAAGTAAAGAAGGAGTCAGGGATGCAAAGAAAAAAAGTAGACTTAAGGTTAAGCCGACGTAGTTATATCGAAATAGTTTGAGAAGGTTGAATCGAGATTTTTTCTTTGTGCGCTTAGCCATGGATACGGTGCGATCTTGGTTTTTATCTAGCTTCAGTATAGCAAAGCATAAGCAAATGGCGAGTCGTGTTATATTGCATGGTAGATGTATCAATATATTCTCTTTCCAGGTCGACACCATGCCATTACGAAGTTTCAGTTTGAATATCTGCGCACACATCTAGAGAAAAAAAGCTTCACGACACTTGCGGGCAATATAGAGACTCTGACGCGATCACCACAAGTCATTTGGGCTATCACTTCTGCAAATCATTCGAACACTCGCCGTAACCCAGTCCCTGGATATCGACGACTGAGCATGCTTGAAGTTGCTTCCCTGTCGCTGCCCGTGGCGACACAAAGTTATCTGGTGCCGAACCGCGACTTCAAGAAAGACTTTGCGCATTATCTAATCGAGGAAATCTATCTCCAAAGTCGCGGACGAGTCAAAATGACACCAGACAATACACTTGTGGCTTGCTCGACGCCGAGCGTAATTGAGCAGTACGAAAAACTTGGATATAAAATCGTGCCTGTCGAACTTAAGGACATTGAAACGGGTGCCGCATTGTCGAGACGACCATGGGATGTGGTTGAAGAGATAATACGATCAGGCGCCGAGTGGCGCAGTAACGGCATCGTCATAGATGAGCTACAACCAGATTGCTTAGAGCACTTTGAGCGATATGGTCTGGGTGATTTAATAGTTGAAATCCATCAAGACCCGCTCGTATCATCGTCGGATGGTGATATTACTGAAACGCGTGATTATCAAACGTATCGTGCTGCTTTTGAAGACAATGCGTTCCGTAAAGTAGATCAATTTGCACCGTTTGTGCGACCAGGCAGAATACTGGATATAGGTTGTGCGACCGGACAAACACTCAAGTTACTAGCGGAAGTTCCCGAGCTGTTTGAGTCGGACTTTTATGGAGTTGAGGCTGCCCGACCACTTTTTGAGATATGCGAACAACGTAAGAGCAACGGTGAGTTTGGTAATGCTAATGTCTTTTTCTATCAGAGAAATATTATGCGTAGCACCATATTTCCGAGCAACTCGCTGAACACCGCAATCACAATGGCGCTAACTCATGAGATTGAGTCTTATCTTGGGCGTGATTCACTGCTCGAGTTTTTGCGTCGAATGTATGACATGCTCGCACCGGGAGGTGTGTACATTAACTTTGATGTCTCTGGCCCTGCAGAAAAAGACGATACTGTGTATGTGCAATTTACAGAAGACGACGGCGAGAATCCGAGCGAGTTATTCCCTGAGCTGGACGAAAAAGGTTTGAGCGAATTTCTAATGAGCCTATCGACAAAGTCGCGGTTCTTGCGTTTTGCAAAAGATTTTAGAGCCGAAGAAGGTGATCAAATGAGCTACGACACTGAGCAAATTGATGGACAAACATATTTCACTATGCGCAATGCTGACCTCTGTGACTTCTTAGCTAAAAAAGACTACCATGATAGTTGGCATTCTGAAATGCACGAAAGATTTTGCTTCTGGAATTTTGATGATTGGACGGCGGCTGTGAAGGAAGTCGGCTTTGAAGTTCATGAAGCCTCAAAGCCAATACAGAACCCATGGCTGATTGAAAACAGGTTTGCACCAGCTGCAAAGGTTTTCCATAAGAACGCAAAGGGTGAACTAGAACCTATGCCCAGCCCTGATACAAACATCATGCTTGTAGCTCAAAAGCCGCAGTAAAACTTAGTCAGCAACAATTTTCCCGCAAGCTAAGCGAGGTCCACCACTGTAGCCAGAGCCTGAATCTCCTGGAGTATAAGGGTCTTCGTTTGCATGTACCATAATTGAGGTGCCTTCTGGTGCAGATTCACGACCAAGAATCGATACCGGGCCGTCAGACAGAGTTATTCGAGTAGTGATAGTTTCCATAGTTCCCTTGCCGGTTTCATCTACAAGTATGTTCGGTAAGTCCCCTGCATGATAGCCGTGATTTGCATCAGGGTCGCTGTTGCCACTGGGGCCTGGATCAAAATGCCCACCAGCGCATTTAAAGCCCTCGCATTCACAGTCGCCTTTTTCGTGAATATGACAGGCGTGTAGGCCTGGGGTGAGTATTTTGGAGTCGCCCGATATGTCTACACGGATGTGAACATACTTCCAGCCGTCTATATCGTATTCGCTAAATACTGCCTCGCCCTGCAGGCCGGTTCCGGACAAGGAGGCGCGTGCCGTTTTCGTAGTTTTTTTATTTTCTGCAGAAAGTTGTATGTTCATCAATGCTTACTCCATGAAAGTATTAATTTTGCCGAGATCGACACTATAGCTATAGCTAACACTATATGTAGTGGCGACAGCGTAACTAGTGAATGAAGTAATGTGTGGTGGGCTAGATACATAGTAGATCCTCTTTATCACTTCAATGTACACGTGTGGTTATAAATTTGAAACACTTGTCATAATTTTCGGAGGGGTGCAGGAACGCTTGTGCATTGGTTGAACCAATACGCGTTCCTGCACACCACTCCTGTGTGGAGGTTTGTCTGGTCTCCTTCCAGATTCTTGAGCGCAGAGCTCGTTACGGGAGGTGAAGACCTCCGGTGACGGGGATGGTTGCGCCCGTGATGTGGTCGGCCATGCCGCTGACAAGGAACCACACCACGTTGGCGATGTCTCGCTTGTTGGCGAGGTGGCCGACCGGAGTCATGGCGACCATGATGTCTCGATTGGCATCCGGCACAGTGGCGGCCATGCCAGTCTCGGCGACGAGTCCGGGAGCGAGCGCGTTGACGCGAATACCGAACTTTCCGAGCTCCTTGCCTGCGACGGCGGTCATCGACTCGACAGCTGCCTTGCTGGCCGAGTAGGCGACCTGTCCGGGGTTGCCTTCCGCAGCGATGCTGCTGAAGTTCACGATGTGTCCGGCGATGTTGCGCTCCTTCATGATTCCAGCTGCCTCTCTCAGACAGTTGAAGGTGCCGATCACGTTGATGAGCATGACATGTTCGAAGTCCTCGGGTGTCGTCTTCAGCAACCACGCGTTGTGGGTGATGCCGGCGCAGTTGATGAGGATGTCGAGGCTGCGGTAACGCTGCGCGATCTCTCGGAACGTGCGCTGCACATCTTCGGGATCGGTGATGCTCATCTCGTAGTAGTCGTCGATCGGTTCCGAGAACGAAGCTGGTGGCTTCATGTCGACCCGAACGACGGTTGCGCCGACGTCGCGCAGTGCGTCACAGATCTCGACGCCAAGGCTGCCGAGAGCTCCTGTGACCACTGCAACCTTGCCGTGCAAGCCATGGTCTGCAAGTTGATCCATGTTGTAAAAGTCCCTTCACTCGAGAATCGTCTAATTTAGACTTGCAAATTATGCCACGATTGTGACAATAAATCAATATTACATAACAGAGACTCCTGAGTAATAAACAAAACTATTACCGTACTGTTCTAATAAAGGTATATAGATCTATGCCTAGTGATGAAAAGATCATAAGGATTCAATAACCTAATGGTGCAAAAAGTTACAAAATAGTGTATTATATGTTTCATGTTTGGTAAAAAAGCCGCTCGTATTCAGGAGCTAGAATCAGAAAACCAAGGGTTGCAGGCGCAACTCGTTGAGTTAAATGAAGATCCGTTTTATAAGATTGGGCTGCAAATTCGGGATGAAGTTGAGACAATGATCGACGGTCCATTTGCTGGTAGCGTTAGTCAAGCGATTGATCAGGCCGTTACTGAGCGAATTGAGTCAGAGCGTGCGAAAGAAATAGATCGTATCGCGGAGACTCGCTCGGCCGCACTGATCGAAGCTGAGCGCAGTGCAATTGCCGAGGAAGCAAGTGTTGCAGCCGAGGAAATCGCTGTTGCTGCGCTTGCGGCATACCGCGAAAATGAAGCGGAGTCCTATCGACTAGAGGTTCGTGACAGACTCGGTAGAAAATCCGCCAAAGAACTTATTAGACTTGCGCAAAAACAAATTGACGCAGAAGAAGAGCGAGCAGTAGTAGAATTTCTCGAGCAGCAAGAACGAGAACGCAGAGAAGCGGTTGGCAACAAGAAGCTACGACGAGAGCAGATGAAAGTACGAGCTCAGGAGTTACGAGAAGAAGCGAAAAAGACAGAGATTATACTAGTCTCATCGCTCGAACCGGGAGATGTTCTTAAAATTGCGTTCTCAAAGCCCAAGGATGCACGTATCGATTCAAATAATTATTATGGGTACTATCAGTCGGGTAAAGAAGAGCGTCATCTTAAACTTAAAGTTATAGATCCTGATTCCGGCGCATGTGAAGTTGAAAAAGACAGCTGGTTTGGTGACTCGCGTTCAGGTTATGCTCGCATGTCGCTGCGGGGAGGCACTCAACTAACAGTACATGCTCCAAGTATGAAAGATGGTCCGAGTCAGCCAGCTATAGTTAAGACAGAACAAATACTAGCCTCTACGAGCGACGGTACTTTTTTTGAAAATGCTGACAATGTTGTTTGGTGGGTAGATCTTGAGAAGTTTAAGATCATCAAATAGATCTTATTTTCTGGCAATGTCTGCCAGATAGAGTAGCCCCATGCTCATGCCGCCTACCATCGTAGCTACCAGTAGGGCATTTCCTGCATCACCCGACCAGCTAGGAGCATTGTCCGGCGCAAGCCATACAGCCACACCAAGTAGACCATAGAGTACTGCCGATGACATGGTGAGTAACTGCGCTGCTTCTTTTAGCTGTGTGTAGGTGCTTAATTTACCATTAGTTTTAGACTTTTTTGTCGACTTCTTTGCTGCCATGAATAGCTCCTTTTTGTCATAAATGCTTATGCTTAGAACTGTAGGGCAAGATCATAAAAACAACAAGGCATGGTATTTGGACAAAAATATGATATAATAGTGACATAAGAAGAGGTGTTTTTATGAGAGTTGAGAGATCACAAGAAATCGACGTCGCGATAACTGGAGCTGCTGGCCAGATAGGATATTCCCTGCTACCTCAGCTACTGAACGGTAGTGTTTTTGAGGGGTCGCACGGAAGTGACCATAAAATCAATCTCCATCTACTCGATTTGCCGCAAGCACTTGATAGACTTGAGGGCGTAGCTATGGAGCTCGAGGATCTTGGCTCTAAACATCTCGGTAACATTGCGATTACAGCAAGCCTTGATGAGGCGTTTGATGGTGTGAATTTTGCTTTTCTGTTAGCAGGTATGCCTCGAAAAGAAGGAATGAGTAGAGCCGATCTGCTTGAAGCGAACGCACCGATATTTGTTGAGCAAGGACGAGCAATTAACGATAATGCTGCTGACGATGTTCGAGTATTGGTAGTCGGAAACCCAGCAAACTCAAATGCACTGATAACAATCGCTAACGCGCCCGATGTTCCTCGGGACCGCATAACTGCGATGACACGACTCGATCACAATCGTGCAGTCTCTGCCCTTGGCCGCTACATTAATGTGGACGTTGAAAGAATCGGCAAGATGATAATCTGGGGCAATCACTCTGATACCATGGTTCCTGACCTAACACATGTAACCGTCGATAAGATGCCCTACTTTGGCGCTGAGGCCCCGGAATGGGAAGCAGAATTTCGAGAGAAGATAGCAAAACGTGGTGGTGCAGTATTGAAAGCTCGTGGTGGATCATCTGTAATGTCAGCCGCGCAGGCTGCTGCTGACCACGCTCGTGATTGGATGGGTGGAAGTAATTCCGAGCACTGGCAATCAATGGGAGTGTTGAGTGATGGCAGTTACGGCGTTCCGCACAGCGTTGTGTTCTCTTACCCTGTCACTTCACAGCCAGGTGGCGATATCGACATCGTGCAAGGATTGAAGTGGCGTGATCGTTATAATCTCCCAATGCAAGAAACACAAGCTGAGCTCGTACGCGAACGCGCAAAGCTTCGTGATCTTGGCGTTGTACCACAAGGTGTCCTCTAGTACTCAAGATGGCCCGAGAACTTAATGCCAATGACATTGCAGAGCTTGACCCTGAGCGGCCGTGGCGATACGAAACAGAACGTCTGATGCAGCCTTTCTGGCGAACATTTCTTTTTGATGAACACGAGCAAAGACATGCAGCACTGATTAGTGCCAATGCCTCGTCGCGTTCGAATGTAACTTTCTTACGGTTTGTTGCTAGAACAACAGGTATCTCATTTGACGATATTGATTGTGTATATGAAAGCGGTGATGTTCTGTCCGTAATTGTGTTTGAGCGACACGCCGAAGTTGAGGGATATGTCGGCTTGACTAGCCCAGAAGCTGGCCTTGATGCCGAAACTCTACGTCTTTTGGACGAACTTGATAACTAGTGAAAATTAGCAGCGACTATTTTACGTCGTAAAAGCACCTAGACTCGCCTGAGTAATCTCATGAATTGCTTTGATTTCTGTAGAGCTATCATACAACCCGTTTGATTTCGTAAATATGCTAATGGCGTATGGATGTGCGCCATTATCTATGATGGCAGCATCGTGAATTCGATCTTCTAAATAACCGGCTTTGTGATAGACATTTATATCGTTTGGAACAGCTGCAGGAATGAGTTCTGTGTAGTTGGCGTTTTTCATATAGCGAAGCAGTAGTTGTGTGTGTTCAGTGTTAAGTAACTTCTCGGTGTATAGCTTAGTAAGAAGCAATGTAATATCTTGAGCGCTTACAATGTTTGACTGTACGTTGAAGGTTTGCAAACCGTTGCTCGTTGCCCAAGATTGCACAACTGGGCGGCTCAGCTGCGAGTCTATGGCCTGCCAAGCGTCATTGTTGCTTTGCTCGATTAATAACTGCAACAACTCGTCGAGAGTGTAGCCGTTAATATTCTGGTCGAGCTCTTGATTACCCTGTTCAACTTCATGCAAAAGCGTCGATGCCGACAATAACTTGGTAGTGCTTGCCGCAGCGTACGCTGCCTGTTCGCCATATGTGAAACTATCGCCGTACTTTAAGTCGGTAATTGCGACTGATATTTCCATACCTTTGTACTGCTCGAGGATTTCACTTATAGTTTGACTCATTTTTTCTGTTTTAAGTCTGGTGCTTTCCCTTGCAGCAGCTTCGGCTATTTCCGAGGCAGTTGGTGTGTTTGCTCGTTTGGCAGACATTACGCTGTTGGCTTTCGCTATGAGCCCTACTCCAAGAATGACTAGGGCTATATATAGACAAGCTTTTAGCTGAGTGGTGCGTATCTGCTTCCGGCGTTTTTGCAGAGATTTTGCAGAAGCAGACGGTCGATATATAGGTGTGCGAGATCGTGGGGATGGCGTTCGAGGCATACTATACCCAATCATATAGCACTGAGTGTCTACTGAGTAACTATTGTTAAATCTATATATTATTATAAAATATGCGCATGATTTTTGAACATGCTTCACGTATGCCGGGCAACACGGCATTTGATGCAGTGAAATTTAAGCCGGCTCGTAACAGACCATACCCCTCAACGAAACCATACCCTTCCACCGCGCTTTGGGCTTCGATTGCGAATGAGCAAAAGAACTGGACACGTTATATAGCGCAGAACTATGCGTCTTGGGAAGTAAAATCCGGTTTCACATTTGCTCTCGATGCAATGGCAAGATTGGTGGTTGTTAGAACAATCGATGATATTGATAATCTTCCAAAACTCTATAAAGATGAACATGTAGGTTTTGATTGGGAGGACATGTCTCGAACTATTGATGCGGTTCTCGTGCACGATGCAGTAATCAACGAGCATCCATTTATTGGCTGGGATGTACCAAGTCTAGTGGTGCTAAACCCAGATGTCGTACAGACTACCCACTCATTGGTCCAGGCAGTTTGACAAGTTCAAGAAAACCGAGCATTATGCATTTATGATTGAGTATTCGACTAGTTTTGTACCGCCTAAGACTAGCGAACAAACACCCCTAGAGGGCTTCACGCTTGCAGAAGTTATTCGCAGTGTAATTGACGACGATCTTGAAGCTGAACGATTTATCCGCTTCACGAAACAACGCTATCATGAAGTGTTAGTCGCCTTTCGTGGAACCGATATATTGGGGTTTCAGCTGTGTGATTATGATCATCACGAAATGAATATCGTACTAGGAAGACAGGTGCTAAGCAGCTTACTCTCCGAGGAAGATGCAGCGTATATCGGTCGTCGACTTGGAGATCAAGCGAAAGATAGATATGAAGACATGTACTGAGATGACATAAAAAAACACCTAAATGGTAGGTGTTTTTTTATTGGCTGGGAGAGAGGGACTCGAACCCCCGCTGCTGGGACCAAAACCCAGTGTCCTACCGCTAGACGATCTCCCAGTGCGTGTCTGACCGAAGTGATTATATCAAAGTTTGACTGATTGAGACACCAGTGTCCACCCCTGACCCGTCATCATTGCAATTATAGCACAAATATGCTATAATACTAACAATAAATAGGATTGTTGAAATGTCTCTCACGAGTACAGGAGTGTTGGATCAAATCGAGCGAGATTCCGAGCATGTCAATCGACTACTAGGCGTAGACGACGAGTCTGTTACTGAGTATGCGGAGTTTGCTTTTGGCCAAAACCGTTCATTTGATGAGATGGTTGATTTTAGTAATGAGATGGAAGCTAGAATCATTGCTGACGACACGCCGCTCGCCGAGAAACACCTTGCTATCGCTGCACTTGTAGTTAGCCCTACAATTCGTCATCGCAAGCTTAGTCGCGAACTACAAGCACTATCTCAGTCTGCTTCTGGCTTGCACCATGCGCGTTCTGTCGTCCCGCGCTTAGCATCAGAATTTTTAGATGATGATACGCGACGGGTACAGTATGTTCGAGATGACGTTGGCGTTAATCCGCGGCTTGCTATAGGGATGCATGGCGAAAAGTATGGAGCACTCGATGAAGATACTCTGTCCTGGGACCTACACGCGCTTGGAAACATTGTAGATAAACATGGTAAAAACGGGTTTAGAAAACTTAGAAATACCTATGGCGTGGAACGGTATGGTAGATATGCACTCGGTATTCTGCACCGCCAGCTATCGACGCCACATGTACTGCCAGAGCATATGTCTGAAATGCCGATATTTGTAACGCAATATGATTCTAACGGCGCTTTTTTTCGCGATGGCATGTACGACCAAATCGAGGAAATAACTGATACTCCAGCATATGGACTAGTGCCACGAATATATGAATCACATGATGCGAATGAGTTTTTGTCGCAGCTAGAGCAACCTGATAAACCTGCTTTTGGTGTGATAAGTGCTCATGGTGACTATGCGGGCTTGTCATTTGCTGTCGATGATGGCTTTGAGCTAAGGGCTAGTGAGCTAGACAAACTGGTTGCGTCTAATCCTACGCGTTTTGAGAAAATGAGACGCGTATGGGCGGGTGCGGGTGGAATCGTAGTTGCGACTTGTAGTGCTGCTCGGTCAATGCCAAATGCTAATATTGTTCGTTCATTCGTGAGTGCTATGGAGAGTTCGGCGATTGCGTCGACTGAGCCGGTTGATGACGTATTGTTGAAGATGCAGCGTTCACGCGGAAGACTCACGTTGTCAGTTGCGCTCAGTTCTATTCCTGATGCGACACGACTCTTTACATATAGCAAGAAAACACCCAATCAATCATTCCAAATCAAGCCCGACACTATCCCTGAGTATGAGAAAGCTACAAATGCATGACTTGCTAGGCCATCATCCGCGGCCGCTGTATACTGTCTGTAACGTAACTATAAAGAAGCTATAATGGGCGCCCCCAAGATACCAAAGAAGTATATTCGAAAATTAAATATCAACGGCATGAGCGGTCGAATGCTTGTGCTGCCAAAGCCAAATAGGTCTGCTCGTGACGTGCTTTTTGTATACGGAATGCACACTAGCTTAGAGCGTATGTACGCGGTTGCAGAATCGCTGCATAAGGAAACAGGCGTAATCATGCCTGATCTTCCTGGTTTTGGTGGCATGGATAGTATGTATTCGATTGGAATGGAGCCAACACTAGATAATCTCGCCGACTATCTCGCGACGGTAATCAAACTACAGTTTCCAGGTCGCAAACATTTTTCAATTGCTGGGTTTAGTTATGGCTTTTCGGTCGTCACACGATTGCTTCAAAAGTATCCTGAGATAGCGAAACAAGTCGACAGCGTTGTGAGTGTCGCGGGTTTTAGCGACAAAGACGACTTCATGTTTAAGCGTAGAAATTTCTACATGCTTAAAGCATTAAGTAGAGTGTTTTCTCGCCGCATTCCTGCGTGGTTCGTGCAAACGTTTGTGCTCCGTGGCATTGTTATTACCAGTACGTATCAATTTCTGGCAAGAAGGCATCCTAAACTAAAGCATGTGCCGGTCGAGCAACGACCAGAACTTATAAAGTTTGAAATTCATCTCTGGCAAGATAATGATTTCCGTACCTATGCCAAAACAGGTCAGATAATGTTTAGTCTCCACGGTAAAAAAGACAAAGTAAGCCTACCCTTGCACCACATCCAGGTTAAAGGTGATCAGTTTCTTGATGCCGATGGTGTGATTAAGCGACTCGGTGACATCTATGAGTCCGTAGAGATCCACGAGGCAAAACTGCCTGCTCACGCACCGATTGTAATTGAGGAAACAGAAGCCTCGGGTCAGCTAATACCTGAATCTGCACGAAACATACTGTCCCGTTAACTGCTATAATGATTAACAATGAAGCTAGGACTTGTTTGTCCCTATAATATGTTTCGGCCTGGTGGTGTGCAGGCGGTTATTGAAGCTACTGCTCGTGATCTAAGAGGTCGCGGACACACGGTTAAGATAATCGCTCCACAACCAAAGGAAGCTACCTACCAAGATCCGGATTTGATACTACTTGGGCAGTCGACTGAGTTCAATACGCCTTTTGCAACAAAGGGTGATCTGGCAATGAGCATCGACCCAAGTACTATTGATGCTATGTTCGAACGAGAGCAGTTCGACGTCGTGCATTTTCATGAACCCTGGGTTCCCATGCTGAGCATGCAATTACTTGCACGATCGCCTGCGGTAAATGTTGGCACGTTCCATGCCAAGCTACCCGACACTCCACTAAGTAAGTCTATTGAGAAGATCGTCACTCCTTATACACGAACGGTTTTCAAGCGACTTAAAGCGATATCTGCCGTCTCGCAAGCAGCTACCGATTTCGTTGCCTCAGTTACGGATATGCCTTTGACGATTATTCCAAACGGTATTGATCTCCAGCACTATGACCCTGAGCAATATAAATCCCTTGCTCGTTACAAAGGAGCCAAAAAAACTATTCTCTACATTGGTAGGCTTGAAAAGCGTAAAGGCGCACAATTTCTGTTGCCAGCGTATAAGCAGCTTGCACAGTCGCATAGCAATATACGTCTTGTTATTGCGGGTGATGGCGGCAAACGAAAGACACTTGAACAATATGTTGAGAAAGAAGAACTGCCAAATGTAGAGTTTCTAGGGTTCGTCTCTGATGAAGACAAGCTACGTTTACTTAAATCGGCCGATCTGTTCGTTAGTCCAGCAATTTATGGTGAATCATTTGGAATAGTCTTGCTGGAGGCGATGGCTATGAATGTACCGGTGGTAGCGGGTAATAATCCGGGCTATACAAGTGTTATGGTTGATCGTGGCAGAATTAGTTTAGTAGACCCTAAAGATGTAGATGCGTTTGCGCAGAGACTTGAACTGTTGCTATTTGACGAGGAAGTTCGTGGACTGTGGCAGGAATGGGCTCGTGACTATGTACAGCAGTTTGATTGGCCGAAAGTAACTGACCAGTACGAAGCGTTATATAAAAAAGCGTTACGCGGTTAGGCGAATAGTGATCGTGCAGTAGCTTGCAGTGCTACGCGTAGTTCTGCGTCTGTACGGCGGTGGCCGCTGTTGACAACCTGAATTGAAGCCTTGTCGCCGTATGCTTTGGCGAGCGCTAATGCTGTTTGAGGCGGCGTACACATATCAAATCTTCCCTGCACGATAGCGCAACGAATACCAGAAATGACATCGAGATTGTTCATTATGTGATCTTCTTCCAGAAACACATTATTGAGAAAATAATGCGTTTCTAGTTTTGCTCCAGGTAATAATTCATCGTCAGATTGAATTGCAGCTTCGAGAGCTTCTTTGTCGTACTGAAGTGACATGAGTGTTGCTTCCCACAGTGACCATTCCAATGCGTATTGATGCGCCAACACTTCGTCACTGCCGTGAATTTTATCAGCGTAGTACTGCATGGTCTTTGTGCCACTACCTCGATGCTCCTCGGGAACATGTGAAATAAAGCGGTCCCACGCTTCAGGAAAATGATGACGAGGATATCCCTCGTTAACCCAATCGGTTTCGAATTGAGATCCTAGATATATGCTCCATATAAGTAGGTTTTGTACGCGACTTGGTTCGGCTATTGCGTACGCAAGTGCAAGAGTTGACCCCCACGAGCCTCCGGCCACATTAAATGTATCGAGATGGTGATGATCGGCGAGTTTCGAAATGTCCGCTATTAGATGCTGCGTGGTGTTTGCGTTAGTTTCTCCAAGTGGCAGGCTACGACCTGAGCCTCTCTGATCATGGAAGAATACATGATGTGTCCGAGGATCAAATATCGTCTTATGGCTATCGCTAAAGCCACTTCCCGGCCCGCCATGTAAACTCATGATCGGCGCGCCGTTCGGGTTCCCCCATTCTTCCCAGAATAGGCGGTGATCACTGTCTGCATCCAGATATCCAGTCGCGATAGTGTTCGGGTCGGTACTCGTTTCCATAGTTCGTAGTGTACCATTACAAAGTATGAAAAAGTTGAAGATTGGTTTAGTGCTCGACGATAGCCTTGATGTGCCAGATGGCGTACAGCAGTATGTATTAACACTTGGGACATGGCTGTCAGAGCAAGGTCACTCCGTACATTATTTAGTCGGTAATACGGAGCGCGTAGACATACCGAATGTGCATAGTTTGAGTAAAAATGTACGTGTACATTTCAACCAAAATCGTATGTCGATACCACTGCCTGCTGATAAGTCGGCAATTGAGGATTTGCTTCATACGGTGCACTTTGATGTGCTACATATTCAGATGTACTACAGTCCCTTGCTTGCAGGTCGCATTATTAATGGCGCACCAAAACGCACCGCCATTGTCGGTACGTTTCATATAGTCCTTGCCTCTAAATTTAGTGAGATTCTTTCTCGTAGTGCTCGGTTCGTACTTCGTCGTAGCTTAAGCAGATTTAGTGAGATTGTCAGCGTATCGCAGCCTGCAGCACGGCTTGCCAAAACGAGCATGGGACTCGATAGTACTGTAGTGCCTAATGCCGTTAACTTGCGCACAATGCGCACAGGAAGAAAAATCAAAAAATACAACGATGAAATAGTGACCATTGTATTTCTTGGAAGACTCGTTGAAAGAAAAGGCGCAGGGTTATTGCTCGATGCTGTCGGGCAGCTTAAGCGCACAGACAATATTAGGGTCATCATATGTGGCGACGGTCCACTTCGTTCGCAGCTTGAGCTGCAAGCCGAATCGCTCGGTATATCAAAGATTGTTGAGTTTACAGGTTTCTTAGACGAAAAAGATAAACCACATTATCTTGCGAGCGCCGATATCGCAGTATTCCCCAGCACAGGCGGTGAAAGTTTTGGCATTGTCTTAGTCGAGGCTATGGCGGCTCGCGCCGGCGTGGTATTGGCTGGCCAGAACCCTGGTTATGCCACGGTTATGGAGGGAAAGTCAGACGTCCTCGTAGATCCGCGCGACGCGCATGTATTTGCTAAAAAACTACAGAATCTGATCGACGATCCTGAGAAAAGAACTGAATTGCATGATTGGCAGCAACAGATAGTACAGCAGTATGACGTGACAATAGTTGGTCAACAAATTCTCGCCATGTATGACCGCGCTTTGCATGATAAAAGCTGAGGTGACATAATGCTTATTATGAGCACACAAAAAACAGAAGTCACCGTATCAAACAAAACAGTCCTCCGCGTCATAGCAATTGTCGTCCTCGCATTTTTGGGCGTACGGTTCGTTATGGCAATGTCTAATGTCATAACGCTTGTATTGGTTGCATTTTTTCTCGCGTGTGCGCTAAACCCAGCGGTGTCGTGGGTTTCGAAACGATTAAAGAGCAAGAATCGTACTCTGGCAACGGCTGCTGCATATGTGACGGTCCTTCTGTTTCTCGTAGGATATTTTGTTTTAGTCATACCGCCGCTTATTGGACAGGTTGATTCATTCGTGCGAGAAGTACCGAGTACTGTGGAGAATCTAAAGACACAAGATTCGTCGGTCGGCCGTGCAGTTCGTAAATATGGACTCGATAAGCAGATAGACGATTTTTCACGAGACTTTGGCTCAAAAATTAGTGCGAAGCCAGTGCTTGATACGGCTGGCAAGGTTGGCGAAACGCTTGTTTCCACCCTTGCAGTGTTGGCTATGTCGTTCATGATGCTGAATGAGGGACCCGGTTGGGTGGCAAAGATATTTGCGATACAGCCAGAGGATAAGCGCAAGCACCGCAAGGAGCTTGTGACAAAAATGTACGGAATGGTAACTGGCTACGTAAACGGTCAGTTGATTATGGCAACGATTGCTGGAGCTGCGGCACTGGTCGTGCTACTTATCGCCAGTTCTGTGCTTGGAGTTTCCGTTAATGCCGTTGCGCTGGCTGGAATTATAGCCATATTTGGATTAATTCCCCTAATAGGAAATCCGATAGGTGCCGTGGCTGTTATACTTGCCTGTGCATTGAGCTCTGTGAATCTTGCGATTGTCATGGCAGTGTATTTTGTTATTTACGGTCAAATTGAGAACGTTACGTTGCAGCCGTACGTGCAGTCTAAGCAAAATGAGTTGACCCCACTCACGGTATTTGTGTCTGCACTGGTGGGCGTTAGTTTTGGAGGCATTGTTGGTGCGCTCTTCGCCATACCTATCGCAGGCTGTATTCGTATTCTATTTGTAGATTGGGCTGATCGAAAAGGCTACTTTAAGAACGACAAAGAATTAACTAACGCCTGAGCTGATCGACTTTCGTTCTTTTGAACTCATCAGTATGAACATACATTCATAGAGTCGGTCGAGGGTGGCGGTAGTGGTTCATCCCAGTGCGGGAGAACGTGTCCGAGCGATTTCGCTACGAGGACCACTTTGCACTACTGCCACCCATCATTTGGGAGCGCGTTTTTGAAACGTCGCATCACCGTGGTTGTTTGGATACTACCTACGAGCCCTGAAGATCAGGGAGCGCCGAAGCCGCCAAGGGCGACCTGGCTGAAGCTGCCGCCAGCTGCCTGGCTTGCGCGGACTGCCGACTGGCTGACGACGGCGAACGCCTTGCGGATCTCACTGGGTGAGTCGCCGGGCGTGAGCACCCACTCGTCGGGGATGCCCATGTCACGGAAGACCTTCCGGAAGTCCGTGTAGCCATCATCGACACCCATGCCGCCGATGATGTGCTGTTCGGTTCCCAGCATGCCTCGGACCATCTTGAAGACGTCGTTGGTGTTGTGCTGGTACGAACCCGCATCGCCACCGTCGGTCACGATGTACGTCACTGCTCGCGCAGCTACGCCACCCTGCTCGAACTCGGCCAGCTTGGCGGTGACACCAACAAGGGTGATTGCCGTCTGGTCGTAGAGCGGGGTGCCACCCATCGGGTTGAAGTTGGAGGCCGTGAGCTGCTCCGCATCGTCGAGCTGACGGTACGGGTACAGCACGCACTGGTTGGTGTAGGCCTCTTCGTTCAGGTAACGACAGCTGACGAGCACGCTCGCCGACTGCTTGGCAGCCTTGAGCGCTTCGATCATGCCGTTGTGCCCGTCGCGGACGGCCTGGCTGTTGCTTCCCATGCGGATCGAACCGCTGTTGTCGAGAAGCAACGTGACGAGGACGACCTCACTGGTGGTGATGTCGTCGATGGTGATGTCACCCAACCCTGCCTGAATGGCGGGACCGAGCGTGTCTGCCGTCAGCATCATCTTCGAGGTGGCGTTCGGATCGAGTCCGGCACCACCCAGAAGTGTGCTGAGGCTTGTGGTTTGACTCATGAATTACTCCATTTCCTGTAGTGGCACTTCGTATGAATTCATGTCCAACCACCCTGCTTCGCCGCGTCAGTCAACTAGAACGATTTGTAAGATAGCGTTCTGGTTTCTTATGCGGACGAAGACAGGGTGAACGGACGAAGCAGCTCTAGAGACGGATGTCCGGCCAGGAGCTGATCGGGTCGGTCGACTGCACGACGTGCATGCCAGCAGCCTTGAACTTGTCGAATGCTGCGTTGGCTTCGGATGTGTAGTCAACGATGCCCGGAACGACGACTGGAGAGGTGCAGTCCTCCAAGAGGTACACCTTCTTTGCCAGTTCGGGATCTTGGGCGGTGATGTCTCCGAGAAGATCATCGATGGTCCACGCCACACAGTGGCTCTTGGCCTGCCCTGCGATGATCAACGCGTCGAAGTCGAGCAGAAGCTCGATGAACGGCGTGTTGCGCTGAGCAATCGGCTTGCCGACCGAATCGGTCAAGACCTCGGGTCCGAGCACGGAGTAGTTCTCCGTCCACGGGTTGGTTCCCTTGATCTCGAACTTGGTCTGCGCACCGCGCGCCACGGCGTGGAAGAAGCACGCTTCTGCCAGTCCAGAGACAAGGTTGTGACCCTTGTCTCCCAGCATGGCGTGGTAGGGCCAGATCGTAAGGGCGTAACGCCCCTTCTTCTCCAGCTCCTCCGCGTAGTGCTCGAGGTGTGCCTGTGCCGCAATCTGATTCGGCACACCAAGTGCACTTGCCAGCTGCGGCGAGGCCTTCCACGTACCCGCCTTGATGTCCGCCAGGGTGATCATGCTCATGATGGGCGGGTGATCTCCCTGATCGTTCACCAGGTAGGTACGGAAGAAGATGTGGAATGCGCGGTGGGTGTCCATCGTGCACTGGATCTCGCTGAGGATGCCAAGGTTACGGTAGATGAACTCCACCGTTCGTTGGCTGTCCTCGACGGCCCCGTTGCCGCTCTGGCCAGCGACGAACAGCTCTCCTGACGGGTGGCAGAAGGTGTTCTGCGCGTCGATGACCAGCAGACAGACGCGGGTGCGATCCGTCTTGCGAGCCTTCAGGTTGTGCTGTGCACGCCAGCTCTCGGCAGATGCCTCGAGCCCGAGGTAGTCGATCCAACGCGTGTCGTTGACCACGTTGGCCGAGTCGTAGTGACTCGGGATGGGCAGTTCAGTTACGGACATGGTGTCCCTTCTTTGCTGTTGGTGGCTTACTTGATGGTTAGACGATGTATCTCGCGAGACGAGACACTGTAAATGCCCCCTTCTCCCTGAAGGAGCCGAGAGCTACTGTTCACGAATTCTGCGGTGTCTGGAAACGTTTGAGAAACGTTCAGCACACCGCCATCAAGGTGAACACGTGCAATACCTTCATCGGTACCCACGAAAAGTGACGATCCGATTGCGAAGTTGCCGCGCACGCTTGCCCCGAGCCAAGATTCATCTCCCTGCTCAGCGCTCGCTTCTGCGACAACATCTCCTGTTGCATCAATGACGTAACAGCGATTCTCGAGCTTACCGTCATGACTCAAGGAAACCAGGAGCCATGCCAGTGTGTCCGAGAACACGCAGGTTGCATCAATGAGTTGACCGGGAAAATGTGGCAGTCGAACTTGATCATTTACACCCTGACCTTTTGCCGAGAAGACGAATGCGCGCGTGAGCTCTCCGGCTCGGTAAAAACCGAAACCGAACCGCTCTCCTGTCCAGAACATGGTGCGTCCAGGTAGTGCGTCACCGATGTACTCACTGCCGAATCGTCCATTCCTGCGAAGCTGCCCCTGGGATACCCAGAAGTAGTTGTGCGAAGAACAGTCGAACATTGACAGCGAACCGTACGTATCGATGATTTCCTGCTGTACTGCCCCAGATTCAAACGCAAGCAAACGATCACGTTTACCGAGCAATGTCGTGTCGCCCATAATTCTGAACCGAAGCTCAGGATCGAGGCTACCAGCGACAACTGTACGATTTCCTTCACGCTTGAATGCGTCGTCTTCGTGGTAGAGGTACTTCAGTTTGCCGCCCTCTGTCGTAGCGTAAACAATTTGTCCCTTAGTTCGGAACAGCCGGGTAGCTGTAACCGTCCCTCGGATAACCGTCGTTTGTGCTACTGCACCAGGAGATGCGCACGTTGGACATTTGGGGCGGGCATGCGTCATTCCGCAACCACTACATGTTGTCCAGCGCATACCTTTGAGTAGACGAAGTGGAAACTCTCCACGTTCGTTTTTCTCGTAGATACGCGTAAAGTGATCAAGTACCTCGTCCGGCAGCACGCTGAAGTGCAATGCAGGTTTCGGGTAGACCACTTCACTCTTCATGATGTGAAGATTCTGCAGGACTCTCTCGTTGTGCTGTAGCTTCTTGCCGGTAGCTGGCTTGTGCACGCCTCCGTACGGACCTACATAGAGCAGCGACTGAAACACCATCGTATTGAAGGCGTACCAGTCGGAGTCTGTCGTGAATGGCTTCGACAACTGCAGGGTTTTCCCGTCCGTGTTGAGTGGATCAAGAAAACGCTCGGTGAAGGTTCGGCACATAAATGAGCCGAACTGCATACTGTCTGCATCGACCAAGTATACCGAGCCAGTGGCGTCTACCATGACGTTTAGGTCATTGAAGTCGCCAATAACGACACGTGCAGCATGCACTGCCTGTACAACCTGGTGCAAGTTTTGGAAAACTTCAAGCACCTGGTTTGCATCGATGCCGCCTTGTTCACGGTACCGTCGATCTCCATACCGCAGTAGCACTTCCATGTTCGAAAGGAATCTCATCGTGTAACCGACGAGCTTGCCTCCCGATGCTTTGTCGTATGCGAGGTCGATTGGCGAAACCACGCTGCTCGGCAGTCCTTTCGGAAAGCTCGGCAGCTTGGTTTGCTGTTCACTGATTCGCAGGAGTGCACCTTGTTGAGCCGTTTGATTACCGACATATGTCGGGTCATTCGGCTTCTTGAAAAGCTTGAGTACGTGCCCGTTTCCGAGATCGTACACATCCGCTTCGCCGCCACTTCCAACAACCGCAGTTGGAGCAAGTTGACGACGTTTACCTTGCAGGTAGACGTTCGGCATAATACTCCTTCTATGGTTTGCGACGACCGACAATCAACGTCGTATCGTCTGGAAGTAGACCGGGGCTCGGGTTTGCTTTCGGCCAGTCTCGACCGATCAGCTTGAGTCGTCGACTGAGTAGTGCTGGATTCGTGAAGTACGCATCTCCACACCAGAATTGCTCAATGCCTCCGACGGTATCGCTTAGACCGGGTAGTCTGTGCTCGGCGACTTTGATGAGGTCATCTACCCCATCGCAGCCAATGAGAAAGCTGTCCAAAAACTCGAGTGGAATCGAAGCGACGATTCGAAACGCAAGATCACCTGGCTCAATCTCTAGTGCTGATCCGGGGATTGCACTGTAGCCGATGTAGGGCGGCTTGTTGCCGGGGAACGGTCCGATTGAGCTCACCTCGCCGTTTACGACCACTACGCCGTCACCGAGTGCAAAGAACGTTGCCGTCTCATCACTCAGAAGTACGCCGACGATCGTAAACAGAAAGAAGCTCTCTATAGTTTCCCTAATGTTACCGCCCATACTACGGGCCAGTTGATAGAGCTGTGATGCAAGATTAAACTGCACCTCGCTCCAGTTGAGCCTGTCGACACCTCGCTCGATTGCTGCTCGTAGCACAGCTTGCGCTGCGAGCACTGCTCCGAGTTTGGCGCCGACTTCGTTGTGCTGGGTCTGGCCGTTCAAGTCCCACATCGCCTCAGCACTCCGATCACTACCGCAACCATCAGTTACAATGGCCACTGTGTAATCGTTGCTATGTGCAATGTGGTATCCATCTTGGCAATTCTTGGGAACTTGGCGGTGGTCGCGTCCGATGACTTGGCCACTGGCGAACTGAAAATCCGTGTGGCGCATAGGCCGCTCACCTCTGTCTTTCGTAGTAGTATCCTATTTTTTAAGGGTGCCTTGAAGAATTGGAACGCCTAAGTAGCATTCCTATAGCTTCACACCTTCGACGTCAAGATTCGGGAGAACCTTAGCGTATGAATTCATTATTGTACTTTGTACACTAAGTGTCAAGCAAAAAGTTACTTTTCTACACTAAGACCTCTTTGAATTTTTATAATGTATCTGTAGATTCAGTAATAAAGTTGTATATGGACGGAGTTGTGAAGCAGAAAGGTAAGGGTGCGGCAGAGTGCCGGTCGAATGAGTAGTGTGTTGTGAGCCAAAGCTCGCGACAAACATACCACCCGACCGGCACCCTTAGCGCAGTACGACTACCGCTTGACCATGGACTCCACCGTGGCGAACCAGTCGGTTCGCTCGAGGATCTCATGGAAGTCGATCACGTCGTCGTGGGTGATGACATCGCCACCGGGTCGCTCGCGCAACTCGCTGGGCAGTCGCCACTCGACGCATCGCACTCCGGCAGCTGCAAGGATGTCGACGACCTGGTCATCGGCATTCTTGACTTCCGTCATGCGACACACCGGACAGCGGAACAAGTACGTTCCGTCACCGCTGTCTCCACAGATGCGCACCTGCAGGTCTCGCGACCTGAGTTCCACATCTCCGCACTCGCTGCACGTCGCTCGGATGAGCGCCATACTGACCACCTGCTTTCTTTTGCTGTTGGGGTGAGAACTTGCTACGCCGCCATCGCGCCGTGCTGGAGCAGCTGCGTTCGATTCTGTGACGTCACCGTCACGTTGAACGAGCCGCCGCACGTCACGCAGGGGATGATGCAGTGCTTGTCGTCGATGACCATCACTTCGCACGCGCTGACCTGGATCTGACCACAGTTGTGGCACGTCGCCAGGACGGTTGCATGCTTCGGTGCGTGCTCGTCCGTCGAGATCTCGGGCAGACGCCAGTGAATCTCGGTGATGGACAGGCAGCGGAACACCTCGACGAGCGCTTCGGTGAGACTGATCAGCACATACACGCTGCAGCCGCACGAGAAGCCAAGCGTGGCTTCATTCGTGTCATCACAGATGCGCAGTTCGGCCTGTCGTGTGTCGACGTTGACCGGACCGCAGAGTGAGCAATTGGCTCGAATGAGAGCCATGGAGACCACCTTGCCTTTCATGTTCATGTGCAACTCCGTCCATGGAGTTTTGTTTCGAGAGTCCGAAACAGATGTATATTACTATAAATTGGACAATTTTACAAGTATAATGATTAAATATTTATTTACTATAGTCTCGACGCCATAATGAGCGATTTTGGCTATCAAGTATCTCTATTTGTTGCGCTTCTAAGGATGATCGAATCCGGTCTGCTACCACCCAGTCTTTAGCTTTTCGGGCTGCTTCCCTGGCAACTATGAATTCACGTTGTTCCTTGCTAATGTCAGGAGTAGCAAGTAGGTTTATCCCGAGGAGATCGCGTACTGTTTCGAGAAACGCTCGAAGTTGAGGCTCATCAGAGGGGTGTACGCCGCTCTCAATCATAGACAACCCGCTTTCAATAGCTGCGTATGCTGCTGGACTATCAAGGTCTTCAGTAAGTGCAGTACGTATCTGTTTCGAAATTGTTTGTAAGGCGTTATTCGGAAGGATTTGAAACGACTCTGATAATTGCCAGCGAACGTCTGCAATAGATTGCCAGCGACGCAATCTGTTGCGCGCTGCACCTAGGGCTTCCCATGTAAAGTTTGCGTGAGACCGGTAGTGGCTTTGCAGTATGAATACCCGCAAATCGTTGGGCGAGAACCCTTTGTCGTATAGTTCGCTTAGGGTGTAACCATTGCCCGCACTCTTTGCGATCTTTTCGTTGTCTATCTGTAGAAAATTACTATGTAGCCAAATGTGAGCGAAAGGTTTACCTGTTGATGCTTCGCTCTGTGCTATCTCATTTGTGTGATGTACCGGTATGTGGTCAATGCCTCCAGCATGTATATCGAGAGTCTCGCCGAGGTAGTGCATAGCCATTGCTGAGCACTCTATATGCCAGCCGGGAAATCCTTTCCCCCACGGACTATCCCATTCCATGTCGCGCCGTGAATCAATTGGACTAAATTTCCATAGAGCAAAGTCAGTAGCAGCATGCTTGTCTCCTAATTCAACTCGCGCTCCTGCTTGTAGTCCAGTAATATCAAGCCGCGCTAAGGCGCCATAAGTTTCGAACTTTGAGCTATCGAAGTAAACACCGTCTTTGGTTGTGTAGGTGTAGCCTTTATCTTCGAGTGATTTAATGAGGGCGATTTGCTCAGGTATATGATCTGTGGCTTTGACTAAATGGTCCAGAGGCACAGTAATGTTGAGGTCCTTGAGACCCTGTATAAAATCAGCGGTATAGAACTCGGCTACCTCCCAAGCTGTTTTGCCCTCACGACGTGCGCCCTTTTCAAGTTTGTCTTCTCCTTCGTCTGCGTCGCTAACTAGGTGCCCAACGTCAGTAATATTCATATACCAATTGAGTGAATAATCTTGATCGCGTAGCGTTCTTGCTAATAAATCCCAGCGAATATATGCTGTCCAATTACCGATTGTTAAATAGTCGTACACAGTGGGTCCACATGTATAGAGCGTAACGAGTGGCGGCGACTGCGGCTGTAGGCTTTCGACTTGTCTAGTAAGCGTATTGAAGAGCTTCATGATGTATATAGTAGCATTGCTATGCAGTCTATACGTCGACTAACTCAGGTACATAAGCTGTCGTATGCACTATGAACTTTGAGCTTTCGCTGATGCTGACGATATCCGGTCCGAGTTCCGAATCGATTAATGCGCTAATAATAGTGTTGCGTGACCCAATGTTTAGTTTGAGCGCATCAATGCAAAAGCGTGCATTGAGTTCTCTGGGTAGTTCGTTGGTCTCAAGCCAAAACTTTGGCGTCAATCCTGACTGGTCGGGCGTGTTAATCGCCGCAAGTAGTTCTGCCGGGTCTTCGCCGCCAAGATCATCGCGTACGATCCAATCAAATACTTCTTGTAGCGATTGTGCTCGTAGCTCGGGGCTCATTATGTATCGTTCTTCTGCTTCCATTGTCTTTTCCTCATAAGTCTCATTAAAAAAGCGCCTGCGTGGTCGCGGCGCTTTATGTTGTTTCGTGTGTCGGGTGGTGATTAACACATACAACAAGTCGCCGCTTTTGAAGCAGTGTGGCAGCGCTTGAGTTGGATCATGTATGTATTCACGAGACTCAGCATAGCAATCACGCCGCTTTCTCGTCAAGCAACACGTGCGTCTGCTTCACTAGCTCGGCCTTCAGTTCTTCCAGCTTCCAATCATTTGTTTTAAACCCTGCGGCATATGAATGGCCACCGCCGCCAAAGTGTCCGGCGAGTGAATCGGCGATTTGCGTACCGTAGTTGCAGCGTAGTTTCCCAGTGATCTTTCCGTCTGGATATGTTTTCAGCGCGATCGAAATCTTTACACCTTCAGTTAGTCGAAGTTCTTCAAGAGCCAGCATTGATGGGTTGTAGAGCGGACTATACTTCTCTATCTCATCCCACGGGATGACTACTATCGCCAATTGGTTGTCATTATGGTACTCAATTCTCTGTAGTAGCTGTCCTTTATAGGATACGATTTCCCTAGGCTTGAGCATGGATAGTCGCCGTCGAGCTTCTAATTCAGCAAGACTTACTCCCTGCTCAACAAGAGCTGCCAGTACGCCGATACTATGAGCTGTGGTGCCTTCGCTTGTTAAGCCAAGCGAGTCTGCCATAAGTGAGCTGACGAGCAGTTCAGCTGCGGATAGATTGATTGGCCAGCCAAGTTCCATGCATAGGTCATGAAGTACTTCACTTGTAGAAACTGCTTTGGCATCAATCAGGGCAACATGCTCTAGTGGCAAATTCGTTTCGGTGTCGTGATGATCTATGACAATAAGTGAGCGATTCTTAATACTGCCGAGCTGCCCAGTACGTTCTAGTTGCTCAAGAAGAGTGATGGTAGCACAGTCGACAAGTATAGAAATATCAAACTGATTAGGGAGTTCTTTGATGACTCGGTCTGAGCCTGGAAGATACTTGAGATAACTTGGTATGTCTACTCCGCAGTAAAGAATCGGTTCCTTGCCAAGATCGTGAAAAATTTGCTCGAGCGCCAGTGCACTGCCCAGACTGTCGCCGTCTGGGTTGTCCGCCTGAATGATTAGTATGGTTTTAGACGCATCAATGAGACTTTTAATTTTAGCTATAGTTTCTGAATCCATAGGTTGTATTGTACGGTAGTTCACCCCTGTTGGCTAGCAGCATTATCAATGTATAGTCGTAGATCAGCGAATAGTTGTGGCATAAAGCTCCAGGCAAGCATATCGGCTTTCGGAGTGTCGTCTACCGAAACCCATTCAAGGCTGGCTACGTCGTCCTTGCCTTCCAGGGTGCCGCTATTGATTTTTCCGACGTAAATAATTGGACAGACACTAACGTTGCTTCCTTCGCCATACTCATGCGTATACACTCCGACTATAGGGCCGATATCGATATCAAGGTTTGTCTCCTCGCCAATCTCCCGTCGCAAACCATCCAGTGGCTGCTCATTATAGTCAAGGAACCCGCCAATTGGATCGAGGCGGCCTTTGTTTGGGTGGTTTGATCTTCTCGCAAGAAGTATATTTCTTCCGTCGATTACAACCACAGCTACCGCTGCCCGCGGATTATTGTAGGTTTCTTTGTGACAGGAGGAGCAGATGTATAAGGTTTTATTTTTTTGCTCAAGCGTATGCCCGCAGACGCCGCATTTGCTCATGTTCATATAGTTTGTCGTCCTTCAAGAGCACGCGACAGCGTTATTTGGTCTGCATATTCAAGATCAACCCCAATAGGAAGACCGCGCGCCAATCGGGTTATTTTTATGTCTCTACCCTCCAGCTGTTGCTGGATGTATAAGGCCGTACTCTCGCCTTCGACGCTAGCATTGGTTGCCATGATCAGCTCTTTAACGTTGTCGTTGTCAATTCTCTGCACCAGCTCTTCAATATGGAGCTGATCAGGATTTAGGCCTTCGAGAGGAGAGATCAAACCACCAAGAACGTGGTATGTTCCCTTGTACATCGCTGTCTTCTCGAGTGCAACAATATCAAAGGGATCGGCGACGACAGCGACGGTGGTTTTATCTCGCTTAGGGTTGCTATAAAGCGGGCTAATTTGCTCGTCGGCATCTATCAGCGCGAAGGTTACAGGGCAATAGCTTACTTTTTCATGCAACTGTTCTAGTGACCTGCTTATTGACTGGGCTATAGCTGGGTCGCGTCGCAACAGAAAATACGCATATCGTTCTGCGCTGCGGGGGCCCACGCCTGGTAGTCGGCCTAGCTCATCGATAAGACTTTGTAGTGCAACAGGCAGAACGTCTGACATGATGAAACTTTAGAGTCCTAAGTCGCCGAGCATACCCATCATTGGCTGCATTTTATCAGCTGCCAGTTTTTGGCTTGCCTGTATAGCATCTCGAACAGCATCTTCTAGCCATCGCTCAAGCTGTCCAATATCATCTAGATCAATCGAGTCTGGCTCTATCGTTATTTTCTTAATCTTTTGTTCGCCGGTGATCGCTACTTTTACTGCTCCTTCGCCTTTTTCGATTTCCAGCACTTCTTTAGCGAGTTCTTTCTGAAGTTTCTTTACCTTCAAGAGCATCTTGGCCTGATCAAATTTAGACATAGTATATCCTCTCCTTAGTTCGTAGCTACTAGTATATCAGCTTCTATAGTCGTTGCTGGAAGGCGGCTTTTGTTTCGGGTGCTTTAGGCCATGCCACAAAACCTCTATGTACTTGATAGAACATTGTCATTGCAAAGACTAGCGCGAGTGGTATGAGTGCCCCAACCCGTGCAAATGGGTTTCGAGGGAACATTTGATACCATTCTTCCAGCATCCGCTCTAGTCCAATGGCAGTGAAAATCGCCGCCAAAGGTAGAAGTAGTACGAAGCTTTCTGCCGAATAGTTAACTGCAATTGCTGCGACGGCGAGACCTCCCGTTATAAGTAGAATGCGTGTTCGCGCCAAGGTTGGTTTCATAACGAGCGTTAGCACACCAAGGAATGTCATAGACGCTGTGAAGATATCTAATATCGGCAAGTTGCCAAGATGTGTAGCTGGGTCACTTAGTGTATTCCTCCAAGCCAAAGATGCAATGACTCGAATGATATTTGTTGCGATCGTTGCTATTGAAGGCAGGGTTTCCGGTATAAATGCCCACGCTCTTAAGATTTGTGGGTCTCGGACAACTGCAAGCACAATCGGGCTAATTGCCACTAAGAACCCGGTAGTTGCCAGAGCCAGCCATATGTTCGAGGCATCTTTAATGGTTCGAATAACTTCTTTTGGATGTAGAAAAAATATAACAGACAGCCACAGCCAGCCGAGGGGCGAATATAGAGCGAAAACAGCAACTATAGCTGCGTTTGTTAAATGCCACCAAGTTATTTTGGTTGCCGTCATTATCCAGCTCGCAATACCAAGTAATGCAGCCATGGTCCATGCCATGCTGATGGATGCGGTGCCATATCTGCTGGCGCCTAAAAGTGCCGACGACACGCCGAATAGAATTGAGCCCATAACCGCCACGCGCTCGGCGTATGCATTGCGAAGAAACAAATACACACCAAATACACTAAACGTACCAAAGACCACGCTCGGTAATCGTAGTGCCCATGCATTTTGCCCAAGCAGTTTGAGAGAAATAGCCTGCAATAGTCGATATGGTGCATATATGGGGTTTTCCCAGACTGATCGAAGAGTGCTGCTTTTTGCACTGGCAAGTTCGGCAATACTTACACCCGGTACAAGGCTACCGAGTTTCCATAACATTAGTACGGCTCCTAACCCGAACAGTAGTGCGTAGCCAATGCGATATCTAAATCGATATAATGTGAGTGATTCGAAGGTTTTGAGCTTCATAAGCGTTATTGGTTATTCTACCACGTTTAGCCAAGTGGGCGGTGCAGATCGGATGGATCGATGAGCATTGATCTATCGATTTCTTTTAGGCCTTCTCGTAGTCTCTCATCAGACTCCCTGTCTCTGTCTAGTCGTTTGAAGTAATCTTGTACATCTTCCTCGGTCAACGCGGCAAGTATTGCGGTAATTGGAAACTCAGGCAACAGGTGTGGACTTCGTATAAACTCTAGTCCGGCTGAGAATTGTTCATCGCTTATTTCATGTGTGTAGCTATGACCAAATAGCAGAGATGAACCTGCTAAATGCACATATTGGTCTGCAGTTCCATCGCCGTGTGTTCGAAGCACCCACGCCGCTTTACGGTATCGCTCATCTCTGCCATCAAAGGAAAGGTTTACTCGTTTCTCCACTGACACGGCGCGCATCACGAAGTCACCGACATTTCTACCTATTATAGAATTTCGAGCGTCTCCTCTCTCGACTTTGTGAAAGCCGAGATCTGCTGCTTTGGCAAAATTGTCCATACCGGGCCACATGGCGCCTCGCGGGAATGCAGTATTAGCACCACGGCGATTGCCGGCGATGACTTGATCGACGAGTGTATTAAATGTGGTGATTAATTCTGGATTGTTTGCCATATAACTCCTTAGAATGGTATTTCCTCATGTTTGGTATCAAGGTTGCGGAAGGCAACCTGCTCAGCATTGAAATATAACTCCACCTTTCCTGTCGGTCCATTTCGGTGTTTACGAATAAGTACGTCTGCTATGTGCGGGCGATCTGTCTCGGGGTTGTAGTATTCTTCGCGGTAAATGAACATTACAATGTCTGCGTCTTGCTCGATCGAACCTGATTCTCGAAGATCGGATAGTTGAGGAATCTGGGGATGGCGTTGCTCAACACTACGGCTTAACTGACTAAGTGCGATTAATGGCACGTTTAGCTCGCGTGCAATCGCTTTAAGTCCACGACTAATTTCCGAGATTTCCTGCACTCGGTTATCTGATCCTGCAAACTTTGAACCGCCACTCATGAGTTGTAGATAGTCCACGATGATCAGCCCTAATTCTTGTTTATGAGCTTCTCGTCGCGCTTTGGTGCGCATTTCCATGACAGTGATACCGGGTGTGTCATCTATGAACATAGGTGCTTCTGAAAGCGTCCCCATGGCTGCGCCTAACTTCTCAAAATCCTCGTCCGTTAGGTTTCCGGTACGAATTTTCCAGGCATCAATTTGTGCTTCGTCAGCCAGCAGACGATCAACAAGTTGTTCTTTGCTCATTTCAAGACTAAAGAACAAAACGCCCTTTTTTTCGTTGACGGCGATATTGTGCGCTAGGTTCATACTAAGTGCTGATTTACCCATACTCGGACGAGCAGCGAGAATAATAAGGTCGGACTTTTGCAACCCCGCTAAGACGGCATCCATGTCGGTAAACCCAGTACTAACGCCACGAATCTTGCCGTTATCTTTGTGAAGCTCGTCGAGTCGCTCGAAGCTATCAGATAAGATGCTTTCCAGACTAGAAAGGTCTTGTGCAACATGGCGTTGCGAGACTGCAAAGAGTTTAGTTTCCGCCTCTTCTATGATTGCCTGTACGGGTTTTGACTCATCATATCCAAGAGTAGCCAGTTCTTGTGTAGTTTTAATTAGTCCTCGACGGATAGCCTTAGACTTAACAATATCTGCGTAATGTTCTGCATTGCTAGCGGTAGGCACCATATTGGCTAGTTCGGTGATGTAGCTAGCCCCATCGACGAGCTCAAGTTCCTGGTTCTCCTGTAATTGATTGGTAAGTGTTAATACGTCAATTGGTTTTCTTTTTTCGTACAAGCTCATAATCGCACCAAAAATGCGTTCGTGTCGCGGATCGAAGAAATCAGTTGCCGAAACGAGATCGGCAACACGCGTAATAGCATCAGAGTCTATAAGGATTGACCCGAGAAGGCCCGCTTCGGCGTCAAGGTTTGAGGGTTGTACGTGCTGTTCATCAGGGTTCATACGTCTACCACCTCTCCCCCGCCAAACGCTTGCATGACCGCACTAACTGCAGGATCGTTTTCCTGAGCAGCTTCGATGCTCTTTTTCGTCGCAGTGGGTATTTGCGTATTAGCGGCTGCAGGTTTTGCATTCTCGTCATGGACGCTCTCGACGGGTATTTTCGAGCCAGTAAGTTTTTCGAGTAAACCAGTTACGACCTGCATGTTTTTGGATTCCTTCAGTCGCTTGTAGTGAAATGCGTGCTTAAACTTTATTTGTAATTTACCTTCATGCATCTCAGTCCCCGCCATGCGAAGCATGCTGTAGAGTGAAGGGTTGGTGCTTTTTACCGACGATAGTACATTTATCCAAACCTCTGGGGGCAATTGCTCGGCAGGATCGAGCGGTGTGACTGGCTGTGTTATTTCCTCGATTGGTATTTCAGTTTGCGGCTCGTCGGTTGGGTTAGGTGTTTCATCTACTTTAGACTGCTCCTCGATAATTTCTGGGGGTGCTTTTGTCTCGGTTGCCTTTGGTGTCTCTGTCTTTACCTTGCTGCTTGCTGTGGCTTCTGAAACTGGATTAGTTGGCGCAGGCTGGCTGCAATGCATAAGCAGGGTAAGCTCTAGAGAAATGTCAGGCTGCGTGCTATGTTCGATTTCCAATAATTGTTGCATCAACTTCAATTTGTCAGACGTCGCTTCATGGGCTAGGATTTTTTTTCGTAACTCTACTATAAGCTGATGCGCAAGAGGCTTTGGGCTAATACCGTCGTTAGTTGCAGACTGTAGCAAGGAAATAATCTCTAGCTGGTTGCTGTTGTCGATAGCAGTCAGAAGATCATGAATTAGTGCCTGAGGTGCTAGACCCGTGGAGCTGCGGACATCATCGAGACTAACTTTTCCCGACTGCCCACTCGCAACCTGATCGAGTAAGCTGATGCTATCACGGAAGCTTCCCTGTCCGTACGCGGCTATCATTTCGAGGGCAGAGTCATCTATATCAAATTTCTCAGCGTCAGCGATTTCCCGAAGGTGCTTTACTGCCAGTGTTGGCTCGACTGATTTGAAATGAAAGCGCTGTGTACGGCTAATAATAGTCTCGGGCAGCTTATGTGCTTCCGTTGTAGCTAAGATGAACACGACATGCGCCGGCGGCTCTTCGAGGGTCTTGAGAAGTGCGTTAAATGCCTCCTTGGTTAGCATATGGACTTCATCGATAATATAGACTTTGTATTTGGCGCTTGTTGGAGAAATATGGACCTTATCTCGCAGGTCACGGATCTCATCTATGCGCCGATTGCTTGCAGCATCTATTTCAATTATGTCGAGGTGAGTTGACTCGTCGTTATAAGGAAGTTCATTGATTTCATGTGCGAGTATGCGGGCAATCGAGGTTTTCCCGACGCCGCGCGGCCCTGTGAACAGGTAAGCATGCGCAATTCTGCCGGATTTAAGGGCATGTGCCAGCGTCGTCGTGATATGTTCCTGACCCACGATTTCTGACAACTTTTTTGACCGGTACTTCCGGTACAGTGCTTGGTTCACCCCGTCCTCCTTTTTCGTCTTACTAGTATAGCCCAGAAGTAGCCCGCCATGCATGTGATGATGAGTACAAAATGTGGAAGAATAGTCCAAAAAGTGCCTTTCCACCACCTTGAAAGTGCTTCGTTATGAAAACTAAAAAACCACCACTTTTTGCATGACGTGTGGCGCTGATTTGGTTGTGACAGTGCGAACGGTAGTTTAATGAATGATTGTAAGTAAGCAAACTGCGCCGAGACGTCTAGAGTGCGGCTTCAATGGCTGCCCATTCGACATCCATATTGTCTTCAGGCACGATGACGCTGATCTGGTCGCCCGCCTTGGCCTTGAAGTACGTAACGCTGGCAAGCAGAACTCGATAATCTTTATCCCCTACTTCAACAACGTAATGCCCTTCTTTGTTGATGAGCGTACCAACAACCTGGGCGCGAGGCACTGGACCTATTTGCTTGTAAAGGAAAGTTCCGTCGTCTGCAATGGTCAGTTTCAGTATGTCGCCCTGAACAAGTTTTGACTTACTGGCATAGTTCGCAGGTACGGGATATGTTTTTCCATCGGAGCCTACCATATTCTGTCCATCGAATACTCCTTCGAGTACTTTTCCGGGATTCTCTTCTCGGGTTGCTTGTACAGCCTCTGGGTCGTCGCCGACGAGGCTGATTAATAGCTCCTTAGCACAGGCTAAGTTAGTTTCTGCATCTTGAATAAGTTTCTTAAGTCGTTTGACTTGTTTCTCCGGTAACTCTGTCACGGTGGTGATGGCCTCGCAATGT
>CAZNVG010000001.1:0-99798 GCA_964576475.1 uncultured Candidatus Saccharibacteria bacterium | reverse complement strand
CTTTGCTTCTTGGCTTCATCGCCAGTCATCATACCTTTAGAGGTGCTTACAATTACAATACCTCGACCGTTCTTTACAACAGGAATATCGGTAGCTTTTGAGTACAGTCGGCGGCCAGGCGTGCTTAGTCGTTCTATGTGGCTGATACGAGCATTGTCGCTTTCGTTGTTGATCGTGATGCGCAGTAGCTTCTGTGCAGCCTTCTCATCAACGATTTCAACACGCTCGATGAAATGATTTTTTGCCAGCACTGTAGCTACCGTGTTTTTGACGCTAGAGTGCGGCAAAACAACAGCATTCTTACGAACCGCAATTGCGTTTCGTATGCGGGTCAACATGTCTGCGATGGGGTCTGTGGATACGTTACTCATAATATTCCTCTACCAACTTGCTTTCGTTACGCCTGGGATTTCTCCCTTGCTTGCGTGCTCTCGGAAACTAATTCTGCTTAGGCCGAATGTGCGCATATAGCCACGTGGTCGACCAGTTTCCGAACATCGGTTTTTCGCTCGAGTCGGACTGGAGTTTCGTGGAAGCTTAGCCAATCCATCGAGATCACCCAGCTTCTTGAGCTCTGCGCGTTTCGCACTGTATTTCTCAATCATGAGCATACGTTTGCGGTCGCGGGCGATAATTGATTTCTTTGCCATTACTTAGACTCCTTACCTTTCTCAAACGGCATACCAAGACCTTCGAGAAGGTGCAGGCTATGCGCGGGATCACTGTTATCTATCACAATTGTTACTTCAAGTCCGTGTGCTGTTGCAATTTCTTCAAAGCTAAGCTCTGGAAAAACTGATTGCTCTCGCATTCCAAGGTTGTAGTTACCCTGTTTGTCGAAGGCTTTGCGACTTACGCCGTGGAAGTCTCGCAGTCGTGGCATTGCTACGCTTATGAGTCTGTCGAGAAATTCGTACATACGGTCACCGCGAAGTGTGACGCGAACACCGATGGGGTTGCCTTCTCGAAGCTTAAAGGCTGCAATAGACTTACGTGCAATGGTCTGAACTGGTTGCTGACCAGTAATCTTTGCGAGTGTGTTAGTGGCAATTTCAAATAGTTTTTTGTCATCCTTGCCCTTACCAAGACCGACACTAACGACGACTTTGGTGATTCGTGGCACTTCATGAACATTCTTAAGCTTTAGATCTTTCGCAAGCTTAGGCGCGAGCTCTTCGATGTACTGCTTTTTCAAGCGTGCTTGGTAGGTTGTGGCTTTAGTGCTCATGCTGTCACCTCCTTGCCACTACTCTTAAGTACGCGGGTTTTCTTGTCACCGTCAACTTTATAGCCGACGCGACTTGGCTTCTTGGCTTTGTCGTCAAGTAGTCCTACTTTGCTTACCCAAATTGGCTTTGTGAGCTCAATGATACCGCCTGCAGGATACTTCTGGTTTGGCTTCATGTGCTTTTTGACGATGTTGATACCTTCAACTGTTACCTTGTTCTCTGAAGGATGCACTTGCAGCACGGTACCTGTCTGGCCTTTATATTTGCCAGCACGAACCATGACGGTGTCACCTTTTTGGATTCTAATTTTGAATAGTTTGCTCATTATAGTACCTCCGGCGCGAGGCTGATTATCTTGGCGTAGCCCATGTCTCGAAGCTCTCTAGGAACTGGTCCAAAGATACGCGTACCTCTAGGCTGCTTCTCGGCATCAATGATAACTGCTGCATTGTCATCAAATGCAATAGTAGAGCCGTCGGGTCGTTGTATGCGATCTCGCGTCCGAACTACCACTGCCTTTACAACCTGCTTCTTTTTCACTGTTCCGTTTGGATTAGCTTTTTTTACTGTTGCAGTAATAATGTCACCAACTCGAGCGTAGCGGCGTCGAGTACCACCTAGTACGCGAATACAAAGAATTTCTTTGGCACCGCTGTTGTCGGTGACGAGTAGTCGTGATTCTTGCTGGATCATGCTTCTTCTCCAAGTGTCTCAGTCTTGGCGGCCTTAACAGGCTCCGCTGGTTCATCAGCGAGCGCTATTGCGAATCCCTTTGATCGCTCAATGATGCGAACGAGCTTCCATGTCTTAGTTGCAGACATTGGTCGGCATTCGATAACTTCTACGAGGTCGCCTTTATGCGCTTCGTTTTCTTCATCATGAGCACGGAACTTCTTCGATACTGAATATTGTTTCTTGTATATCGGGTGCGTTTTTCGTTCGTGAACAGTAATTGTAATAGTCTTGTCGTTCGCGTCGGATGAAACGATGCCGGTGAGTGTACGGGCCATATTATTTCTCCTCTCCAGCTGCGCGGCTGGCAGTTAGTGCGCGGGCAATGTCGCGTCGAAGTTTACGAGTCTTAGCAGAGTTTGTCTCTTGTCCAAGATGAAGTGCTCTTTTGAGAACCGCTAACTCAGCACGAGTTTTGCTTACAAACTCGGTAAGTTGTTTCTTGTCCATAGCTTTGGTGTCTAGTTGTTTCATGCTTTTGCCTCTTCGCGGATGACGAATTTAGTCTTGACTGGTAGTTTGTGAGCTGCAAGGCGCATAGCTTCTCGAGCCACTTCTTCGCTTACACCGCCGAGTTCAAATAGGATCGTTCCTGGGCGAACCTTAGCTACGAAAAACTCAGGGTTACCCTTACCACTACCCATTTTTACGTCTTGTGGTTTTCGTGTGACTGGAGTGTGCGGGAAGATACGAATCCATACTTGCCCACCGCGCTTGGTGTATCGAGTCATGGCTTGTCGGGCAGATTCGATCTGACGTGAGGTAATGCGCTCCATATCTTGGCTCTGTAGACCGTACTGGCCAAATGCAATGTAGTTGCCACTTGTAGCGACACCTTTAATCTTGCCTTTGCGTACTTTTCGGTATTTGGTTCTGGATGGTAGTAACATAATAGTTCCTCTCCTACTTAGGAGGTCTCTCCTTTGTAGATCCAAACTTTAACACCGATAACGCCAGTAGCAGTTTGAGCTGTCGCCAGCGCGTAATCTACATCAGCACGAATTGTGTGTAGTGGTACTGACCCTTCGATATGCTTCTCTCTTCGCGACATTTCTGCACCATTTAATCGGCCAGATACTTCGATACGGATACCTTTAGCGCCTAGTCGCATGGTTGCTGCTGCCGTCTGTTTAACTGCGCGTCGGAAGGCAATTCGTCGCTCTAACTGAAATGCGATGTTTTCAGCAACGAGCTTGGCGTATAATTCAGGCTTTTTGATTTCCTCAATGTTAACGCGTACAGGTACTTTATAGATTTTCTCAATTTTAGATCGCAACTCTGTTGCGCCAACACCACCGCGACCAATAACAACACCAGCTTTGCCAGTATAGATAGTTACTGTCACGAGATTCGGTGAACGTTCGATGTCGACTTTGTTGATAGCGCCACGCTTACCGTACATGCCATCAATAAACCGTCGGACTTCAAGATCTTGCGTAAGGTATTTTGCGTATTCACGTTTGCTAGAGAACCAACGTGAACGCCAGTCTTTGCTGACCTGTAAACGCATTGAGATTGGATTAACTTTTTGTCCCATTATTTTGCTTCCTTCTTAGCTGCGGTTTTTGCAGCAGGCTTAGCAGTAGTGGCTGCAGCCTTCTTATTAACGCGCTTTTCACCATCTACAACGACTGACAAATGTGTTGTTCGCTTCAGGTAAGGATGAGCACGACCGTGTGAGATCGGGCGGAATCGCTTTAGTCGAGGTCCGCAACCAACGTGAAGTTCGACAATGCGCAAAGTCTTTGGGTTGTACTCGTGGTTGTGTTCTGCGTTTGCTTGCGCGCTCTTAATAGCCTTAGTGACTGGAATAGCCGCACGACGAGGTGTGTGCTCGAGGATAGTAAGTGCGTCTGCCACTGTTCGTCCGCGAACCAAAGAAGCAACCACGCCTATTTTGCGAGGGCTAATCTGGATGCCTTTGCTAATTGCTCGAACAGCCATTACTTCTTACCTTTCGTGTGTGAGCGATACTTACGAGTTGGAGAAAATTCACCGAGCTTGTGTCCAACCATATTTTCAGTAACAAATACTGGTACATGGACACGTCCATTGTGAACAGCGAGTGTTTTACCGACAAAATCTGGTGAGATAGTGCTTGAACGTGACCATGTTTTAATAATGGTTCGGTCGTCATTGCTAAGCGCTGCAATTTTTTTTGCAAGCTTCGGGTCTATAAATGGTCCTTTTTTCAGTGATCGGCTCATAGTTATCTCCTCTTCGCCTCGTGTCTAGTTCTTACGATAAATCCAGAAGTACTCTTGCGACGACGAGTCTTGTAGCCCAGTGTTGGCTTGCCCCATGGGGTCTTTGGATTACGTCCAACACCATGCGAACCACCGTCTCCACCACCGTGAGGGTGATCGACTGCATTCATTACAATACCGCGAACTTGTGGTCGTCGACCCATATTGCGGGTTCGTCCTGCTTTACCAATCTTGATGTTCTGATGTTGCTCGTTGCCAATTACTCCTAGCGCTGCAGTACATTCAGTATGAATAAGACGTACTTCACCACTTGGAAGTTTAACCTGTGCGTATTCGCCGTCTTTGCTCATAAGCTGTGCAGATCCACCAGCAGTTCGTACCATCTGTGCGCCGCGTCCCGCAGTTAATTCGATACTGTTAATCGAGCTACCGACTGGAATATCTTTGAGTTTCAATCGGTTGCCGTCTTCGATTGGGGCTTTTTCCCCACTTTGAATCTTTTGTCCTACTTCAAAGTTTTTGCCTGCAAGTACGTAGTGATAGACGTTGTTAGAGTCTTTGATGCGCGCAATTCGTGCACTTCGGTTTGGATCGTACTCAATTGCCTCTACGACTGCAGTTGTACCAGGTGCTAGCCCGAAGTTTACAATTCGGTAAAAGCGCTTAGCTCCGCCACCGCGATGTCGTACGGTAATACGTCCTGAGTTATTTCGTCCAGACTTTTGTTTCTTGATAACGGTAAGTGAACGCAGGGGTTTGTTGGTTGTAATCTGAGTCAAATCTTGACTCGTCATGCCGCGACGTCCTGGTGTTGTCGGCTTGTAAGTAGTTAAACTCATTTCTTAGCCTCTTTCTTAGGTTCGTCGAACACAGCGATTCGAGAATCAGCTGCAAGCGTTACGTAAGCTTTCTTTGAATCGGCGCGTTTACCCATGCCTGGTCGTCCGCGCTTGCTGCCAAGACGAATAGTGCGAATGGCTTTGCCGGTTTGTAGAGCAGTTCTAATATTCACAACTGAAACTTTAAATTGTTCTTCAACAGCAGCTTTGATTGCGTGCTTGTTTGCAGTAACGGGTACGTTGAATATAACAACTTGCTTGCCGTCGGCCTGGCTCATAGCAAATGCTTTTTCACTAACGCGTGGCGTAATTTGTAGATCTAAGCTCATGCTAGTGCTCCAAGTCGTGTTTCAAGTTCTTTCACTGCGTCAGCATCAATGAAGATGTGGTTCGCGCAAAGTACGCGGTACGCACTGAGGTGAGAGGCCGAGATTACGTCAGTACCTTGTATATTGCTAACTGCACGGATGAGTTCAGGAGATTTGCTACTAGTTACTAGTAATGCTCCACGGTCGGTACCGTTGTCGCTTAGGAATTTTGCCATCTCGCTAGTTTTGCCGTTTTTGACTGGAAAGGTTGCAATACTAGTAACGCGCTTTGTCTGTGCGGCTAGTGACAATGCTTGTCGAAGTGCCTGGCGTCGTTGTTTTGTGCTGAGGCTGATAGTGTAGTTCTCGTGACCTGTGGGTCCAAAAGTGATACCGCCACCACGCCAAATTGGATTACGTGTTGATCCTGTACGTGCTCGTCCGGTACCTTTTTGCTTCCAAGGCTTTTTACCGCCTCCGCTAATGAGTCCGCGAGTTTTAGTTCGGGCTTCAGCAGAGCGTGCTTCAGCAAGATAGGCGTTGTACGCAAGCTTTAGAAGCTCGTGGTTTTTAATTTCTACGTCAAAAATTGCTTTAGGAAGCGTTGCTTTTGGTGTTTTTGCTGTCGAAGCTGCAGTGCTCATACCTTGACTCCTTTGATCATCAGGATGCCTTTTCGTGGTCCGGGAACTGCGCCTTCGATACCAATAACATTCAGTTCTGTATCGACGAGTGCAATGGTGAGGTTCTTGACAGTCACTTGGTCATATCCCATTTGTCCTGCCATGCGCTTACCTTTAAAGACTTTTTGTGGATACATAGAGCCGATTGAGCCTGGCTTACGGACGTTTCCGTTTCCACCGTGTGTTTTGCGAGAACGCATAAAGTTATGGCGCTTAATAGTACCGGCGAATCCCTTACCCTTGCTCGTACCTGTAACATGCACTTTATCACCGACTTCAAAAGTCGATACATCAATAGTCGTCCCTGGAGTCAGTTCTAATTCTGTACGGACTTCACGGACGACTTTTGGTGCTTTGTCAGCTTTTGCGTGCTTAGCGTTATGCCCGACTTGTGGTTTGCTCGGGTGCTTGGCAGTTTCGAAGCCGATTTGCACTGCAGTATAACCATCAATGTCGTTGGTCTTAATCTGGGTCACAACACTTGGTGTTGCGTCAATAAGGGTGATACCACGAACACGACCATCTTCTGCGATGATTTGCGTCATGCCAACTTTTCGTCCCAGTAGGGCTTTCACGTCTGTATCCACTCCTTATTACATAAAAATTTTCGGTGTTTATGATGGTTTCCAGCATTTCTGGACCTTTCATTTCACCGACCACATCTGTTAGCGATGCGATAGATACCAAGGCAGTTTAGCTTGTTTGCTCACCCCTGTCAACTGTTAGGCGGCAGAAAATGTGTGATTATAGTGCGACGACTAGGCCGAGTGGCAGAAAGAAACTTAAGAAAGTCGCGACGACTAACACTGCCATCTCGATTTTACGGTCAATTTGAAACTTTTCATGAGTGTTTATAAGCAGACCGAGTGGTAGTCCGATAGGTATGGCATATTCGTTGCCGCCACGATTTATTCTTAACCAGAGCGTTCCAAGGATAAAATACATCATTATCTTAAGAAAATATGCTGCAGACGATTCGTTTGTTGCTTTGGTATTTCGTTTTTTGCTTATTGCCATTGTAGTAACAGTATGACATAAGCATTTTGTTTGCACAAAAAAATAACACCCCACTGAGGAGGTGTTATTTAAAGTTTGAGCGGTCAGTCATGCTCGCTTAGTACTAATGTAGCACAAACTTGAAAGCTGGTAAAGCTTACATCTTGATTTCTGCGTCGCAGCCAGCTGGGAGCGAAAGATTCATCAGACTATCAATAGTCTTAGGTGTAGGCTCGCTGATATCTATAAGTCGTTTGTGAACACGCATTTCAAACTGTTCTCGACCTTTTTTAAAGACGTGCGGGCTCTTTATGACCGTATAGGTGCTTTTACGAGTTGGTAGTGGGATTGGCCCAGCGATTGTCGCGCCCGTACGTAGCGCTGTCTCGACAATCTGCTTAGCAGACTGATCGATTACTTTATGGTCGTATGCCTTTAGACGAATGCGAATTCGCTGTTTTGTTGGTTTTGCTTCTGCTGCTTTTGGTTCAGCCATGCGTAACTCCTTGTTGGTGCAATGTAACATCTCCAGTGGCGACATATAGGTCCCCACGGCGACTTTTAGTCATCGCGATTAATTTACAATAGTAAGTATGGCATAAATCTACCAAAAAAGGAAGCTAGTCGGCTTGATTTAGCTCTGATGGTTTTTTTGTGATAACTATCGGAGTTTTTCCATAATGAAGACGAATAGTGTTACAGCTTTCACCTCCAGCATTGAAGTCGCGACAGATTCGCGGCCGATCTTCATAGCCGTCGCAGCTATTGTCGTCAAGTAAGAACGCGCAACGACCAAGAATCATGTAATAACCATCTCCAGGCCTAAGTGTCTCGACCTGGTCGGCAATACGATTCCAGAAGGCAATCTCTTCCTCGTCGACGGGCTCTGCATCGATTGGCCTACGGACCATGGCAGTGTTCTTCGACCAATCAAACGGAACACGATGGATATTCCCGTCTTCGTCAACCTCATCAGCCACTAACGGGGGCAGTATTTCAATCATCGCCGTGCCGGCTTCGTGTAGGTAACGTGCCTCTGTTGCCGTCAACGGTAGCTTAACGTCTTCACAGCACGAGCCGCAGCCTTTACATGATGTATCAATGATTTCCATAGTCGCCTATTATGACAAAAGATGTAGCTATAAACAAAAGAGCTCCGAATACTCGGAGCTCTTGGACTAATCTAGTTGGCTAGATTATTTGTTGATCTTAGTCACAACACCAGCACCAACAGTTCGTCCACCTTCGCGGATAGCGAAGCGGAGACCCTGGTCCATAGCAATTGGAGCAAGAAGTTTTACCTTAAAGGTAATTGTGTCACCTGGCATGACCATTTCTTTGTCAGCTGGTAGCTCAACTTCACCAGTTACGTCCGTAGTACGGAAGTAGAACTGAGGCTTGTAGCCTTTGAAGAATGGTGTGTGTCGTCCACCTTCTTCTTTTGTGAGGATGTAGACTTCAGCGTCGAATTCAGTGTGCGGAGTGATTGAGCCTGGTTTGCAAAGAACTTGTCCGCGCTCAATGTCTTCACGCTCGATACCTCGGAGGAGGATACCAACATTGTCGCCAGCTTGACCTTGGTCAAGGTTCTTTTTGAACATCTCAACACCAGTCACGACAGACTTAGTCGTGTCTTTGATACCAACAATTTCAACTTCTTCGTTGATCTTGATGATACCAGTTTCGATACGACCAGTTGCAACAGTTCCACGACCTTTGATTGAGAACACGTCCTCAATAGGCATTAGGAATGGCTTGTCTAGATCGCGCTTTGGCTCTGGAACGTAATCGTCCATAGCTTTGACGAGTTCCATAATAGCGTCTTCGTACTTAGCATCGCCTTCAAGAGCTTTAAGAGCTGAACCCTTGATGATCGGTGCGTCTTCGTCGAAGTCGTACTTAGCGAGTAGTTCACGAACATCCATTTCAACGAGCTCAACGAGTTCTTCGTCAGCCATGTCCATCTTGTTAAGGAAGACGAGGATGCTTGGAACGCCAACTTGCTTAGCAAGCAGAACGTGCTCACGTGTCTGAGGCATTGGACCGTCAGCTGCTGACACAACAAGGATAGCGCCATCGATTTGAGCTGCACCAGTAATCATGTTCTTAACGTAGTCGGCGTGACCTGGCATGTCGACGTGTGCGTAGTGACGTTTCTCTGACTCATATTCCTGGTGAGAAGTAGCAATGGTGATACCACGAGCTTTTTCTTCAGGTGCGTTGTCGATTTCGTCGTACTTAATAGGTTTGTTGACGTCGCTCGGAAGTTTCTTCGCGAGGACAGCGGTAATTGCAGCCGTCAAAGTAGTCTTACCGTGGTCGACGTGACCCATAGTACCGACGTTGACATGTGGCTTGCTTCGGTCAAAATCTGCCATGTTAGTGTTGGCTCCTTATTATTAGTTATGTTCTCGTAATGTTTTCGTGCATAGGCTAAATAGCCCTCGCACGAGTTACCGATATAGTATATGCGAACCTACCCCTCTTGTAAAGAGAGGCAGAGGCTTACTTGGCGCGCTTGGCGATGACAGCCTCGGCGACATTGCCAGGTACATCTGCGTAGTGATCGAGCTCCATAGTAGAGCTGGCACGACCCTGTGTCATAGAACGAAGATTTGTGGTGTAACCAAACATTTCAGCTAGAGGCACAAACGCATCTATGACTTTTACGCCACTTCGATCGCTCATTTCTTCAATTCGTCCACGCTTAGAGTTAAGGTCGCCGATAACATCACCCATGAATTCATCAGGGGTTACGACTTCAACTTTCATAACCGGCTCAAGCAAAACAGGGTTCGCTTTGCGCACGCCCTCTTGTAGAGCCATGCTTCCTGCGATTTTGAAGGCCATTTCTGAGGAGTCGACGTCGTGATAGCTTCCGTCATAGAGTTCTGCCTTCACGTCTACGACTGGGTATCCAGCGATAACACCGTTCGCCATTGCTTCTTTGATACCTTCTTCAACAGGCTTGATGTATTCGCTTGGAACGACACCACCCTTGATGGAGTTGATGAATTCAAAGCCCTTACCTTGCTCGTTCTGCGAGAGTCGAAGCCACACGTGTCCGTATTGACCACGTCCACCAGACTGACGGACAAACTTTCCTTCAATTTCGACGGCATCTTTACGGATAGATTCACGGTAGGCAACTTGTGGCTGGCCGACTTGTGCTGAGACGCCGAATTCGCGCTGCATTCGATCGACAATAATTTCGAGATGAAGCTCACCCATACCTGAAATAATAGTCTGACCAGTTTCTTCGTCGGAACGAATTCGGAATGTTGGGTCTTCTTCCGCCAGACGCTGGAGGGCGATACTCATCTTTTCCTGGTCGGCTTTAGTATCAGGCTCAATAGCGATGGATACTGGAGGATCTGGGAATGTAATAGACTCCAGGACTATCGGCGTAGTGACATCGCAGAGCGTGTTTCCTGTTGTAGTTCCTTTGAGGCCTACAATTGCCGCAATATCACCAGCTTCGATTTCATTCACGTCTTCACGGTCATTCGCCTGCATACGCACGATACGACCAACGCGCTCTTTGACCCCTGTACTGCTGTTTAGGACGTAGCTTCCTGCAGTAAGTTTTCCAGAATACACGCGGAAGAAACAGAGCTTACCGACAAATGGATCTGTAGCGATTTTGAAAGCAAGTGCTGCAAACGGCTGAGCAGGATCAGCTTTTCGTTCTATTTCCTCGTCAGTTTTAGGATGCGTGCCCCATACGCTACCTCGATCTATTGGGCTTGGTAGTAGCTCAATCATTGCATCGAGAACTTTCTCGACGATAACGCCGCGACCATCGCCACCAGTAACTGCAAAGAACTCACCAGTTAGTACAGCTTTTCGAACAGCAAGCTTGATCTCGTCTGGAGAGAGCGATTCTTCGCCCTCTTCTAGATACTTCATCATCAAGTCGTCATCAGCTTCAACGGCAGCTTCGATAAGCAAGCTACGGTATCGTGTTGCTTTCTCAAGCATGTCTTCTGGTACTTCGCCCTCAATGAGCTCTTTGTCTGTGAACTCTTTGTAGGTGTAGGACTTCATAGTGATAAGGTCGATAACACCATTGATCTCTTGCTCAAAGCCAATTGGAAGATGAATTGGGAACGCTTTGCGACTGAGTCGAGTGTGTATTGAATCGAGTGATTTGTAGAAATCTCCACCAGTTTGGTTGATCTTGTTAATGAAACAAACACGAGGCACTCCGTACTTGTCGGCTTGACGCCAAACAGTTTCAGACTGCGACTCTACACCCATCTTGCCATCAAATACGGTGACGGCTCCATCTAATACACGGAGACTTCGTTCAACTTCTACGGTGAAGTCAATGTGTCCTGGCGTGTCGATGATGTTGATCTGATGACCTTTCCAGTAGCTTGAAACAGCAGCAGAAGTAATAGTGATACCACGCTCTCGTTCTTGCGCCATCCAGTCAGTTGTCGTCTCGCCTTCATGTACTGCACCAATTTTGTGCTTTAATCCGGTTCGATACAGAATAGCCTCAGTTGTGGTTGTTTTGCCTGCATCGATGTGCGCGATGATTCCGACGTTACGAATTTTGTCGAGTGGAGTTTTACTTGCTGCCATTATTAGTCCCTACGTTAATTTAGTTCGTTATTTATTCCGGCGTTCGTATGATTCGCTTCAATTGTCATGCTATTTGCAACTACATTTGCAGATACTTGATTCTCCGCTAGACATACAACACGTTCCAACTGATTGCTTGTGTCTGTACAAGCATCGCCTAGCGATATTGCATCGAGTTCTACTCGACAAAGTGTAAGTAACGGACATGTCGGACAGTGAGGTACGTTACGGTGAAGAGTTACATATGATGGCTCTCGGTCAGTTGATCTGACGGGAGCTATCAGGTCTTTAATCCCGTCAAAGTACAGGAATTCACCCATGTTGCTAGGTCCGTGCAAAATGAGCGAAGGCACGGTTGGCTTCTGCCATCTTGTGTGTGTCTTCTTTTTTCTTGACTGCGGCTCCGGTGTTGTTGAAAGCATCGATGATTTCAGCTGATAGGCGTCGATCGTACGGCATACCGCTACGAGCTCGCGCTGCAGCTACAAACCACATAAGGGTTAGGTGCTGTTGGCGGTGGCCTCTTACTTCAAACGGAATCTGGTAGTTTGCACCACCAACACGGCGAGACTTAACTTCCATGGCAGGTGTTGCGTTCTTCAGTGCGATTTCGAGAACTTGCAAAGGATCATCTTGCTTCAGTTTCTGAGCAGATTGCTCCATGGCTGAGTAAACGAGTCGCTCAGCAAGCTCTTTCTTTCCATCAAGCATTGATCGGTTGATCAGCTTCTGAACAATTACTGAGTTGTACTTGCGATCCGGACTTGGATCTTTTTGTAGTGTCTTCGTCTTCTTGCGAGGCATTATTTAGTCTCCTTCTTTGCGCCGTATTTGCTGCGGCCTTTCTTTCGATCGGATACGCCTTGAAGGTCTAATGATCCTCGGACGATGTGGTAACGAACACCTGGTAGATCAGGAACACGGCCTCCACGAACAAGCACAACGGCGTGTTCCTGAAGGTTGTGTCCTTCTCCACCAATGTAAGCCCAAGCTTCCATACCGTTCGTAAAGCGCACACGGGCCACTTTACGGAGAGCAGAGTTTGGTTTACGTGGTGTTTTCGTTGTTACCTTGATACAGACACCTCGCTTGAATGGTGCTGGTTTGTCGTAAGAACGAACTTTCAGGTTGTTGCGAACTTTTAACAGAGCCGGCGATTTTGATTTCGCGGTAGTTCGCTTACGTGGTTTTCGGATGAGTTGATTGATTGTTGGCATTTGACGCTCTATTCTCTCAGATTTCTTCTTCTTCGTCAACAGGGGTCAATTCTCGGCGGCCTGTACCAACCGGAATCTTTCGTCCTAAGATGACGTTTTCTTTAAGTCCATACAGCTCATCGACCTTACCACCTGTGGCTGCATTTATGAGGACGCGGGTTGTATCTTGGAAGCTCGCTGCGCTTAGGAATGAGTCAGACCACGTCGATACCTTGGTGATACCGAGTAGTAACTGGCTGAACGCTGCAGGCTCTTTGCCGTCTTTCGTTAGCTCAGTGTTGGCTTCAACTACAGCGGCTTTACCTACGACATCGCCAGTAACAAATCCTGAATCACCAGAGTCCTCGATCTGAACTTTACTGAACATTTGGCGGACGACAATTTCTACATGCTTGTCTGCGATCGTCTCACCCTGTGCAGCAAAGATACGAAGTACTTCGCTGAGAATGTAACGCTGCGTTGATTCAATACCCTTGAGTCGTAGGAGATCGTGTGGGTTGATTGAACCTGATGTCAGTTTCTCGCCGACTTCGACTTTGTCGCCATCTTTTACGAGTAGCTGTTTGAAGCCTGGAATGTCGTACTTGATAGTGGCGTGTTCTTTAGGAGTAATGACAATCTTTGTCTTACCCTTCATTTCAGCCTTACCAGCGATTGGTGCTACGAGAGGATCTTTGGCGTCCTCGTTTGTTGCTAGCACGTCGCCGATTGCAACCTCTGTACCTGACTTGAAGTTCGGTACACGGCCTTCAAGCTTGAATTCGACAGTAGCGTCCTCGTCTGCGGCGATCTGCAGTACGTAGTGATTGCCTTCTTCCCAGATAGAAACGGAACCGCTGATGTCTGCTAGGAATGCTTGACCCTTTGGTGCGCGTGCTTCGAAGAGTTCCTCTACACGTGGCAGACCCTGTGAAATGTCATCACCAGCCGATCCACCGGCGTGGAACACGTCAAGAGTAAGCTGAGTACCAGGCTCACCAATGGATTGCGCTGCAATGACACCTACTGGTGTGTATGGTGCAACGAGGTTGCCTGTAGCTAGATCGACACCGTATGAATCCTGTGAAACACCCCGGAGGTTTGAGCACGTTAGTACGCTCTTGATCTTAACTGATTCAACTCCCGCCTCAACGATCTTCGCTGCAATCTCAGCCGTAATCAGTTCGTTAGCCTTGGCTACGCCCTTAACGCCCTCAGCCAGAATTCGACCTGAGATTCGATTCGCAAAGTCCAATCCAATGAGTTCTGTCTCTGCAACTGTAATCTCTAGACCTGGATCTTCAGAGTCTTCATCAGTCGTAAAGACATCTTGTGAAACGTCTACCAAACGGCGCGTAAGGTATCCTGAGTCAGCAGTTCGAAGCGCAGTAGAGATCATACCTTTTCGTGAACCACGAGTTGAGGTGAAGTACTCAAGTGGGCTGAGTCCGTCTTTATAGTTGCTTCTAATAGGAAGTTCGATTTCTCGACCTGTAACATCAGCTATAACACCGAGCCAACCTGTGATTTGTGCAACCTGTCCGAGGTTTCCTCGAGCTCCAGAAAGCACTGTGACTGAAGTGCTGGTGTCTTCGTTTTTAAACTGCTCACCAAGTGCTTCGAGTACGCGCTTGTCGATATCGAGCCAAGTGTCGACCGTCAGACGATAGCGCTCGTCGTTCGTGATGAAGCCTTGGTCATATTGGTCAGAAATCTTTGCTGCTCGTACTTCACCCTCGCCAATGATTGACTGAAGTGAATCAAGGTCAACATAGTCGTCCATGCTTGTAGAAAGACCTGATGTTGTCGCAAACTGGAAGCCTACGTCCTTAAGGTCGTCTGCAATCAGTGCTGTCGCATCTTGGCCGTACTGCTCGTAGATAGCAGCGAGTACGCTCGCGAGCTTCTTCTTAGTCATGGCCTCGTTCTGATACGCGAAGTCCTCTGGAAGCACTTCGTTGAAGAGTGCGCGACCAAGAGTTGTCGTACGAACTTCGCCCTTTGTAGGGATTTGAATTGGGGACTGTAGGTAGATTTCACCAGCATCCAATGACATGATCGCTTCCTCGAGGCTACTAAATGGTAGTGCCTTATCAAGGTGAGCAGATTTCTTGTCATAGGTCATGAAGTAACAACCAAGCACGATGTCTTGCTCAAAGTGAAGCACTGGCGAACCATCTGCAGGCTTGAGTAGGTTTTTAGTTGCTGCCATGATCATTCGTGCTTCTTCTTGAGCCGCGACAGATAGAGGTAGATGTACCGCCATCTGGTCACCATCGAAGTCTGCGTTGAATCCCTTACAGACAAGTGGGTGAAGCTGTATAGCTTTTCCTTCGATGAGTTTAGGTTGGAAGGCCTGAATACCAAGTCGGTGGAGCGTAGGTGCGCGGTTTAGAAGCACATATTTGCCCTGAATCACTTCGTCGAGAGCGTCCCAAACTGCAGGGTCGCCAGCCTCGATCATGCGTGTGGCAGATCGAATGTTATGCGCAAAGTCCTTCTCAATAAGGTTTCCGATGACGAACGGCTTGAAGAGTTCAAGCGCCATCATCTTTGGAAGTCCACACTGAGTGAGTTTAAGCTCTGGACCGGCTACGATAACTGAACGACCCGAGTAGTCAACACGCTTACCAAGAAGGTTCTGACGGAAACGACCTTGCTTACCCTTGAGCATGTCACTCAAAGACTTCAGTCTTCGTCTCTGTCCAGTAGCGCTAATTGCACGTCCACCACGAGCTGAGTTGTTGTCGATAAGAGCATCGACTGCTTCCTGTAGCATGCGCTGTTCGTTGCGTCGAATAACTTCAGGAGCATTGAGGTCCATCAGTTTCTTCAGACGGTTATTTCGGTTAATAACACGTCGGTAAAGGTCGTTAAGGTCAGAAGTTGCAAATCGTCCACCAGTTAACTGCACCATTGGGCGCAAGTCTGGAGGAATGACTGGCAATACTGTTGTGCACATACTTTGTGGCTTAATGCCGGCACGTTGCATGCCTTCGAGCATCTTGAGGCGCTTCATGATTTTCTTCTTGCGCTGTCCCTTTGTGCCATCAGCTTCGAGCGTAAGTTCTTCAACGAGTTTATCGAGGTCGATTTCGTCAAGGAGTTCCTTGATTGCGGATCCACCCATACCAACAACGACAAGATCTTGGATCTCATCAGGAAGGTTGCGGTATTCGGCTTCATTCAAGATACGACATTTCTCAAGGTTCTGGAGCTGATCTTTCTTCTCTGTGTAAGCAGCTACAAGATCTTCGAGCTCTTTTGTGCGAGCCTCGGCGAGTGCTTTAATGTCGGCAGCCTGATCTTTACCCGCTTCTTCATAGCGGAATTCGATTGCTTGTTTCGCAGCAGTTGTTTCTGCTTCAAGATCAGCAATCATTTGGTCACGTTTTTCAGTTTCAACACTGAGAACGATGTAGCTTGCAAAGTAGACAACCCGCTCGAGGTTCTTAACAGTCATACCGAGCAGCAAGCCGATTGCGCTTGGTGTCCCACGAAGGAACCAGATGTGTGCAACTGGTGCTGCAAGCTTGATGTGTCCCATTCGTTCACGGCGAACAATTGATTTTGTGACAACTTCACCGTTCTTATCTACAGCCATCTCACGAGAACGCATGCCCTTAAACTTAGCGTCGTGTGGATTTATGTCTTTCACTGGTCCAAAGATCTTCTCGCAGAAAAGTCCATCTCGCTCAGGTTTCTGAGTTCGGTAGTTGATGGTTTCAGGCTTAAGGATTTCACCATGAGACCATTTCAAGATGTCTTCTTCGGCGGCGATGCTTAGGCGTACAGCGTCAAAGTCGGCGATATTTGTGCCAGGTGTGAGTTTGCGCATTAGGCTGCCTCCCCTTCATTTACTTCTGTTAGTGCGAGATCTGCTTCCTCGTTCGGTTCATCTGATACTTCTACTACGGCAAAGTCATCTGAGATAGCTTCTGTTGTCACGTCGAGCGGTGTTGATTCCGCAGGCACGATGACGTCAGGCATATGATTTGCTTCGTCTTTGATGGTTGATTGCAACAAAGCTTCAGCATCTGCTAGGTCACCACTTCTATCAAGAAGGTCGACTTTAAGTCCAAGACCTTGAAGTTCTTTCACGAGAACGTTGAAGCTCTCTGGCACTTTCGGTCCGACGATATCGGTTCCCTTGATGATTGATTCGTACGCCTTAGATCGTCCGTAGACATCGTCAGATTTGATAGTGAGCATTTCCTGCAAGGTATTGGCGGCGCCATATGCTTCCAGTGCCCACACTTCCATTTCTCCGAATCGCTGTCCGCCGTTTTGCGCCTTACCACCAAGTGGCTGCTGGGTAACCATAGTGTATGGTCCGGTTGAACGGGCGTGAATCTTGTCGGTGATCATGTGGTTTAGCTTAATGATGTACATTGAGCCGACTGTCGTACGTTCTTTGAATGATTCACCGGTTCGTCCATCAAACAACTGGAATTTACCGTCAGTAGGCATGCCTGCTTCGGTAAAGAGCTCTTTGATCTTCTCGGTTGGCACTCCATTGAATGGCGGGGTCGCAACTTTGAACCCAAGTGCTCGAGCAGCCATACCAAGGTGTGTTTCAAACAACTGACCAATGTTCATACGCGATGGCACACCGAGAGGGTTTAGCAGTACATCTACTGGTGTTCCGTCTTCCATGAATGGCATGTCTTCGATAGGTAGAATTCGCGCGATAACACCCTTGTTACCGTGACGTCCACCAAGTTTGTCTCCAACGGAGATCTTTCTCATTTGGGCAACAAAAATCTGGATCTGCATGATGACGCCGGCTTTGAGTTCGTGACCGTTCTCTCGTGAGAAGATCTTCACACCGACGACTTTACCGTGCTTACCATTGCTCATGCGCTCGCTTGTATCACGGACATCTTTGGCTTTTTCACCGAAGATTGCACGTAGTAGGCGCTCTTCTGAGCTAAGTTCCTGTTCACCCTTTGGAGTAATCTTTCCAACAAGTATGTCGCCAGAGTGAACTTCTGCACCAATACGTACGATTCCATCGTCATCAAGATGGCGAAGTGATTCCTCTGAAACATTTGGAATGTCTCGGGTAACGATTTCAGGACCTAGCTTCGTTTCGCGAACCTCTGTCATGTAGTCAACGATATGGATACTGGTGAGGGTATCGTCCTTGACGAGTCGATCAGAAATAATGATTGCGTCTTCAAAGTTGTATCCATTCCACGGCATGAAAGCGACGAGTACATCTTTACCTAGTGCGAGCTCGCCACCCTGGACGCTCATTCCCTCGATGAGGATGTCGCCTTTTTTGACTTTCGTGCCGGATTCAACAACAACCTTCTGGTTGATGCATGATCCTTCGTTAGATCGAACGAAGTGTTGTGGTTCATAGGTTACGATGCGATCTGCAGCGTACTTAACCGTAACCTTAACGGCAGTTGCTTCAATAACTTCACCGTCTTCTTCGGCAACCATGAGCTGACCAGAGTTATGTGCAGCAATTGATTCCATGCCTGTACCGACGATAGGTGATTGTGGCTGGATCAATGGAACCGCTTGACGTTGCTGGTTCGCGCCCATGAGTGATCGGTAGACGTAGTTTTTCTCAATGAAAGGAATCAGTGCGGCACTTGAGCCGATGATCTGCGTATTGCTGGCATCCATGTGTGTGACGTCATCAGAATCAACTTCTCCGGCAACCAGTCGGTTTCGAGCACTTACGCGTTCCTGGCTGAAGTAATTGTCATCGCTGATAGCGTTTCCGTAGCCAGCGATAACAGCAGACTCTTCTTCGGCTGCGTCAAGGTAGACAATCTTTGTCGTGACTTGTGCTTTGACGGGGAATGTAGCAGCTTCTAGCTTTCCAAGTTCAGTCGCTTGTGCTGAGGTGATGGTTTGGCCAGCCTTAACGATTGTTTTGCCCTTGGCATCTACAAGATCAATTCTTGCAATGTGACCAGCAGCCTCTTTTGCCGTTACGGCGTTAATTACCTTGCGATAAGGTGTTTCCACAAAGCCGTACTCGTTGATGCGTGCGTAGGCGGCAAGGTTGAGAACGAGTCCAATATTGGCACCTTCTGGTGTTTCAACACAGCACATGCGGCCGTAGTGAGTGGCGTGTGCGTCGCGGACTTCAAAGCCTGCACGTTCGCGAGATAGACCACCAGGTCCCATTGAGCTGAGGCGTCGCTTATGAGCGAGCTCGGATAGCGGGTTAATCTGGTCCATGAACTGTGACAGCTGAGAGCTGGCGAAGAATTCACGAACAGCTGCAACAATTGGGCGTGCGTTGATCAGCTGAGCAGGTGTTACAGTTTCGATTTCACTCATGCTCATGCGGTCTTTGGCATTTCGTTCCATGCGCAGCAAGCCAATTCGTAGTTGTCTCTGTACGAGTTCGCCTACGAGCTTGACTCTACGATTTGCAAGCGAATCGATGTCGTCAGCTGGCTCCTGAGTGTTATTAAGGCGAATGAGTTCAGCAATGATAGCTGTGAGGTCTTCAAGTCGAAGTGTTCGATGTTCAACAGTATTAGGAACATCAAGATCAAGTCGTTTGTTGATCTTGTAGCGACCAACACGGCTGAAGTCAAAACGCTTGAAGTTGTAGAACATGTTCTCAAGCAAGCTTCGGGCGTTGTCGACAGTTGCGAGATCGCCTGGTCGAAGTCGTCGATACACCTCAATGAGTGCTTCGTTGACTGAGCGAGCAGGATCTTTTTCTAGCGTTGCGTCGACGTAGCTAAGTTTGCCGCTATCGACATGTGCAAATAATTCTTTGATCTGTTGATCAGTTGCAACACCCAGCGCGCGCAAGAGTGTGGTAACTGGAATTTTTCGTCGTCGATCGATCTTGACGTAGATAGCACCGTTGTTGGCTGTTTCAAACTCAAGCCAAGCGCCACGACCAGGAATAACCTTTGCGCCGTATTGTTTGATGTCGCCTGCGCCGTCTGCAGTAAAGAAAACACCAGCTGATCTGATCAACTGGCTTACTACGACTCGTTCTGCACCGTTAATAATGAAGGTTCCGCGTTGCGTCATCCAGGGATAGTCGCCGAGATAGATCTCTTGCTCTTTAACTTCACCAGTAACTTTGTTGGTAAGTTCGACTGTCGCCTTAAGTGGTGCGTCGTAACTTATGTTGTTTTCGCGAGCTTCTGTTTCGGTTGTTTTAGGCTCCTCGAAGTGATAGTCCTTGAATCGAAGCTCAAGTTTCGTTCCGGTATAGTCCTCTATCGGGTTAATCTCAGCGAAAATCTCGCCAAGTCCTTCCTCGACAAACCAACGAAAAGAAACCAACTGGTGGTCTATTAGGCTTGGTAGATCGAGAATTTCTGTTTCTTTGTTAAAGAACACACGTTTGCTCTGCTTGTGTTTTTGCATAGCAGTAGCCGTTGCGATGGTTGGTTTCGCCATAAGCTATGTAGCACTCCCCTACTCTTAATTTGATTTGACGCGCGCGAAGGTGTCTAAGGCTTGATATTTTATTTCTGGCCTGAATAAAACCAAATCAAATACAGCTTACTCTACTTCTTGAATACTATTGTAGCGCAATGACGGGTAGTGTCAACACTTTAGAAATACACCAAATACGTAGGGTCTGCAGTGCGTGTGCCTACTGAGATCATGCCTAGCGATGTTACAAGTGATCGTGAGGCATGATTCTCTGGTCGTACTCCAGTCCAAAGGACGCCATTCTGCCAGTCACCGTGCTGAGTTTTTAAGGCGTCGACATCATCACGAAGTTGGTGAGCTAATTTTCTCGCGACTCCTCGCCTTCTAAACTCTTTACGTACAAAGAAAGACATGTTTATGCCAGTGAATGATTCACTGGCATGGTCGTAGCGGGTAACTTCCTGCGCGTCTAGTCCTAGCCACCCCATGCCAACTGGCATCTCGTCGCCAACTGCTACATAGCCATGCCGAGTTGGTGTTGCTGAATCATATAGTTGCCCCAGTCGGCTGGCTGTGTCTGAAAGATTTGTGTAAACATCTAAGGTTTCTTGGAAGTCTGCTTGGATACTCGGATCAGAACGGCATGCGTCCATAAGTTCCAGTATCTTTGGCGCAGCTGACTGAGTAACTGGTTGGAGTTCAATGCGCATGAGAACTATTTAGCTGAGTCGAGTTCGTTTATAACGCCGTCAATGAGGCCGTAGTCTTTAGCCTCAGCGGCGGTCATGTAGTAGTCACGTTCCATATCGTCATGTATTTTTTTCAGTTTTTGGTTAGAATTTTTCGCCATGATTTCTTCAATGAGCTTCTTTAGTCTGATTGATTCTTCTAGATCAATTTCCATATCAGTAACCTTACCGCGTGCACCGCTTGATGGCTGATGGATCATTATCTTACTGTGTGGAAGCGCAAAGCGTTTTCCTTTTGCGCCAGAGCTCAAAAGTAGTGCTGCTGCACTAGCAGCGAGACCAATAGAGATTGTCTGCACGTCGGGCTTAATGTGGTTCATGGTGTCATATATTGCAAGCGCATCGTAGACACTGCCGCCCGGGCTATTTATATATAGATAGATGTCTTTTTTTGCGTCCTCTGATTGTAGAAATAGCAGCTGCGCTACAATCAAGTTTGCTGTGTGCGAATTGACGTCTTCGCCTAGAAAAATAATTCTCTCTTTTAATAGTCGCGAATAGATATCGTAGGCTCGTTCGCCGCCGTGTGTTTGTTCGATGACAGTAGGAATTAATGGCATGATTGGTAACCTCGCTTTTTGTTGGTACCAAAAGTATAGCGAGTTAGCACTCTAGCGTCAAGAGTGCTAATTAAGCTGTTACAACTCTTTATTTGGCGTTTGCTTGGACGATTTCCGAAAGGCGAATGATAGTCTTTTCGCTGAGAAGCTGGGCTGCAATATCGCGTTTGGCGTCAGGGCTGTTTAGCTGTTCCTGCATCTTAGGATCCTGGTACTGCCCTTTGAGTAGTTCAATCCGCGTGTTTACTTCGTCTTCTGAAATAGTGATCTTCTCCACATCAGCAATCTCGGTAAGAATGAGTCCTGCCTTAGCTCGCTTTTCAGCAAGTGGTGTAATTTCACGAGCACGGTGTTCTTCTTCGGTTTGTGCGGTTTGTTCTAGATACTCAGGATAGGTAATGCCGCGGTATGTGAGGTTTTGCTTGAGGTCGATGTCGAGCTCTTGTTCGTAAGATTCGATGATGCTCTTGGGTAGTTCAATGTCTGTTTTTTCAATAATATCTTCTATGATCTCATTCTGGAATTGCTTCTCAACCTCAACTTTTCGTTCGCTTTCGAGTTGTTTCGTGATGTCTGCTTTCAACTCTTCAAGGGACGTAAAGGGACCTACTTCTTTCGCAAATGCATCATCGAGTTTTGGCTGGGTGACTGACTGGACTTTATTCACCTTTACTTTGAATGTTACTTTTTGACCCTGCAAAGCTTTAACGCCGTAGTCTTTAGGAAATTCAAGAGTAAATTCTTTCTCATCACCCTTCTTGACACCTACAAGATTCTCTTCAAAACCAGGAATAAATGTTTTGCTTCCTAGTGCAAGCGGATAATCCTTGCCACTAGCACCAGCCACTGCCGCTCCCTTAGCATCAGTGCCATCAAAATCTATCCATACTTGATCAGTTTCTTTGGCAGCCCGCTCAACGTCTTCTTTTGATGCCATGCGAAGTTGTAGGTTTTCGAGCACCTTATTGACTTCACTCGTTTCTACCTTTGCAACTGGCTTTGTTTTCTTCATTTTCTTGTAGTCAGCGAGTTTAATTGGCGGTACCACTTCAACAGTGACTGAAAATTCGAGCTCAGTGAACGGTACGAATTTTTTCATTTCAGCCTGTGGTCGGGTTACGGGGCGTAATTTGTGATCAGTCACTGCCTCTGCGAAAAGCCTGCTCATAGCATCGTCGAGAAATTCGTTCAGTAAAATGTCGCGGTTAACGTGCTTTTCTATGAGCTCCGTAGGAGCTTTACCTTCGCGAAAACCGGGAACTTTGACGTCTTTACCGACACGCTTCAGGGTTGTCGCCTTAACGGCATCGAGCTCGCTTTGTTCGGCGGTTATTTCGATGAGAACAGTTGTATTGGTTGTGTTGGTGATAGTTGATTTCATATCGAGCTAGTATACAGGAGATTTAACAGATGGCGAGCATAAGCGACATCGTTTGCTATTTTTTTCGTTGATCGAGTATCGTGGCAACAATTCTCTCAGGACCGTGTTCTTCTTCTTGTCCGGTTGCAAGATGCTTGATGTTGAATCGGTTAGCAGCGGCTTCCTTTTCTCCTACAAAAATCACATATGGTATTTGTTTGTTTAGTGCACTTCGAATTTGCTTGTCGATGGCGCGGCGACTGTAATCAACAGCGACACAAACTCCTTCTTCTCGTAGTGTGCCTGCTAGTTTTTCGGCCGCCTCAACATACTCACCTATGACGGCAATGTAGGCTTCGGTTTCAGTAGGTAGCTTTGGTAGCAGCCCGTGTGTTTGCAGGAAGTCGCCTATTACTACGTCTCCCATCCCAAAACCTACTGTCGGAACGGGTGCAACTCCAAATAGTCCAACAAGTCCATCAAATCTTCCTCCACCGAACATCGAGCGGCTGTTCTCTGGGTTAGTGTCATAAACTTCAAACACAACATCAGTATAGTAATCAAAACCACGCATGAGGCTGACATCAAAGCATGCATTCGCAACGCCGTGTGAATCCAGTCGACGCAGTAGCTCCACCAGACTCTTCGCTTCAGGAGTGTTTGCAAGGCTGGCTGGTAGCTGATCGAGCGTTTTTACTTTAAGTAGATCAGTAAGTCGGGTTACGCCAACTCGTCCTTTCTCCTCGTTCTCAAAAATGTCTATTGCTTGCTGCTCAAATTCGTCAGCAGGAAGTTTGTGAAAGCGATCGAGTAGTTTGATCATCAGTGCCTGCCCGGCAGTGTCGAGCTCAAGGTATTCACTCATAATTTTATTTGTGAGCAGTCGACTATTTATGCGTATTTCATACATTGAAGGTTTGGCGCCGAATCCTGCCATGATGTCGTGCGCAAGAGAAATTAACTCAATTTCAGCTTCGAGTCCTTCAATTCCAAAGACATCAACATTGAGTTGCCAGTGTTCGCGTAGTCTACCTCGCTGAGGTCGTTCGTATCGCCACAAGTTAGGAATCGAGTACAGCCTAAGTGGGTAGCTTAGTTCTTGTCGTCGTGCTGCTACCATTCTTGAGACTGTAGGCGTCATCTCGGGTCGCAAGGTTACTTGCCTGCCACCTCGGTCTTCGAAATTGTATGTTTGTTCATTGACGATTTCTTGGCCGCTCTTTGCAAGGTACAGTTCAAGCGGCTCAAGGATTGGCGCGGTATATTCTTCGTAGCCGTATCGTTCACAAACAGCCCGCCATGTGTTGAAGATAAACTTTTGCATCCGCATATCTTCAGGGTAGAAGTCTCGAGCGCCCTTATAGGGCTGTGTAGATAGATTGTTCATAGCTTTCCTTTTTGTGAATCCATTGGTTAGTATTGTAGCATTTTTAGGCTGTGCGCATTATCAAAAAACGTCCTGTAACAGATTGGCATATAAACTAGTTATGATATTTGGTTTGAATTTGCCGGATTACGGTCAGCTCGGTGTGCCAGATATTCTGCATACTCCCACTCGCTTTCAATAGGAGTGTCTGGGCAAAGATAGCAAGACTCGGGACTCCAATCGGCAATTTGGTGACGGACCAAAAACTTCGCAGGCGTGCCATTGGGAGTGCTGAGCGATGCTCCTCTTGCTACGGCGGCGTAAAGCCCCACAATATGAGCGCCCGTTTTCTCTATTAAGCGAGCTACCGCCATGGAGTTAGTAAATTTATTAAACACATCCTCTAGTACAGCAACTGACGCTGTTGGCGTTAGTAGTTGTGGCGGTGACTCATCAGGCCAGCAAAACCTACGGTGCGGTTTTTCGCCAACAGTATCTGTTTTGATGGCCACGATTTCTTCACCTAGCAACTGACTCGCATGCTGTGCTGTACCGTCTACAAAATGGTTTGCACCCTGAGCAACCGACACAATTGCGTCTAATCGGTACGAATTCATTTGCGCATCACGCGCGATAAGCGTTCCGAGACCACGCATGGCAATGTCGGCGATGTCTGGAAAATCTTTAACTTTCTCAAAATCTATTTTTTCATCAGCATGATTGCCGCTGGCAAACCGGAAATGCCCGTATTGTAATACTGAAGCGCTTTGAAAAGACTGCCAGTATTCATCTGATGACAATGGCAATTCGATCGATTCTCTTCTCAACATAGTTCTAGTGTACGTAGCTGGCTCGGCCCAGTCTAGTTGAGACTACAGAAGATACCGAACAAGCAGTCGTGTATGCGTGCGTTGAAAACGATTGGATCAGAATAGAAGCCTTTTTTATCTTGGGTAAATACTTGATATTTGTAGTTGCCACCGTCAGCGACCGCGAAATCATTGTATGAATTGCCAAGTCCTTCGTAGAGCAGTGTGTTGTTCTTTAACACCCGATATTTCGCAATACCATTTGCAGCGGTTCCTGCGTTCCAAGAAAGTCCGATGTAGCCATGGAATTCAAACCGACTTGGATTGAACCCGAAGGCAAGTCCGCCCGTAAACTTCGTTGGTGCTTTTGGTTTGACGTCGGTGACAGGAGGAGTTGTAGGTGGAGGCGTCGGTGTAGGAGTTGGAGAAGTAGATGGTGGAGGCGTCGGTGTAGGCGCGGGTGCTGGCGCTGGAGCGGGTGGAGGCGTCGGTGTAGGCGCGGGTGCTGGAGCGGGCGAAGCAGTAGCGCTAGCTGGATAACTACTGCTTATCCAAGTGCAATAGTATTTGGTTGTAGTGCCGTCAATGCATGTGTTGGTCGGTGGGTCGAGAGCTATGATATTGGTCGGAGTAAACAACCCATCAAGTAGTGTCTGGCTCGAAGCGTCTTTAATGCCGAGGTTTGCCCATTTAGCCTTCGCGTCTGGGTTCGCAGCTCCTGCAATTGTAAAGCCCGAGCCGTAGCAAGTAGTATCACCTACTATCCATCCGTAGTCTCGTAAGGCTACAGCAAATATGCGTGCGGTTTTTGCCTTAACAGGATCAGCCTTTAGGTCGGCACGAGAGTTAATCCAGTTTGCAATGTCAACATCTGTAGCAGTTATCTTAAACCGCATTCCCTCAGGTATTAGTTTGTCCATAGTCATGAGCGATTTGAATGTTTGTTTAGTATTAAAGTCGGCCAGCGTTGTTTCAAGAGCGCTACAGTTGTTGTTACGGATAATGTCGGTTACCGATCCCCACTCGACGACAGTCGCAGGTGCTACTGCAAAACCACAGGTTTTTCCTAGTGCAGGATCATTGTTCTTTAATTGTGCTGGTGTGCAGACTGGACCGAACATGGTGTTGAAGGCCTCCATCGTCAGTGCGTGTCGTATTTCTCCCGCCTGAACTTCTTCTGGCGTAACGATCATAGCAGCGTCCTGAATTCCCATACCTCGCGCTTTAAAAACTCCTTGGTTGTAGGTGTCGTACTTGGCTTGTTTGCCGTCTTTGTCGCGTATAGTAGCCACTCCAGCAACGCAAAGTCTTGTCTCAGGTTTTTTGCCTGCAAGTGCGTAGAGAATTGATCTTCCTCCTAGGCACGTTAGTCCGCCACGATCGATGCGCCCTAGCTCATACACATACCCTGTCGTATCGTCGATAATAATCATTTCCCTGTCATTGGCATTGTTCAGTAAGTTTTCGTCTGTATCTCCTGCACCTCGCCAACTTGGATCAAATGGTATGGCAGTATCAGGAGCCATACAAGTTAAGTCCGTCACATCCCAACAGTTATTTCTATCTAAATTGCTTGGGTAGCATGTCTCTACGTTGCATAACATAAACTGACGTTTCGGTGTTGATGCGTTTGCATGGTAGATTGGCGCACCGTAGTCATTTTCGTCTCCTGCCAAGCCAAACTGAGTCATAAAGTGACCCTTCTGATCTGCAATACGTGCTTGCCAGTACTCAGAGCTTGCATTCCAAGCAGTACCGTAATCAAAGAGTCGCTTACCCCATGCTGCGCCTTCTGCGCTAGAGTTTCTATAGGGCGCGAGATTGCAAGTTGGTGTGTTCCAGGGACTGTTGCCGAACGGAACCTTATACGTATAGTTTGCCACCCTGCCACCACAGGCTACTGTCGTTGATGTTGACGATGTCGTCAGTTCAGCTGCCAATGATTTACCAAATATCCAAAAAGACACCACAAGTAACATAATGAGGCCGAAGCCCTTAAGAATTGAAGTGATATTCGATCGTTTTAGTTTTTCGTTTCTGTCTACGCTGTCGTGGACTTGTTTTCCTGTGTGCTTAAAAGCCATTGTTATACCCCTGTACCCAGTTAATCTTAAGCATAATTGTAGTCAATTACTATGGGAAGGACAAGCAGAATGCACTAATGCGTACCAAAACAAAAACCGGCACACTGCTGGCCGGTTCCTATTTTGGTGCGCGAGAAAGGACTTGAACCTTCACGCCTCTCGGCACTAGCTCCTAAGGCTAGCGTGTCTACCAATTCCACCACTCGCGCATAAAACGAACGAAACCTATTGTATCAAAAAAGCGCCCTTTTGGCGCCTACCCTAAACGGTAGAAGGAGAGTGCCGCGTCTCCATAACTTCGATTGTCCACCACAACAACCCCATTAACGGCGGGCACTTGACCTCCCCTACCTGGGTGGGATATTACCATAATGCTCTCGCTTTTCATATGCCTAGTTAACAAATTAACTGTGGATAACTGCATGTCATGGTACGGCGGGTCGCAAATTATGATGTCGAAATATATTGACGGGTTATTTTCACTCCATGAACGACAGTTAGCGGCAACTACTTTTCCATGATTTTGCAGACCCAGCTCACTCAACGCTGTTTTGATACTGGCTGCCGCTGAGCGATCTTTTTCTATCATGAGTGCGCTCCTTGCACCTCGGCTCAATGCTTCTATGCCTATAGCTCCAGTACCGGCAAAAGCATCAAGCATTGTTTTGTCTGTTACATCTCCAAGGATATTAAACAACGCCCCGCGTACCTTTTCGCTCATTCCGTGAGTCACGGCATGATTTCCTGATTGAAATACTCTTCCGCCCAATCTCCCAGCTATGATGCGCATGTCTAGAACCGTGACTCGCCGCTTTTAGCTTCATCTAGTGCCAAGTACCAAATAATTGCCAGTGATTCTACTATTTTTGGGGCCAGATAGCCTTTGACGACTTTAACCATTTTTTGATTCCAGCCGTATCTGTAATAGGCATGGAAGATATCTTGATCAGCAATTTCACGTGCTGCTAGTTTAAACGTTGTAGCCACGCCGTTCTCGGCGGCTTGTTTGCAGGTGTGTTTTGACAGCGGCTTTCTACCAAGGTGAAGAGGTGCGATTAATAGTGCGACTCCCCATTCAAACAATGCATGGGTACTAAGCAGCCCTTTGCTCCCCCACATTTCCCAGTTCTTTTTGATTGCATCTGCTAGATTGTCTCCTGGTATGAGTAGTTTTTTGATGACACTATCGCGAGACTCTAAGCCCTGACCTCCGCGAAGTCGTTCAAGCTCTTCTTCATATGGGTAATGGTGAGCAGGTGTTAGTCCGTCTACCACGGCATGGGCTAACCACGCTGCTTCAAAGGCAGACTTCTCTCGATTGCCCTCACGTAGCGCCTCGACCAGTTCTTCATAATGATGCTCCATTATGTCGATAATGTTGTGATCGTGATCGTCGTACGGATCATAGTAGTGCCAGGGCTCATCCTTGCCTGGACTCTTAGCTTTAATGCCGTCCGGACCGTTGCGTCCCTCAAACTGGATGATGTTCTTTATAGATGGAAACAGCGAAATATCGACTGTTTTATTAAGAATGCTATACGCAGAGCGATCAATTTTCTGATGGCCGCCAAGCACATTGCCTGAGTAATTCGTAAAAGTAGTACCTGAGAACATTAGTTTAAGTGCGTTATTTGTTTAAGTTTAGTGATTCGAGCATCTAACTCAGGATAGTCTACCAGACTTTCACCCTTCTGAATAAACGCCTTGGCAGCTTCACGTGCAGCAGCGATCAACTTAGTATCGCTCAATCGTATTAAACGAAGATCAAGTTGGCCGTGTTGAAAAGTACCATAAATTTGCCCAGGCCCGCGCAGCTCTAGGTCTAGTTCGGCGAGTTTAAAGCCATCGTTACTTGATGCAAGCGCCCGAAGTCGCTTACTAGGATTTTGAGATGTAGATGGGACTAAGTAGCAGTGTGACTGCACGGCGCCACGTCCGACTCTTCCTCGCAGCTGGTGGAGTTGCGCCAGTCCAAAAGCGTCAGCTCCTTCAATCACAATTGCTGTAGCGTCTGGTACGTCGACACCTACTTCGATAACTGTCGTGCTCACGAGAACATCTAGCTTTCCGCTTGCAAACGATTGCATAACAGCGTCTTTGTCGGCAGCCTTTAGCTTGCCGTGTAGAAGCCCTATTTTGCGATGCTGGAGGTATTGTTTGGTCAGCAGATCATACATCTCATGAGCGCTAACATGCTTTACGACATCTGATTCTTTAATGAGCGGGCAAACGACATACAGCTGTTGACCTTTCTCTATCACGGTATCTATATCACGATAGAGTTGCATCCTTGAATCAGGTGAGTGGATTGAAGTAAGGATTGGTAATCTGTCTGCTGGTTTCTCAGCAATAATACTAACGTCAAGTTCGCCATACAGCGTAAGCGCCAGACTTCTTGGAATTGGTGTGGCTGTTAAGCTGAGTACGTGCGGCATGTGGCCTGCTTTTGCTACGAGTTTCTGACGCTGACGAACGCCGAACCGATGCTGTTCATCAATGATGATGAGCCCAAGTGAAGACATTTCCAATGACTCTTCTAGAAGTGCGTGCGTTCCTATAATGAGACGCTGCGTGTTTGCGGCTGCAGAGCGTTTCACGGTTTCTTTCTCAGGCTTTTTGAGTCCACCGACTAGTAAGGCGATCTGATCAGGATCGATGAATCCCTTAAGAAGATTTGTGACAGATTTATAATGTTGTCTAGCCAGTAGCTCTGTTGGCGCAAGCAGCAACACTTGGTGGCCAGCATTGAGGGTATGTAGCGCGGCTATAGCTGCCACCACCGTCTTGCCGGATCCCACATCACCTTCTACGAGTCGATTCATTGGACGGGCGGCTTGTAAATCGCCAAGAATTTTCCAGCTGACTATCTTCTGATCTTTCGTTAGCGTGAATGGAAGGTTGGCAACAAAGTTTTTGATGAGTAGTTCATCATATTCCAGGGCTATTCCCTTTTCATGCTCTATTTCTTTTCGTGTTATTTGGGTAGCGAGCGTTAGCCCAAGTGCCTCCTCAAATGCCAAACGGCGCTTGGCGGCGCTAAGGTCTTCTATACTGTGTGGAAAGTGCAATGTCTCAATTGCCGCAGCATGAGGAATGAGGTCGTTCTCCGCTATCATCCAGCTTGGCAAGTTTTCTGGTAAATCGTGCATGAGTGAACGTGCTGATGCGAATAGTTTTCGAAGCTGATTTGATGTTATGCCTTTTGTTTCTCGATATTTAGGCAGAATCCGTGCGGTGTTTGCTGGCATATCAGTAGCAAGCTCAATAGCTGGATTAACGATGCTTAGCTGCATGTTATTAAATGACAACTCGCCTGATAGGAAATAGCTGTGACTGTTTCTTAGAGAGTCTGCTCTATACGGCTGGTTGAACCATACTATTTTGACAGCTCCCGTCGCATCGAAAGCCGTTGCTTCTGTTATGTGCATGCCGCGACGAACGTAGCGAGATTTTACGGAACGAAATTGTACTTCTAGAGTAACCGGGCCCGGAGTGATGTTCCTGATAGATTGTATCTTTGAGTAATCTTCATACTGTCGAGGCCAGTGATTAATTAAGTCAAAGATTGTACGTATACCTAATCGTTGAAGTTTGATCCCTGTTTCTGGACCAACACCTTTTAGGTACTGTATCGAGTCAGTTAGACGCATATTGCGTGCCCTATGGTACTAACTGCAGAATAGCAGTAGCGTTCTTGCCTCGCTTCAGAATAGCGTGATTATGCAAAAATGCTTCTTTTTCCAAAGTGGTTTCAAGCGTGACGGACTGTCCGTTAAGGGAAACAGCACCGGCTTGCAGGAAGCGACGAGCTTCAGTATTGGAACTCGCTAGATTTGTTGCTACGAGTGACTCGATAAGCTGATCACCGAGCGATACATTTGCCAGCGGTAATTGCTCAGCAAGTTGTACAAAATCGTCTGGCTGGAGTAATTCGTACGAAGAACCTCCAAACAGTACTTGGGTGATGCGCGACACACTGTCTGCGGCGTCGAAACCATGAACAAGCTTTGTTACTTCATAGGCGAGTGTTTTTTGTGCTGCTCTCTTTTCAGGTTCATCTGCTGTCGTCTGTGCAAGCTTCTCAATTTCGTCCTGCGAAAGCAGCGTGTAGATTTTTAGATAATCAATAACTCCTGCGTCGTCTGTGTTAAGCCAAAACTGATAGAAGCTGTAGATACTTGTCTTTTTGGCATCTAGCCAAACCGCACCATCTTCACTTTTGCCAAACTTTTTACCTGTAGATTTGTTCATGACAAGTGGCGCAGACCAAATGTGCACTTCTTTTCCTGTCACCTTGCGAACTAGATCAACGCCACTGATAGAGTTACCCCATTGGTCAGCGCCGCATAGTTGCATGTTTACACCGTATTCTCTAAAAAGGTGCAAGAAGTCATAACCTTGTAATAAGGAGTAGCTGAACTCTGCGTAGCTAATTCCACTTCCGCCTTCACCAATGCGACTTGCAATGAAATCACGATCGAGTAGCTGTGTGACTGAGTAATGTTTGCCTGTGTTGCGCAAAAAATCCAAAACGTTTATATCCTTGAACCAGTCGTAGTTGTCGACAAGCGTGAAGCTGCCTTCACCGAGGAGTGTAGAAAATTGTGAGGCAATTGCTTTTTTGTTGTGATCAATTACTTCAAGTGGCTGTAAGTTACGCTCTGTGTCTTTGCCGTCTGGGTCTCCGATGAAGCCTGTTGCCCCGCCAACCAGAAGAAATACCTTACATCCATACTGCTGAAAGTGCCGAACCATCATCATGCCCGCAAGGTTGCCAATGGTCATGGAGTCAGAACTAGGGTCAACACCAAAATAAACGGTAAATTTCTCGGCATCGAGTTGATTGCGGTCCTTAAGCGTTGTTTGGTTCGTAAAGCCCCGCCAGGTGAGTTCTTCTGATAGTGTCACGGTTTTTTTAATCCTATTACTGCGTCTGCGATGACGCTTACCTTAGTACTAAGCATAAAGTATCTTTTGTGTTAGCGATACTCTGAATGAGAATAATAAGTTTGATTTTTTATCATGATATTCATTGTAGCGCAATCTTCACGTGCCCGCGAGCTTGCGATATACTGCTAGCGTTAGACTAGAGTTAATCAAATGAAGGATTTAGATAACTAAACCTATGAATGCAAACCCACTCCGTCGCCGTGGCCGTAAATCTCACACACATAGCGCGGCAAAAACGCGAGCTAGTTCAATCAAGCAAAACACCAATCTGGCTGATCGATTCAAGCATCGTAAGGATGTAAAGATGCGTCGCAAAGCAGATCGACTTGCATTGATGCCCAAAGGTCGCATGAAGCGAATCATTTGGAGACTGCATCCTAAACGCGTCGCTAAGTATGTATTTAGCCGAGAAGGCGCTACGCAACTGCTTAAAATTGCTGGAATTGGTTTATTTCTGATGATACTGCTGGCAGCGGCAGTATTTGCATACTTTAAAAAGGATCTCCCGAGCGACATCAATGCTGAACTTGCAAAAATCAAGCAGGCTACTCGTTTCTATGATCGCAGCGGTACGCATTTGTTGTACCAGACGTCAGGTACTGAGAACAGAACGATCATAGACTTTAAGGACATGTCGCCATACATTCGCAACGCGACTGTGGCACTTGAAGACAAAGATTTCTATAAACATGGCGGTTTCAGCTACAGTGGTCTGTCTCGAGCGGCACTTGGAGTTATAACAGGCGATTCAAGTAAGGGTGGCGGTTCAACTATTACTCAGCAGTTCGTCAAGAACGCGCTCCTCAGCAACGAGAGAACGTACACCAGAAAAGTGAAAGAAGTTATTTTATCAGAAGAAATTGAAGCTAAATATTCAAAGGATCAGATCCTTGCATTTTATCTCAACCAGATTCCTTACGGCGGGCCGCGCGAATACGGTATTGAGTCGGCAAGTAAAAGTTTCTTTAACAAGAAGTCTAATGACCTAACCTTAGATGAGGCTGCGATGCTGGCCTCTATTCCTCAGTCACCGACCTTTTTCTCTCCATATGGTGACAATACTGATCGTCTGATTGCTAAGCGCGATCGCGTACTTGATCTTATGAAGGACCAAGGATATATCAAAGAAGAAGAAGCAGAGGCAGCCAAGAAAGTCGATACACTTGCTAAGGTGATTCCGCTTGATAAAAAAGTCGGCGACGTGCCGCCCGATGCACCGCACTTCGTCAAGGAAGTCCAAGGACAGCTTGAAAATGAACTTGGCGCCAATACGGTGCTAAATGGTGGGCTTAAGGTCATCACAACACTAGATTACGACAAGCAAAAAGCAGCAGAAAAAGCCATGGCTGAGAACATGAAATCTGTTGAACCTAAAGGTGATAATGCCGCACTCGTCTCTGAGGATATTGCAACTGGCCAGGTATTGGCATACGTTGGCTCACGAGGGTATACCTACCCTGGCTATGGAAACTATGATGCGGCTCAAGCTATGCGACAGCCAGGATCTTCTATCAAGCCGTTTGAGTACTCAAAACTCTTTGAGACGGGCAAATGGGGTCCAGGCTCAACTATGTACGATGTCGCTACTGACTTTGGTGCGTACAAACCTCTGAACTTTGACAAGGGATATCGCGGTGCAATAAGCATACGATCAGCCTTGGCTGAATCTCGTAACATCCCGGCGATTAAGGCAATGTATATCGCAGGTCAAGGCAACGTCATGAACTTTATTCGTGATGCAGGCGAGCCTTCGTTCTGTGCAGATGGTTGCCCACAAGTCGGTCTCTCAATGGCTATTGGTGGTGCGGAAGTTAAGTTGGCAGAACATACCCACGCTTACTCACTATTTGCTCGTGGTGGTATATACAAACCACAAACGTACGTATTAAGAGTAGAAAGCCCAACAGGTAAAGTGCTGAAGGATTGGAAAGATGCAGAAGGCAAGCGAATACTTGATGAGCAAGTAGCGTACAACATTAATGACATACTCTCCGATAATGCTGCACGTGTGCCGACGTTCGGCAACTCAAATGCGTACTTTACTATTCCAGGAATCACTACTGCTAGTAAAACGGGAACGACGAACGATGCAAAAGATGGTTGGATGATGGGTTATTCCACCAGAATTGTGACCGGGATTTGGGTTGGTAACCATGACAACCGCGCGATGAACAGTACGACGCATCTTCAGACTGGTCCAATGTGGACTGCCTATATGAAAGCGGCACACGCCGGAATGGGTGACGAGAAGTTCAACAAGCCGGCAGGAATTAAAGAGGTTCGTTTAGATCCAACCACTGGGTTCCAAGTAGATAACGGCGGTAGAGTCGATCGTTTTGCATCATTCTTTACTCCAAAGAAGGCAAATAGTAACAGCAAATATACAGTCGACTCCGTGAGTGGCAAATTGGCGACAGACTGTACGCCTCAGCGAGCACGAAAAGAAATGACGGGCGCTGGAAATGTTGATGCAGAGATTCCGTCCTCAGACCCTGCGTACGGCAGATGGCTTGCAGGTGTAAAGACGCGCTTCCCTCAAGCTGGTGGAGGCGGTGGTGGTGCCGCACCTGTCGATAAGGATGATGTACACAACTGTGATGATGCGAAACCGACTGTTACGCTCAGTGTCGATAGTAGTGCGAAGATGACTGCAAGTGTCACTCAGGGTAAGTTTGAACTCGACGCCATCCAGTTCATAGTGGACGACCAAATAGTGTCAAACCAAACAGCTGGTGCTGGAACGATGGAGTTTACTGCAACTGGACTTTCTGCCGGTGAACACAGGTTCAGTGTAGTAGTCATCGACAAAGGACTATACGACGCTTCTGACAATGCAACTCAGAGCGTCGGCGGAGGATCCGGATCAAGTGCGTCTTTTGATATAACTAGCCCGGGTAATGGATCGAGTGTTGGAGCAAACTTTACGATCATTTGGTCTGCAAAAAGTGGAGCAAGTTCATACAAAGTTACTGTATCCGGTAACGGAGGTTCTACTTCGACTGTCGCAGCACCAACTACGCAAAAAGCCGTATCGGTTGGAAACGGCTCACATACGATTACTGTGGAAGCTAGAGATGGTTCAAATTCAGTTATAGATACGAAATCTATCACCGTCACAAAACCGTAGCTACGTAGACTTTAGCGCGACAGCGACAGCTTCTTGAATGTTTTTAACACTGTGTAATCCAGCTACTTTTGGCGTGTGAGTTGGACCAATTGCACCCTTGAAGCCAAGTTTCTTGATTTCTCGCATGCGAGCTTCCATGAATGGCACGTGTCGAACTTCGCCAGATAATCCAACTTCTCCAAACACCACAAGATCTTCATTGAGCTGGATGCCCTTAGCTGCCGAGGCGATACTTAAACAGACGGCGAGGTCTGCTGCGGGCTCACTTATGCGTAGTCCGCCAACGATGTTGATGAATACATCTGACTGTGAGAGATCGAGTTTAGTTCGTCGGGATATCATAGCTATAAGCAAACTCAGTCTGTTTAAGTCATACCCCGATGACGCACGTTTGGGATATCCAAAACTGGTTGTAGTGACCAATGCCTGAACTTCTACGAGCAGTGGTCTGCTCCCTTCCATTGTCGCAAGCACCACCGAACCATCGCTCACCTGTCGTTCAGCCAAAAGGGCGGCTGATGGGTTGACTACTTCTTTGAGGCCCGTTTCGGTTGTTTCAAAGATTCCTGACTCATTAGTTGATCCAAAACGATTCTTAACACTTCTCAATAGCTTAAATCCACCGTAGCGGTCTCCTTCAAGCGTCAGAACAACATCAACGAGATGTTCTAGCAGTTTAGGACCTGCCATGTCGCCGTCTTTGGTTACGTGTCCTACGAGGATTATGGCGGTATTTGTCTGCTTGGCCGCCGCCATAAGGACGTGCGTACTCTGCATGATCTGTGTTGGTGACCCTGGACTCGTAGGCACATTACTTGTTTGAATTGTTTGAATTGAATCAACAATAACAAGTGAATACTGTGTCTTTTGCATGCTCGCGATAATATCATCTGCACTATTTGAGTTGGCGATGAACAGCGAATCTTTCGCACTCGCTCCGAGTCGTTGTGAGCGCAAAAATACCTGCTGTGCGGATTCCTCGCCGCTCACGTAGAGTACATCGTTTTGCTTGGCTACTAAGTGTGCAATTTGCTGGAGTAGCGTCGACTTACCAATGCCAGGCTGCCCCGTTATAAGAATAACGCTGCCAGGCACGAACCCGCCGCCCAAAACCGCATCTACATCCCTCATGGTAGTTTGGATTCGCGGTTTTTCATGGAATGCGTTCTTGTCACCTACTAAAGTCGCTTCAAGCACCTTGCCTGACGTAACGACAGAGCCTGTACCGCTAACTTGTTGCTCAAGTGTATTCCATGCACCACAATTGCTGCATTTGCCTTCCCAGCGCGTAAACGTCGCAGCACAGTTACTACAGATATATTGTGCTGCAGATTTCTTCGCCATGGCTCAGGGCTCCTGCTTAATTGTGCTGAAGCCAGCGTTGATACTTTCGACGAGATTTTTCTGAGCCGTAGCTACTTCATTGCGCTTAATGACAAGATCGTTGTATTTGTCGATATCGCTCTCTAGGTCGTCTACGCGATTGTTATAATCGACAACACTTGCATTATAGGAAGCAACTAGACTGTTATATTCACTAATTTGGTTGTTGCGAAGCAGGGTGTCCATCCTTGTACGTTGCGAGGTTATGGCATTTTGTTTGCTTGTGAGTGTACCTTGCGAAGATTCTATAGACTTGCGAAGATTCTTTAGCTGCTCGTCATAGCTGGCGACTTGGTCTTCAAGATCAGTAAATACACTCTGATACGTTTCTGCCATCGAGACGAGACGCATTCGGTCAGTAAAGTATTTAGCATAATAGTCTTCTAGTTCGGACCCGATATCCCTTACTTCTGTCGCGAGGATTGAATGAAGCTCATTGTTTATATCATTTGGCTCGCGCACTCTATATGCATCTATAACTTTTGTGAGTCGTGCATTGTTTTGCTTTTTGTAGACTGCGTCGACGAGCGTATCAATTCTTGCACGTTCTTTATCTGTAAGTCTCGAGTAGACTGCATGCAGCGTCTCATGAGCAGCAGTGACTTCTTCTACGCCACGCAGTCTGTCATCGTCTACGTTTAGCAGATACATGACACGACCATCGTAACAGCCGAGCACTATAGTAGATTCTTCGACAGGACAGTGTTGAGCAAATGTTTGTTTGTCCTCAATTTGTGGTTCAGACAGGTAGTAATAACGCTTACCCGTTCCATTTAGTAATGCGGCAGCCCCAAGATTGCTGACTTCTTCGCTAGGAGTGTAGTTGTATAGCTGCCATTGGTCCCTGAGATATGACTGATTGGTGACCACGCCGTAACCGACTACGATACCAATAATCAGAATAACGATCGAAATGATTCGTGAATGTTTCATGTAAACCTAGTATAGCAGTGCTATTCGGATTCAACTGCGACTGTGAAGGTGTTTTTTCGAGCCCCTACAACGAAGACTTGACCCTTTTCTGCTGCACCAGAAATTATATGCTCTGCAAGCGTATCTTCAAGGTGATCTTGAATTGCTCGACGCATAGGTCTTGCGCCATTGTATGCATCAAAACCGAGTTCAAGTAGACGGTGTTTAGCGGAAGGTTGCACCCTAAGGCCAAATTTCTGCTCACCTATGCGATGTACCAGATCTTTTATCTGTAGCTCAAGGATCTTTTGGACATCTTTCTTAGTAAGAGCATTAAAACTCACTACTTTATCTATGCGATTTAGCAATTCAGGTCGCATGATTCGCTTGAGTTCGTCCTTAACAGCTTCACTCGTTTCGTCGTGCAGCTCTGTTAATTGGTTAAGGTCAGAACTGCTCGAAGCTCTAAAGCCAAGCTTTGCTTCTTTTTGCATTTTTTCAGCACCAACATTACTCGTCATAATGATAATGGTGTTACTGAAATCTACACGTCTGCCTTTTGCATCGCTTAAGTAGCCGTCTTCCAAAATCTGCAGCAAAATGTGGAACACATCTGGATGTGCTTTTTCAATCTCATCCAGCAATATAAGCGAATATGGTTGGCGGCGAATCTTATCGGTCAACTGACCACCCTCTTCGTAGCCGACGTAGCCTGCTGGCGCACCGACGAGTCGAGCAACGGTGTGACGCTCGGAAAGCTCCGACATATCGATCTTGATTAGTGCATCCTCTGAGTCGAAGTACTCACGTGCTAGTACCCGAGCAAGCTCAGTTTTACCGACACCCGTAGGGCCGAGGAACACGAATGATCCAATCGGCTTATTGGCAGGAGTGATTCCGGAACGATTTCGTCGGATTGCTTTTACGATGGATTCAACAGCGACGTCTTGACCGATTACATGTTTCTTAAGGTGTCTATCAAGCTCCATCAGCCAGTGCGATTCTGTTTTCTTGAGCTTCGTTAACGGCACACCTGTAATCATCTTCACTACTCGAGCTATGTCGTCGCTAGTGAGCGACACCTGATGGGATTTATCTTGATTTGCGTGAAGTTCTTCAAGCCGTTTGTTTATTTGGCTCATTCTAGTTTTGAACTTTGCAGCTCGCTCATAGTCTTCGTTGTCGACTGCGTCTTCCATGCGGCTCGTCACTATACGAAGCTCGCGCTGTAGCTTTCGTGCTTCAACGGGTGTTTTTCGACGTTCTATTCTGGCCTGTGACGCTGCCTCGTCTATAAGGTCTATAGCTTTGTCAGGCATAAAGCGATCATTTATGTAGCGTTTTGCCATAGCGACTGCGTCTTTAACAACTTCGTCAGAAATCTTCACACCATGGAAATCTTCATAGTGCTTTTTTAGTCCGCGAATGATTGCAATTGTTTCAGGTATGGTTGTCTCGGGCACCATGACTGGTTGGAAGCGACGTTCAAGAGCCGCATCTTTCTCTATATACTTACTGTACTCATCCATAGTCGTGGCGCCGATCATACGAATTGCACCACGTGCCAGTCCCGGCTTAAGCATGTTGCCGGCGTCCATTGCGCCTTCTGCAGCTCCTGCGCCGACCAACAGATGCATCTCATCTATAAAAACGATAGTCTTTTTATCATCAGTGAGCTCATCGAGTACTTTCTTCAGTCGCTCTTCAAATTCACCTCGATACTTCGTTCCCGCTATCATGGCGGCGAGATCAAGCATGACAATACGGCGATCTAGCAATATTTCAGGCACCTCTTCAGCGACTATACGTTGTGCGAGACCTTCTACAATTGCTGTTTTACCCACACCTGGTTCACCTATGAGTACTGGATTATTTTTTGTTCTACGACCGAGTATCGTGATCATGCGCTTTATTTGGTCTTCGCGGCCAATAACAGGATCAAGCTCACCGGCTTTGGCGCGTGCAGTAAGGTCTGTACCAAAATAGTCGAGTGCTGAGCCGCTACTTCGTCGTCGCCGTTTTGTGCGCCCTGACGTACCCTCTCCCTGATCATATTGCTGTCGACTCAAATAGCTTTCAAGCTCGCCTAACAGACCCTCGATACTGACATTCATGTCTCGAAGTAAAACAGTAGCTCGCGCGTTCTTTTGATTGAGAATGCTGTAGAGAATATGCTCAGTACCGCAATAATCTTGGTTAAATTCTTGGGCGACTTCCCAGCTCATCTTTAGGGTAAGCTTTGCGGTCTCGCTCAGGCCTCTATTGCCGACTTGTACAATCATTGATTTTGGAGTCAAATCCAGCGCAAGTTTAGCGCGATCAAGTGTTACACCAATCGATTCTAGTACCTTGGCGGCGATAGATGATTCTTGGGCTAGTACGCCGAGTAATAAATGCTCTGTGCCAATATAGGCTGAGCCAAAGCCGCGCGCGATTGCCTCAGCATGCTGCAGACTGTTCTTGGCGTTGTCCGTCAAGTGTTCTAAAAAATCATGAAATTCTTTTTGTTCGTCCATAGTGTTCCCTCACGACAGTCTGTTAAGGTGACTGTCATACGTAAAAGTGTATCGAATTAGCACTCCCATTGCAAGAGTGCTAATTCGTCTTTTTGATAGAACAACTATTCTTTGGATTCGTCTGTACTATCAGCTGCTTCGCCGTGCTCTTCTATGGCGCTCAGCAGACTGCTTTCAAGCTCTTCTTTTCGCTTTAGTCGCGGCTTCGCAGGGGTTGGCGTTGATGTGACAACTGGTGCGGCAGCTGGTTCTTCAGCTTCAGGCTCTGTAGCCTTTTCAACTGGTTTAGGTGTGTTGCTCGGAGCAATATCTAGTTCGTAGCCTGTAAGTTTGCTTGCCAATCGTACGTTCTGACCGTTTTTTCCGATAGCAATTGATAGCTGATCTTCGCCAACTCGTACAATTGCCTTCTTTTCTGATTCGTAGATCTCTACTTTAACTACTTCTGTAGGTGAAAGTGCGTTCTTAATGAAAGTCGCTGGATCTTCGTCATATACAATGATGTCTATCTTTTCCTGATCACCAATTTCGCCCATAACAGCTTGTACGCGAGTTCCATGACCACCAACAAATGTCCCTACGGGATCAACGCCGGCAACGTTGCTAGCCACTGCAATCTTTGTACGGACACCAGCTTCACGCGCGATTTCTTTGATCTCTACTGCGCCACTTTCCATCTCAGGAACTTCGTTCATGAAAAGCTGTTTCACGAACTCACCTGTGGCGCGCGAGAGAATTAGCTGTGGACCTCGAGTGCCGCGCTCAACATCTTTTAGATACACTTTGATTCGGGCACCGGGATAGTAGCGCTCACCAGGAATTTGTTCGCTGATAGGCATAATGCCCGTAGCTTTTCCAAGATCAACACGTACAATTCGAGCTTCAGCTCGTTGCACAGTAGCGTTGATAATCGTACCGATTTTATCTTCAAAAAGACTAAGCACGACTTCTCGTTCAGCTTCACGTAGTTTCTGGATAATAACCTGTCGAGCAGTTTGTGCAGCGACACGACCAAAGGTTGTTGGCTTCTCGACTATTTCTACAAATTCGCCCACTGCAGCATCTTTTCGGATTTTCTGTGCGTCGGCAACATTAATCTCTACTTGTGGGTCACCTACGACTTCAACGACTTCTTTGCTGGCAAAGATAGTCACATCGCCGTTGCTTTGATTTAACTCTGCGCGCACTTCTTGTTCGCGATCACCAAAGTCACGGCGCCATGCAGCGGCGAGTGCCTGCTGGATAACGTCTTGTACGACTTCTTCTGGTAGGTTTTTCTCTTCCGCGATTTGTTTGATGGCGAGTACTAACTGTTTAATTTCTAGATCCATTGTGGTTCCTTCCGGGGGTTTAAGATGAAAAAAGCCGACCTGAGAACGGCCGGACAACGTGTTAACTATAGCATAACGACACAGCTTTCATCAAGCCATGCTACGATTAATTACATGTCATCTGCCAAACGCCTCCATGCATCATTCGCTCCAGAACACTACGAATTAACTCTTAAAATTGCCGAGGGTAGCAAAAGTTTCAGTGGCTCAGCGGTCATTACAGGGCAGTTAAAAAAACCCGCTCAACGAATAACGCTGCACCAACGTGACCTGACTATAACTGGCGCAACGATTACTCGACATGAACGAAAACGTGAACATAGTCCTGAGGTTACACGGATTCATCACCACAAAAAGCTCGAAGAAGTTCGCTTGCATACGGAAGATAAATTATATCCAGGGAACTACACGGTTACAGTAGAATTCAAGGGTAGCATTACTGATGTAATGAATGGTATTTATCCTAGTCGCTTTGATCATGACGGTGTTGAGGAAGTCATTTTAGCAACGCAGTTTGAAAGCCATCATGCCCGAGAGGCGTTTCCATGTATTGATGAGCCGGCAGCAAAAGCGACGTTCTCGCTAAGTATAGAGACGCCAGCTATTGAGGGTCAGGTTGTATTAAGTAACACACCTGAGCTGAGCCGAGAATCTAGTGACGGGCTTTCGCGGATTAGCTTTGAAAAAACCCCTCGTATGAGTACATACTTGCTTGCTTTTGTCATTGGTAAGATGCACTGCTTTGAGGCAAAAACCAAAGATGGCATTGTTGTCAGATCGTGGTCAGCTGTCGCGAGACCAGTAGAGCAGCTTACGTATGCCACTCACGAAGCAGTTAAGCTCTTGGAATTCTATACAGAGTACTTTGGTGTGCCTTTTCCGCTGAGTAAGTGTGATCAGGTCGCGTTACCTGACTTTGATGCAGGAGCCATGGAAAACTGGGGGCTCATCACTTACCGTGAAGTAGCGTTGTTGGCCGATCCTCAAAATAGATCAATAAGTTCAGAGCAATATGTGTCGATCGTTGTCGCACATGAACTTTCTCATCAGTGGTTTGGCAATCTTGTCACAATGCAATGGTGGGATGACTTGTGGTTAAACGAAAGCTTCGCAAGTATCATGGAGCACCTTTCTCTCGACGTAATTCATCCAGAATGGAAGCAATGGGAGCACTATACTGCGCTCGACATAATTAGTTCGTCGAACAGAGACATATATAAAGACATACAACCAGTCGGAGTTAAGGTTACAGACCCAGAGCTAATAGAAACACTGTTTGATCCGGGTATCGTCTATGCCAAGGGTGGAAGACTACTGAAAATGCTTCGAGACTACATTGGAGACAAAGATTTTTCGAAAGCTCTCCAGATATATTTTCATCGACACGAATACGGGAACACCACCAGGGAAGACTTATGGCGTGCCATGAGTGAAGTGAGCGGCAAGGACATTGGTGCGCTCATGACCCCTTGGATAACGCAACCGGGCTTGGCGCTTGTCCGTGTTTCACAAGATGCCGAAAAAGTTCATTTGTCACAGGAGCGGTTTGTATTAGATGCGCAAAACGATACAACACTCTGGCCTATACCGCTATTGGCTAATGAAACATTAAAACCTGACCTCTTGAAGACAAAAGAAGCCACGATCGTCAGTGAAAGCAAGAACCCTATCCTGCTGAATCATCAAGGTAGCGCACATTTTGTCACCCAATATATTGGCGACAATCATACACAGCACCTCATCACTCAGTTACAAAACCAAAAGATTTCAGCTGAAGCCAGAATAAACATGCTAAATGATTTACTGCTGCTGGCGCGGCGTGGCGATGACTCACTTACCAAAGCACTTCAGATTATTGAGCACACAGCAAGCGAGCCTCGAGATAACGTTTGGGGGCTGATTACGCGGGTGATTGGTAGTGCGAGTGTTATCACTGAAGGCGATGAAGAATCAGAAGCGGCACTCCGTACCCTGCGCAAGCAATTGTCGCAACAATGGTATACGACGCTTGGATGGGATGATCAAAAAGACGATGATCCAAACACGAAACAACTTCGTCATACTGCCCTGTCGCTAATGGTAGGTTCTGAAGACGAGTCTGCGCTTAATGAAGCGAAAGCACGTTTCAAAAAAGCGGACTCAATCGAGTCTCTTCCTGCTGAAATACGTGGCACAATCCTATCCGTAATGGTACGGCACGATGATGATTCGTATGCAATGGACTTGCTTGAGCAGTATCCATCAGCGCATCCTGAAGTGCAAAGCGACATAACGGGCGCTCTCAGTAGTACTAAGGATCCTATGCTCGCAAAACGAATACTTGAAAAGGCTCTTGGGATAAATGGGTTTGTGCGACCGCAGGATCTCCTGAGATGGATTGCACTATTTATGCGCAATTATCGACTTCGTGAAATAACTTGGGAGTATATGACTGAGAACTGGGAATGGATTCAAGATACTCTGGGCAAAAGTAAATCATTTGACTACTTACCCACATATTGTGCCGGTGCGATGAATGACGAGGCTTGGCAGAAGCGCTATCATGAATTTTTCGAGCCGCTTGAATCACATAAAATGCTTCATAGAAACATTCTTGTTGGGTACTCAGATATTGCTGCGAGAGTTGCCTGGCGTAATCGCGATCATGAGGCCGTCAAGAAATGGCTTGTTCGGTATTCAGCCACAGAGCACTAAGTCGCCAACAGTATAGTCACTCCCTGATACGGCGATTGCTGCCAGTTCATAGTCGCCCAGCCACCTGTTCTGTGCGCACCATAGTTCAGCCGCAAAGCGCATCTGCTGTAACTTCTTAGAAGTAATATAGTCTATGCCATCGCCCGATACTGAAGACCGACGATACTTTACTTCGACGAAATAGATAGTGTCACCTTTAGAGACGATTATATCTACTTCGCATAGTCTTGTTCGCCAGTTTTGGGCTACTAGATTGAAGCCAAGCAGTTCAAGCTCTTGAAGAGCCATATTCTCTGCAGTTCGACCTATATACGTAGACATATTATTTACTAATGTAGCATAAAGTTGTATAGTTCACTCTTATGGAAAATGAGCCCGTTGATCAAACGGAATTAGCCCTCCGAAATATACGCGAGAGCATGCGTGAACTACGTGAAGCTCAATTAAAGGGTGTTGCTGGACTGGCAATAGAAACAACCGAATATGCAATTGAGGCATGGCAGACTAACTTTCGTTTTGTCGGATCGGTAATCGGTGCAATTGCGACTAAAGTCGAGACCGGCAAAAGCGGAGCACTAGCGTTAACCGATAGCCCAGAGTATGTTGGCGTTGCGCGCAGTTATGTTGTAGATATTCCTGAAAATTACGCAGGTTTTGTCATTGGGGAGCGGTTAATGCCCAAGGAACCTGAATTACTAGAGATACTTGTCGCTAGACGCTCACTTAAGAGAGATGATGACGGCTGGATACTAAACTTTTCAAAATACGTTGTTTCAGCACGCTACTTTACTGCTGCACGGGATGCAGCTATGCGGTCGCTAGCCTTGCCACAGGAATCATCGGATTTCTCACGTCTTCACGATAATGCACGAGCGGTTCACGGTGCGGACTTTAAATATGCACTCATGAAAGACGAAGTAAGAGCTGGTCAAATGGTATCACTGTCACTTAAAAGACATATTCGATCTATGGAGAACCTAGGTTCTTGGACTGAAAAAGAGTATTCAGTAAATCCAGCTGACTTTAAACAAGAAGTTAAAAAACCTCTCAAGCCCAAGAGCAGACTGCATCCACTATCAGTTGGAGCGATGCGTATGAGTAAAGACTATCGATTTGAAGCGAATGACTTTGATGAGTACAACATTATGTATCATCTTGGCGTGCTCGCTGCAGCATTTGACGCAAATGAGGCGTTTGATAAGGCGCGAAAAAAGCGAGAGCAAGAATTACCTTCTCACCCGTACGAGAAGACACTGGAGTTAGGTGACTACCGGAAAATGACCGAGTTACCTCGCGTTGAGGAGTAGTGCCTTAATTGGCTTAAAGCTCAGTCGGTGTAACGATTCAATGACTCCGAATTGTTGCAGCGCCTGCGCGTGTACTGCTGTACCATAGCCGACGTGTGATTCGAATGCATACTCAGGATGTTTTGTGGCAATTGCGCGCATATAGGAGTCCCTGAGCTCTTTAGCGATAATTGAGGCGGCCGCTACAGACGGAAAGTTGAGCTCGGCTTTAACGTGAGTCTCAACTGCGTACGTTTCTGGCAAGAAATTCTGTGTGCCGTCTATGATGATAGGTTCAGAAGAATTAGCCCTCAGTTCAGAAACAGCACGCAAGGCACCTATCTCCAGACACCGTGTTAGACCTAATGAGTCTATGGTTTCTGCCGATACCCAGCCGAGACCTATATCGGCAGTCTTTTGTATCTGAAGGGCTAAAATCGCACGTTTCTTAGCTGACAGTAACTTACTATCAGTCAAGCCAGCTATATCACCGTGAAGTCGCACTGCGGCTACAAGAAGCGGACCCGCCCAAGTTCCACGACCAACTTCATCTATGCCTATCATCTAGTTTGGTCGAAGAGTGCCAGCAAATACTTGCCAGGCTAAAGCGGACTTAGCGACGAGGCTTAATATGATATAGGTTCGTTCGCCGTACAAGTAGTTACTCCACTTCCCTAGTCGCTTATATTGTAGCCACATATTGATTGCAAATCCGTTGAAGAATATGAAGATTGAGCCATAAATGTAATATACGAAAGTTGGTGGTGCGCTATTTGCGTAGTGGCTACTAGCCCAGAAGTATAAGGCAATGACAATCCACGGTACTATTCCTGCGCCGCAGCCTATGAGGTAACTTAGCCAGCTAGGATTCTTGGATTTCTTATTTGTCACCTCCATAACAAGCCCCATCAAGTTCATGCCAGCTGTCAGTGCGAAAATCATAAGTAGACTAGCTAGGTCATAGACACCTACGAGCATTGCTATGGCTACCATCATAGTACTGGCGCTAAGTGCGTACTCAATCCATCGAAGGCGATTAATACCCTGGGAGAGATCTTGTTCGTAGCGTCGACGATACAAAGTAGAGATAATAGCGTGAAAAAAAGCTGATAACAAAAAGAACCCAATAATAAGTGAGGCTAAGGGTAATCTGTATATTTCCTGCACGCCTGGATCGAGACCTTGGGTAGATTGATTGAATCTTAGTAAGGATATATTTATAGGAAGCGTGAAGTCGCGAGCTAGCATGAAGACTGCCAGCGCTTGCAAAAGATGTGCCAGAGAAGCGTAGATATTTAGTTTGTTAAGTGTTGGTAAAGAAATAGTGCTCATGCAGTTATCTTAGCATGAGCACTATGACTATGAAGAAGTTTTTTATTCTTCAGTTTTTTCGTCTGTGACTTCTGATGAATCAGTAGTCTTTTTTGTTTGCTCCTCAGCAACTGACGTATCGTTTACTTTCTCACGATCAAAATCAACACCGCTTAGTCGAGCTGACTTACCACTACGGTTTCGCATGTAGCTTAAGAAATTGCGGCGTACTTTGCTACGTTTAACAACTTCCACTTTTTCGATAAGCGGACTGTGCAAAAGATAACTCTTCTCTACCCCAACGCCGCTTGCGATTCTCCGAACAGTAATGCTGCTCGTCAGTGAACCGGTTCGCTTTGTCCGTATGACCATGCCTTCGAATACCTGGACACGAGTCTTATTGCCCTCGCGAATTCGCTGGTGCACTTTAACTGTGTCGCCGCTTTGCACGTCGACTACTTTGGGTTTGAGATACTTTGCTTGAATTGCTGCTGTTGTTGACATAACGAGGGTGTAGTCTAGCAGCTTTTCGCCCCTATAGCAACCCTTATAAGGGTAAAATGAGCATACTGTATAGTTAAGCGTAATGACAGGAATTAATCATACGCTTGTTGGTGCAATTGTCGGACTGACAGTCAAGCAGCCATATCTTGTTGCGCCAATTGCATTTGCGTCACATTTTGTATGCGACTCTCTGCCGCACTTTGGACGTGTCAAGAATATGAAACATTGGGACAGAACCTTTACAACCATATTGTTTATTGACGCGACTGCGTGCTTTACGGCCTTGGCTATTATACTATTGACCTGGCCAACTCTGTGGCAAGCTGCTGTAGTTGGCATGTTCTTTGCGGCACTACCTGACTTTACCTGGTTAATTTTCGGAAAGCGAAAACTGCCAAAGAATGCATTTTATAGGTTTCACAGCTGGCTACAATGGGGCGAGAGGCCTTATGGTTGGATATACGAACTACTGTACTGTGCCTTATTTATACTTGTGCTCCATAAATTAATGATCACGCAAGTTTCGTAATAACGAATGGGATATACTGTAGACCAGTACACTAAAGCATTGGGGTCATGATGGATTACGCACAATTAGCGCTCGAACTACATAAGAAATACAAGGGTAAAATTCAAACCAGTCTTCGAGATGTTCCTGATTCAAAGGATAAACTTAGTGCTTATTATAGTCCTGGAGTTGGAGCCGTTTCTTCATACGTGGCAGCCCATCCTGACGAGCTTAGAGATTATTCGTGGACAAATAATTTAGTAGCAATTATTTCAGACGGTTCAGCAGTACTAGGGCTTGGCGATATAGGGCCATATGGTGCGATGCCCGTCATGGAGGGCAAAGCTATGTTGTTTAAGCACTTTGCAGATATTGATGCAGTGCCAATTGTGCTTGATGTACATGAACCGGACGAAATTATAGCCGCCATTACTGCAATCGCGCCCAGCTTTGGTGCCATTAACTTGGAGGATATTTCTGCACCGAAGTGTTTTGCTATCGAAGATACGCTTAAAAACAAACTACGCATTCCAATTATGCATGACGACCAACACGGCACGGCAATAGTTGTACTAGCAGGTCTCATAAACGCGACAAAACTTGCGGGTAAAGCACTTGATAGCTGCCGAATAACAGTTGTCGGTGCTGGCGCTGCGGGTACAGCGGTAGTGAAGCTCATTAAAAGCTATGCTCATGGAGTTAAGATAACGCTTGTTGATAGTAAAGGAATCATTACGTCATCACGGAATGATCTGAACGAAGAGAAAAAAGCCCTACTACACACAGTCGACTTTGATCCCGGTGCTGGAAACTTAGAAGAGGCAATCAAAGACGCCGACATATTTATAGGTGTGAGTAAGGCAGGTTTGCTGCAGGAGTCACACGTAAAAAGTATGGCTGACAAACCGATTATATTTGCTCTCGCAAACCCGAACCCTGAAATTACACCCGACGACGCCCATGCTGCCGGTGCATTTATCGTTGCAACAGGTCGCAGTGACTTCCCTAATCAGATAAATAACGCCTTGGCATTTCCCGGTATTTTTAGAGGAGCTCTGGATAACGGTGTCAGTGCAATTACTGAGGAACATAAGTTAGCTGCGGCAGAAGCTATCGCTTCGTTAGTTGTAGCTCCGTCTCAGCAGGAAATCATTCCTTCAATTCTCGACGACCGACTCGTTGGGACTGTAGCGCGTGTTATTCACTAGTCTCTGTCATTGAATCTTCAGGCTTTACGATAGTAGCTCCTTGGTCTAGAAGCTTTTCAAAATCTAAAACGTTATTAACACTGGACAATGCAATCTTGCCACAATCTACACAGGTGTTTGCGAGCACTCTAGGGGCGGTGAACGCAAATTCATAGAATCGCGCCGTAAATCTTGCTTCATGGCACATTTCTTTGCTGTCAGTGTCTGGACAAGCTCTCTCTATCACATCAACTCCATATTGATATTGATTGTAGATGGAGTATACGCCTATGGTTGCAGTCTGCAAGCAATTTAGCCAAGTACGCGGAATACTTCTTCAAAAGACGTCTCGCCCGCGACCACCCGCTCAATACCATTTTGCAGCATGGTTTTCATGCCTGCTTTGCTTGCTGTTTCTTCAATTGCTTGTGTAGATAGATGGCTTGCAGGCTGCTGTAGCAAATTTCGCAACGCATCAGTCACCTGTAGCTGTTCTCGAAGTGCTATTTGACCGCTAAAGCCATAGGGATTTTCTTCTGAGCTACCAGGTTTAAATAGCGTAAGGTTGTCCATGTCTGGCCACTGGTAACCCTCTGGCATAGTAGCGAGGATATCGTGAATTTTTTGTTTGGTAGCGTCGTCTGGTTGGTATGACTGCTTGGTAGTATCGTCGAGCTTTCGGATTAGCCGCTGTGCCATAACGAGCCGGATGGCAGAAAGATACAAAGGGTTTTCACCTATCACGTCCATCAGTCTCGTGAGGGCCGCCGCAGCTGAGCCGGCGTGGAATGTCGCAAGCACGAGGTGGCCCGTAAGTGAAGCCTGCATGGCTGTCTTGGCCGTATCTAAGTCTCGAATTTCTCCGATCATCACAATGTCAGGGTCGAGTCGAAGAACTGCCCGCAAATGATCTGCAAACGCTAATTCGGTGGTTTTTCTAGTTGCCAGTGAAACTTGTGAGATACCAGCAAACTGGTATTCGACCGGGTCTTCTAGAGTTATGATTTTTCTCTCATCAGTATTAAGTGAGTTCAGCATGGAATAGAGAGTCGTTGTTTTACCTGATCCAGTCGGTCCGACGACGAGCACTAATCCTGTTGGTTTATTTATGATATCGTCGACTACGCTTCTTTCTGAATCAGTTAGACCAAGTTTGTCGAGCATGTACATGTCGCTCGACATATTGAATAAACGCATGACTATGTCCATGCCAAACACAGTTGGAACGGTTTCGAGTCGCATATTTATCTGCACTTTTGATGAATCGGCCATAACTACCGTCTGAGCTATGTGACCTTGTTGTGCTTCCGGAGAACTTGTAGATATGTTGCCAGCGATCGCGATAGTGCCAATAAGCGTCCGGTATTTATCTGGGCTTAGACGTGCGATTGTATGTAGTACACCGTCAATGCGAATTCTAACGCGCACATGATCTTTCTGTGACTCTAAATGGATGTCAGACGCATTCAGTCTATGAGCCTGCTGTACAAGATATGCAAAGATATCATCAGCCTTAACCGAAGCGATCGTTTCAGATACTTTTGTGACTAGATCACGATTATCGCCGCCTACTGAAATATCTTGGTATTCGACCTTCTTAGGCGGGTCGTATATTTCCATGTACTCGCGAAACCCTGATTCAGAAATCATTGCGAAAGAAATCTGAAAATCTGGCATTTGGTCATGTAGTTCTTTAAGTGTTGGTTGCGGTGTCGTGACTGTGATACCGAACCTGACAAATCCCTCTCTGTATTCGAGAGGTATTACCTTTCTCTGTCGCATTTCCTCTATGCTCAACACATCTGGAAAAATATTCTTTTGCTCGAGCTGACGAGTGTCGACATATTCTAGACCTAATAATCGAGCACGACGAAGAGTTGTCTCCTCTTCGGTTGCTCTAAATTTAGCCTGGTTGTCGTCAGGATTCATTGTGCTTATGATAGCATGAACAGCTACATACGTCGTAGAGTAGAAACATGAACGACAAAGTTCTTATTCTGAACGATATACGATCAGCTCACAATGTCGGCGCCATTCTAAGAAACGCCGCTTGTTTTGGGGATTTTGACGTCTACTGTACGGGATATACGCCATACCCGAAGATTCACAACGACACCCGGCTTCCTCATGAGGTAATAGCGCTCTCCAATAAGATCGCCAAAACTGCATTAGGTGCTGAGCAAAGCCTAACAGTAAAACATCATCAAGATATTAGGCAGCTCTTCAAAGAGCTCAAAGTAGAAGGCTACACACTTGTAGGTTTGGAACAAAATGCACGATCGCTAGACATACGGCGATGGAAGCCTGCTACCAAAACTGCGCTAGTGCTGGGTAACGAGCCGCTCGGCATTGATGTAGATGTTCTAGATGCATGCGACAGTGTCGTTGAAATAGTAATGCATGGCGCAAAAGAGTCGCTGAACGTCGCGTCTGCTACAGCAATTGCGCTTTTTCAGTGGACACTGTGAACTTATCCACAGACAGCAGTAAAACCAACTTGTAAAAAGCGCAGATGGATTTTATGCTTATACTATTCGATTAAGCCGGGTGGGGTTTAACTAACGGAGGGTATATGTCCAGGTTCAGCCACACATTAAATAGTAGAAAATTGTTTGCGAGTGCAATTGCATTTGTATTCACACTAGGTATTAGTTTGGGCGCTATTCCAGCAGCTCATGCGCAAGCACTTGCTCCATCAAGTGCAACCGTAAGTCTCAGTAGCGGAGTAACTTTCTATAATACGTCGTTTATAGGAGGAACTGCATCCGACGCGGATGGTGTTAAGAGTGTTGCTGTTACTTTTGAGAGAGCAGACACAAGTGCGCCGATTTCTGGTCCAATTCCTGTCACAGTGAACGAATCAGGAACCTGGATTCTGCAACTAAATAAGAATTTAATACCTATAGATCTTACGTCTCGTAACATAGTAATTGCGGTGCGTGTAGTAGATGATCTCGATACGGTAACAGACTTTAGCTTTGGTCCTTATGTGTATAGTGTGCCAGACGCTGAAATCTTCCACGCAGTCGTTGAAACTCTGTCTGGGCTAGATCCTGCATCATGTGCAGTTGCAGAAGTTTTGGCTACTACTAACCCGATTACAGTATTTGGTCCAAATAACGGCGCATTTAGCGCTTTGCCGGCTGAAGAGCTAGCGGCTTTGTTGGATGCTCCTGATGAACTCTGCGCTCTTGTAGCGACACATATTTTGCCAGTCGCAGTTCCTTCGTCAGCAGTTACCGATCCGGTCCAAGTGCAGCCGTTAAACAATTCTAATGATCCACTTACTGTAGCTCCTTCAACCGATGCTACAACTGTAGTCGTAAACGACGCCACTGTCACAAACGCCGATAACGCCGTCTACTTGAATAGCGTGCTCCATGTCATCGATAGCATTATTAGACCACAGAGCACTAACGTAGACATTGATGACGTGTATACGAATATTACTTCCCCAGAGTTGACAGGACGAGTTGCCAGCGAAGACGCCACAGTGCAAGTTCGCATAAACGGAGTTGCCTACACGGCCACTAATAAAGGTGATGGCACTTGGGTTGTCCCAGCTGGTGTTGTGCAGCTAGATCCTGCAAAGCTAGACACCATTTTCACAGTTGTGGCTCGTTCATTGGCAGTAGACACAGAGAGTGTCGGAGAGTTGCTCGGTTTGACGATTCGTAATGATGTACTTCATTACGTGACTCCTGGTAGCGGTGCTGGAACCGTAGATAAATCTGCCGCAACAGGAACAACACCAGTGCTTCTCGCTGCTGTAGCGCAAATTAGCGAACAAACGAACGCTCAAAGTGCTCCGGCTACTTCTCAGGAATCTACTACAAAGACTGAGGATGCTAAGGTCAAGGAGACCACGCCTGACGAGACAAAGAATGAACCAGAGGAAAATACCGCAAAGACATCTACAAGTCAGTGGTATTGGTGGCTAATAGGTATTGCAACCCTAGGCGCGCTCTACTACGTTCTTGGTGGCAGTTCGACTGAAAATAAATAGCCCCAAAAGACTCGCAAAACACATTGCCATCTGTCAAAAACTCTCGTAGAATAAGTATAAGCGTAAGGCTTATATATGCCCAAAAATAAACAACACAAAGCAAAACGTCATCAGTCATTCATAGCACGGTATGGTGTTATAGCACTGCTCAGCGTATCAATAATTGCCCAGCTAGCAGCGCATGTACCTCAGCGCACGCATGTGCTCGCATATGCTACTAATATTTCAGTTGATGGACTACAGTCATCTCAGAATGGGCAGCGTTCACAAAACGGCCTTCCTTCATTGAATCTAAATAGTAAGCTTACGAGTGCCGCACAAGCTAAGGCGAATGACATGATCGCCCGTAACTATTGGAGCCACAATACACCTGAAGGAAATCCACCGTGGGTTTTCATAACGAACGCAGGATACTCATACTATAAGGCTGGGGAGAATCTGGCGTATGGATTTGATAATAGTAGCGCCGTCGTGACTGGTTGGATGAATAGTGCGACTCATCGCGCTAACGTGCTTGATGCGGCCTATGTAGACGTAGGTTTCGGTATTGCAAATGGAGCAAACTTTCAAGGAGGTCAAAACACAGTTGTTGTCGCGATGTATGGTCAGCCTGCACCAACCCCTGCACCAACCCCTGCACCAACCCCTGCACCAACCCCTGCACCAACCCCGCCAAGCTCAATAAAGCCATCACCTCCTGCACCAACCCCCGCACCCACTCCCGCACCAACCCCCGCACCCACTCCCGCACCCACTCCTACGCCAACACCCGCACCAGAAACACCCATAGAACCACCCGCGGAACCAGAAGAAGAGAAGCCGTTTACGAGCCTCAGGCTTGCTTCAGATCAGCCCACGAGTAAATCGGCCTCTCGATTTAGCAGACTCATGTCAGGCTCGGCAGGGCTAAGTATCTACGTCTCTTTTATCGCACTGTCACTAGGAAGCGTATGGTTTGCTGCCAAGCACACAATGAGACTTAAGCGCGCACTCGTGGAAGGTGAAGAGTTTGTACTGACACACCCTGCGGTTGAGGTAAGTCTACTGAGCATAGCAATGATACTATTGTTTGCCGGCACGAGCGGCACAATACTCTAGCGCAGAGCAACGCAATCTTTGCCTAGTAGTGCTTCAAGTTCTTCTTTGATTTTGGGTGAGATGCTAACTCCGAACGGTAATCTAATTGCTCTTTTATTGAGTTCTTTACCAATTACGAGCACTGCTTTCTGTGTTCCCGGGTGTGATTCCAAGAGAGACTTTATGGACGCAAGTTTGTCTTGGTCGTTTGCAGACTCTATTTGCATATAGAGTGTGCTGTGCGAAGGTGTCTCTGGAGTGCTGGTGTCGCTTTCTTTTTTAGCTTTAGGAAGTTTCGCTGTTTTACCGGTTGGCCGAAACGCCGCTAAGACATCAGTAGTAATCTCGCTTGCTTCAGCTGCCAATAACTTGACTTCACTTGTCATCCTGCCGTCTCGATCTTTTGCATTGAGCTTACCTTTGACGAGTAGCACTTTGTCCTTAACCCATAACTCGGGTTGTTCTGTGTAAATGCTTGGAAATATAATTACTTCCAGCTCGCCCATTAAGTCAGCCATTCCTACAAATGCCATTTTCTGCCCATTTTTCGTAACAATTTCACGGATTGTAGTGACGAGTCCGCCTATGGTCGCTGTCTTGTTGTCCATGTTTGCTTCTAGTTTATTCATCGGTACCGCCATTTCTTGCAAGAAACGTTCGTATGGTTCGAGAGGGTGTGAGGAAAGATAGATTCCTAGCAGTTCTCGCTCCCATTGTAGCCATTCTTTTTCCTCGACAGGAGTCGGGTTGCGTTTCAGTGCAAGGTGTGAGGTTTCTATGATTTGTCCAGCCAAACCACCAAACAGATCCGTCTGACCGCTTGCAGTATCTTTTTGATACTTAGCGCCGAACCCGAGTATATCGTCCAAGCTATAGAGAATATCGCCACGATCTCCGAAACGATCAAAGGCACCTGACTTTACCAAGCTCTCCCATACTTTTCTGTTTACAGTACGAGTGCTAACGCGCTTTACAAAGTCTTCAATAGTCTTGAATTCACCACCGCCGTCACGTTCTTTTACTATCATTTCGACAGCACCAACACCTACGTTTTTGATTGCTGAAAGCCCAAATCTAATCTGATTCGTGTCCGGCACCACTGCGAATTCGGCAAATGACTGATTTATATCTGGCGCCAACACTGTTAAACCCATGTTCTTACATTCGCTAATCTCAATTGCTAAACGATCAGTATCATCGTAGTCACTCGTCATTAATGCCGCCATAAAGGCCGCAGGATAATGCGCTTTAAGGTATGCGGTCCAATATGAAATTAGCGCATAACAGGCAGCGTGCGACTTGTTGAAGGCATAGTCGGCGAAGCCTTCAAGATCTTTCCAAAATTTTTCAACGACTTGTTTCTTAACACCTGAATGTTCCGCTGCGCCGTTTACGAAATCTTGCTTCATCTTATCCATGACGTCGCGTTTTTTCTTACCGATAGCTTTTCTTAAGGTGTCAGCTTGACCCCCAGTAAACCCGGACATGTCTTTAGCTATTTGCATCACTTGTTCCTGAAAAACAAGCACACCGTAAGTATTACCGAGCGCGTTCTTCATTTTTTCGTGTTCAAAAGTGACCGGTTCACGTCCATTTTTTCTGTCGATAAATTTTTGGGTCAGTCCTGCCGTAAGCGGCCCTGGCCTGTATAGTGCACCCATAGCAATGATGTCATCAAAAACCGTGGGCTTTAATTCACGAAGGTAACGTTTCATTCCTGACGATTCAAACTGAAATACTCCAGTCGTATCACCCCTTCCAAGTAATTCAAAAGTTGGTACATCGTCTAGTGGCAGTGTGTTAATGTCTACGTCTTCGTTATGGACACGTTTAATAATTCTCAGGGCATTTTTAATAATCGTTAAGTTCGAAAGTCCCAAAAAGTCCATCTTGAGCAAGCCAAGATCTTCAATGATACCCATAGAGTACTGTGTAGTGACAACACCCTTCTGTGCCATTTCAAGCGGTGCGTAGCGTACTAATTCAGCTGGAGCGATGACGACACCAGCGGCATGCACGCCATGAGATCGAATGGTGCCTTCCATTTTGACCGCAAGGTCCATGACGCGACGACTCTGTTCGTTGTTATCATATTCACTTTTTAGATCAGGATCGTCCTGAATAGACTTCTTCAGTGGAATATGTCTACCCTGGACAGGTGGAGGTACTAGTTTTGCGAGATGATCTGCGTCTGCGTACGGAACTTGAAGTACTCGCGCGACATCGCGGATGGCATTTCGAGCAGCCATAGTACCGAATGTCACGATGTTGGCGACTCGTTCTTGCCCATATTTGTGTACACAATACTGAATTACCTCATCCCGTCTCGTATCCTGGATATCAATATCAATATCAGGCATAGAGATACGGTCTGGATTAAGGAATCTTTCAAACAGTAAATCGTACTTTATTGGATCCAAGTCGGTAATCTTTAGAGAATAAGCAACAATGGAACCTGCAGCCGATCCGCGCCCAGGTCCAAATACAATACCTTGGTCTTTTCCCCATTGAATAAAATCAGAAACAATCAAAAAGTATCCGCAGAAGCCCATTGTGTCTATTACGCCAAGTTCGAATTCAACGCGACTCAATACTTCATTCGGAAGCATTTGTTTTGCTTGTTCGATTGTGAGTTGCTCGGCCTCCGACTCAGTCATGTCTCCATAGCGCCAAGCGAGGCCTTGATAGACATTCTTAATAAGGAACGTTTTTTCCGTCTCGCCCTCAGGCACTTCGAACTTTGGAATTAGAATCTTACCAATTTCAATATCAATATGACAACGGTCTGCAATAGCTTTCGTGTTGCTAATGACTTCAGGATTGTCGCCCCATCTCTCTATCACGTCTTTAGGATCGGTAAGGTAGAGATCTGTGTCCTTGAGACTCATCCTATCCTGATCTGATAAAAACGAGCCAGTTTGCACACAGAGCAATATCTCATGCGCTTCTTGATCTTCGTGTGTAAGATAATGTGCATCACATGTAACGACTGCAGGAATGTCTAGCTTTTTACTTAGCGCAAGGAGTTTCTCGTTAACTACCTTCTGCTCTTGCCAAGAATGGCCGTGGTCCTGTACCTCAAAGTAATATCTATCACCAAATATACTTTTGTACCATGATGCTATTTGCTCTGCATCCTTATCTCGTCCTGACCTATAAGCGTCGCCTATCTCGCCACCAATGCAGCCTGATAAACAAATAAGACCTTCGTTATACTTCTCTAGCAGTTCATGATCAATACGAGGCTTGTGATAGAAGCCGTCTAAGTTCGCTATGGTTGAAAGACGCATCAAGTTTTCATAGCCAGTGTTATTCATCGCCAACAAGATAAGATGAAAACGTCCTTTATCCTTGGTAGGGTCTTTATCAGTGTGCGACCGAGATGCTACGTAGGTCTCTATGCCGATTATTGGTTTTATACCCTGTGCTGTTGCTTCCTTATAAAACTCTATAGCACCCGACAACGTGCCATGATCGGTGATAGCGATAGACTCCATTCCCAATTCCTTGGCGCGCTCAACCATTGCAGGAATTTTCTGTAGTCCGTCCAGAAGGCTGTGATGGGTGTGATTATGCAAATGAACATAATCTTTGGCAGTGAGTTTCTTTTGCACTGGTGTAGCATTTCCTTAGAATTAGTGTTGGTGATCTAGAGATTACTCTAGCGAACGTTGTGTATAGTGTCTCGCAGTGACTGGATAAAATGACCTGCAAGAGGTACAGAGTCAAATGCAGACAGAATCCATAGTACAAAAGCTACCATGACCGTACCGCCGATAACACTACCTAGTCCGAAACATACGCCACGCAAAAAGTTATGCCACATTAGGCGAAGTTTTCGGGCATGGCCGGAAATAACTACTTCTTCAATAGCTCGTCCAATTCTTTCGTAATCTATATCTTTGGTTTGTGTTTTGACGGGCATACGCTACTTCTTTTTAGAAATTTCGTCTCGAAGTGATTTTGCTTCTTTGATTGCCTTTTGGACTGTCTTTTCGTCGGCTTCTCCATCGCGAACCGTACTTAGGAGTTCCTTTATCTTATCCTTAGCGTCATCAATTTTTGGTAATACGCTTTCTACTTCAGACTTAGCTTTTCCGACTGCCTTCTCGGCCTTTTTTGCGAGGTCTTCGCCTTGTGACGAAAGATCACGATAAAGGTTTTTAAGCTGTTTTTCACCATCTGATGTGACTTGCTCAGCTTTTTCCTTGATTTTCTCACGAGTTTCTTTGCCGCTTTTAGGAGCAGTCAAAAAACCTGTTACTAAACCAGCAATTGCTCCAAATACGGCTCCAACTGCGAGACCTTTTTTTGCATCATTTTTCTTGGACATACTTACCCCTTTTTCTTGTGGTTACTATAATTTGACACTATATTACCTACTAGCTTTGCTAGTGCGATAGGTGCGCTACTTTTTTTGAAAAACTCTCCTACGGCCTCTACGTCATCCATGACATCTTCAGCTCTCTCTGTTAAATGCTGCAGGTATTTAACAAGCTTCGTAATACTTATAATTAGTACGATTGTAGCTATCAGTAACACTGCTAGCGTTAGCGAAAGAACTATTACCAGTATATTGTATGCGTCCATGATTAGTTTTCCCCTCTGTTATGTCCAGTATACTCTATTGCTAAAATATACTACAAATTATATGTGTATCGACTTTAAGCGCCTAGTTGCTTTTTGATTTCTTGTGTAACCAGACTAGGATTTGCCTGCCCTTTGCTCTTCTTCATTATTTGGCCCACCAAAAAGCCTATCGCCTTCATTTCACCGTTTGTGACGTCTTCGGCCGCTTTAGGGTTGGCTGCAATGGCTTCCTGTACGTAGATAGCTATATCATCTGCATTTGAATTCTGGAGTAAGCCAGATTGCTCAGCGACTTTCCGGGGATCACTACCGTTTGCAACTACAGTCAAGAAAACTTCTTTTGCTGCAGTTGAGCTTAGTTCGTTCGCTTCGACCATCGCAGCAAGTTTTTGAAGTCTGTCTCTAGTATCAGGCGTGTTTTTTACAGTAAGGTCGTTCTGATCTGCTCGTAAAACATTAACAATCCATAGAGCAATCTGTCTCGCATTTTCAAGTCCATAGGTTGCATGTACATCATGGATTAGTTGCGTCTCTTCCGGATTCTCTAATAGACTTTCAGTTACACTCGGAGTAAGACCAATAGTCGTAAATTCGCTCCTATATTCTTGCGGCAATGTAGGCATATTGCTTACGGCATTATCAATGTATTGTTGGGTGAGTAGCACGGGAGGTATGTCAGGATCGGGAAAATAGCGATAGTCGTGGGCATTTTCCTTGCTACGCTGAGAGATAGTTTTTCCTTTATCTTCATCCCAACCACGCGTTTCCTGAACGATCGTCTGTCCTTTTTCAAGTAGCTCGATCTGGCGTTTAATTTCGTATTCAACAGCACGTTCGACGCTACGAAACGAGTTTATGTTTTTCACTTCTGCTCTTAGACCGAGTTCGTTACTGTCTACTGGCGCTAGAGAGACGTTTACATCGAAGCGCATATTACCGTGAAATAAATCTGCCTCAGAAACATCTGCATATTTCATGAGCAAATAGAGTTCATGAGCGAAAGCTCTTGCTTCTGCAGGCGAATGCATGTCTGGCTCTGAGACAATTTCAAGAAGTGGTGTGCCAGCTCTATTTAAATCTACTAATGAGTAATCGGCTCCAGAAGGATGGGTAGACTTGCCAGCGTCTTCTTCTAGATGTGCACGTGTAATTCGAACTGTTATACTCCCCTTCTCTGTAGGTACTACGACTGCGCCTTCGCCAACAATTGGTGCTTGGAACTGAGTTATTTGATAACCTTTTGGAAGGTCTGGATAAAAATAATGCTTTCGGTCAAAACTGCTATGGGTGTTTATGGTTGCATTCAATGCTCTTCCTGCTCGTATTGCAAGGTCAACGGCCGACTTATTAAGTACCGGCAGTACACCGGGTAGCCCTAAACAGATAGCGGATACTTTCGTGTTTGGTTCTGATTCACGAGCATCATTATCAACGGGTGCAAATAACTTAGTTTTAGTCTTTAGCTGCACGTGACATTCGATACCAATTGTCGGTTTGTACTGGGCACGAATTTCGTCAGTAATTATCATAGCGCTCCCAGATCCTTCAAAGCGACGCGGATTGCAGCCAGTGCGGCTTGTAGTTGTCTCTTCTGTAATTTAACACTTGCTTCATGTACAACCCGATTTCTTAACTTATGTGCAGTCCATACGTTGTTGGGGTTGCTAAAGTTGCGTTGTGCCGATACGAGTCTTTCACCCATTGTCTTGCCGGAAAATCGTAGCTTTCTGAGAGCTTCGTCCAATAATTTGTCTGCTTCAATTATCGAGAGCTGTTGCCCCTCGGCAGACTTGAGCAGAGACTGTATTTCATCCCAACGTTTCTGGTAGTAGCTTCGGTCAAGGCCGGTGCGCCTAAGTCTTGATGCACCGTAGCCTGCTAGCAATGCTAATACTCCAAGTAGTACGATTGCGATAAGCGATATGATCATGCTAACTCCTTTTCAAGTTCTCCAGCGACTGCTAATAAGCTTCGATCATGTCGCTGTTGCGCCATAACCTGCAGGCCTACCGGCATGTCTGTGACAGGAATCGGCAGGCTGACACTAGGTATACCGACAAGATTTGCGGCTACAGTCATAATATCGGTTAGATACATTTCCAAAGGATCATTTGATTTGGAGCCTAAATCAAAAGCTGTATTCGCAGCTACGGGGCCAATGAGAAAATCTACAGTCGCAAATGCGCTCGTAAATTCAGCAATAAGCTTGCTCCGTACTGTTTGAGCTTTGAGATAGTACGCATCATGATAGCCACTACTTGTGACAAAGGTGCCAATCATAATACGGCGCTTATTCTCCGTATTGAAGCCAATAGATCGCGAGAGTTCATACGTTTCATCGAGTGATGTGGCCGAGTCCTCACTGAGCCCATAGCGGATGCCGTCGTATCTATTAAGGTTAGAGCTAATCTCTGCGGGTACGATGATGTAGTAGCACGCAAGCGCTAATTCTAGTGAAGGTAGGTCTATCGTAATCACTTCGCCGCCGGCGTTTTCAATTGTTTTGCACGCCTTCTCAATTGCTTCGCGAACAGGCTGCGCTAGTCCGGCATCCATGAACTGTTTAATGAGTCCAAAGCGCTTACCTTTCATAGTTTCTTGCTTGCTTACATAGCTTGCTTCATCACGGTCTATCGTTGTGCCATCTCTTCGATCGCGTCCACTAAGTATGTCAAGCACTAATGCGACATCACCTGAGGAGTTCGCAATGGGTCCAATGCAGTCCGTAGAGCTTGCCATTGCTATAACGCCAAATCTTGAGATGAGACCATACGTTGGCTTCAACCCAACGACTCCGCAGAAGCTTGCGGGTAGTCGAACAGATCCACCAGTGTCTGTACCTAAAGCAAACGGCACGATGCCACTGGCAACTGCTGCGACAGACCCACCAGAAGAACCACCGGGTACTTTACTCAAATTTGATGGGTTCTTTGTAGCTCCGAAATCGCTGTTCTCGGTACTGCTTCCATGGGCGAACGCATCAAGATTTGCCTTACCTATGAGTATGGCGCCGGCATCTTCTAGCTTTTGTATTGCGGTTGACTGGTAGGGTGCTTGGAAGTTTTCGAGTATATGGCTCGCGGCAGTGGTATGTCCGGCAAATGTTAGGAAATTGTCTTTCGCGACAAAGGGAACACCTGCAAGCGGGCCAAAGTTTTCACCATTTTGAAGAGCCTTGTCGACTTTATCTGCCTGTGCAAGTGCGTAGTCTTCTGTTATCTCTAACAACGCGTGAGTTTCATCCGCCTTAGCTCGAGCAATTGATTGTTCGACAATCGTGCGTACAGTTGTTCCAGATTGCAGAGCACTTTGAATATCGGCAATAAGTATGGTGTTCATGGCTACAACACTCGCCTAACTTTGATATAACCATCTTGCTGCATGGGAGCATTCTTGAGCAGCTCTTCTTTTGAAACGTGCAGGTCTTCAATCTTATCCTCACGAAACACGTTAGTGAGGCCGGTAACCTGCGCCGTAGGATCGAAGCCACTTATATCAACCTGTTGCAACTTCTCTACGTACCCAATAATTGCGTTCAACTCAACAAGCATTTGTGCTTGCTCATCTTTGTTTAGTCGCAGTTTTGAAAGTTGCGCAAGGCGCAGTACATCATCGTTGTTTAGTGTCATGTTGCTGTCTAGTATACCAGTAGTACTGCGGCACTATCAAAGGGTGACTACATTTTAGACTTGATGTCGTCAATTATGTCGCGCAACTCTGCTGCTTTCTCAAACTCAAGATTTGCTGCTGCCAGTTCCATTTGTGAGGATAGTTCGCGCACTAGGTGTGTGTATTCGTCCTTAGGTATTTTCTTAAGGTCAATACGAGCTGGCTCGTCTTCATCTTTCTTAGCTCTTGGCAGGCCATCGCCAATGGATTTAAAAACGCCCGTAGGTGTTATGTCGTGGTCTTTATTATGCTTGTCCTGAATAAGTCGACGACGGTTTGTCTCGTCTATGGTGCGCTTCATTGATCCTGTGATGACGTCGGCATACATGATGACACGGCCTTCCTGATGCCTAGCTGCTCGACCAACAGTCTGTATAAGTGCCTGCTCGCTGCGTAGGAAACCTTCTTTATCCGCATCAAGGATAGCGACAAGCGAGACTTCAGGCAGATCAAGTCCTTCACGAAGCAAGTTTATGCCTATAAGTACGTCGTACACTCCAAGTCTAAGGTCTCGTAATATGTCTGTTCTATCCATAGTGTCTACGTCAGAATGTAGATATTGGACTTTTACTTTAAGCTCAGACAGATATTCACTTAGGTCTTCCGCCATACGTTTGGTGAGCGTTGTGACGAGGACGCGTTGATGTTTCGCGACGGTAGACCTGATCTCCGCTAGTAAGTCATCAACCTGACCTTTAACTGGTCTAATTTCTATCACAGGATCGAGCAGACCCGTTGGGCGAATGACTTGCTGAGCTGGTTTGCCTCCCCGAGAAAGTTCGTACTCGCTCGGTGTCGCTGACACGTACACCACTTGATTAATGTGTCTTTCAAATTCCTGGAACATAAGAGGTCTGTTGTCGAGTGCGCTTGGTAATCGGAACCCGTGTTCAACTAATACTTCTTTGCGAGCTCTATCCCCGTTATACATACCCCTTAGTTGCGGTAGTGTCATATGTGATTCATCAATAAACATCAGATAGTCATCAGGAAAATAGTCCATCAGAGTCGCCGGCTGCTCACCAGGTTCGCGGTTGGTTAAGTACCTAGAATAGTTTTCAATACCTTTGACAAAACCGGTCTCCTCAAGCATTTCTAAATCAAAGTTTGTTCGTTGTTCTAGTCTTTGTGCTTCTAGTAGCAATCCCTGCGAACGAAAGTATGTTAATCGTAATGCTAACTCTTGTCGTATTTTATCGATGGCGTCTTTTAGTTTTTCTTGTGGTGTTACGTAGTGACTTCCTGGGAATACTTTAATTGACTGCTTATCGCCAAGTATCTCACCAGTTAGAGGGTTGATTTGTGTAATTCTATCAACCTCGTCGCCGAAGAACTCCACACGAAATGCTGATTGTTCGCCAGCTGGGAAAATATCGACCACATCACCGCGAACTCGAAATGTTGACCTATGAAAGTCTACGTCATTTCGTTGATACTGGATGTCTGACAGGTGACGAAGCAACTTATCTCGACGTCGTTTTTCACCCCGTTCTATACTGACCGCTAACGAGTCGTAGTCTTCAACTGAGCCAATTCCATAAATGCAACTTACGCTGGCTACAATTATGACGTCTTTTTGTGTAAGTAGCGCAGAGGTTGCCGCGTGTCTAAGTCGATCGATCTCTTCGTTTATTTGTGAATCTTTTTCTATGTAGGTATCTGAGCGTGCCACGTATGCTTCTGGCTGGTAATAATCAAAATAGCTAACAAAATAATGAACTGAGTTGTTTGGAAAGAATTCTTTGAATTCGTTATACAGCTGTGCTGCTAGAGTTTTATTGTGGCTTAGTACTAATGTCGGCTTCTGTCGTTTGGCAATTAAATTAGCCATAGTAAAGGTCTTGCCCGAGCCAGTTACACCGAGCAACACCTGTTCTCTCTGTCCAGACTCCAATCCAGCATTAAGCTGCGCTATAGCGCTCGGTTGATCTCCTGTGGGTTTGTATTGTGCATTGAGCTCAAATCGCGGCATACAGACATTGTAGCAAGCAACCTAGCCTTTATGGCCTGAAGATTCTTTCTTTTCAGGAACTGCCCAACGAGCTTTCAGTGCATGAGTATCTATGTCTTTAAACTCTTCATCCAGTTTTTTGATAATTTTATCTACTAATTCTTCAGGATCGGTATCAAAAATCACTAGTTTTTTACTTTCGTACTCAAGTCTATTCATAAGTTCGGGAATGACGTCTGCAGTCCCCCCGCTTCCAAGCAGTACGCCGCACGGCATATATGATTCAAGAGCGGTTGTGAATTCATGCAAACTGCCGAATCGGCCGCCGACTGTAATGATTGCGTCACTAGACTGTACGAGATGTACGTCTCGTCCAACATAGTGCATGCCTGTGAAGTTTATGAAGTCATAGACACCAATGGGCAGATTGTATTTGAAAGCGTGCTCACGGAGGCTTGAGGCTGGTGAAAAGCCAATACTCATACCACCGGCCTTGCTCGCAGCAACAGCCGCATAATACGGAAGCCCTACCGTTGCTCCCGTAGTTAGAATATGGCCGCGTTTTGCAATGATCTGACCTAACTTGCTCGCCATGTCATGGGCGAGTTCTACGGTCTTGCCTGAAGCGGCGCCAGAGACGCAAATCGAGTATTTCATGCCGGTACAAGCTTCTCTGGAGCAATCATGTCGTTATCTAACTGCTTTAAAATTTGGGACTCAAGAGTTTTCTGGCCCATGTATCTGATAAAGATTTCGTTCCAAAGTGACTCACGGAAATGATATAGCTCGCGTTCTTCGTACGGAGTTCCGTTGGCATAACTAGCTGCGATATCCATCATGTTGAATGTAACCGGGCCGTCCTCATACATTCGACCCACATAGTCCATGTTCTTCCAGTACTCGAGTTCAGGATCAATAGCATACAGTGCTTCCTCGGCTTTACGCCAATGGAGGTCCTCGGGTTGTACGTGCGGCTCGAATATTTCTGGATGATACTCGTTCTTGAGTTTTCCGAAGTAACGCTGGATAACGCGCCAGTGTATATGATTACCCGACATGACTGCGTGCTTAGCGGGATCGGCAATAAGGGTCTCAATAAATATCTCAGCGAAATTCTTTTTGACCTGTTGCAGCTTAAAGAAAGAACTATAGAGCCTTATCTCGTTAATGTAGTGGAATAGCAAACTTGTTGCGAATAAAACTATGCCTGGCATGTGCTCTTTCTTGATTGGGAGCATTAAAATGACACCAAGTTCCTTCAGATGTGTAATATTATGTTTCTTTTTATGTATGAAGGGCTCGCAGATATCGGCCCATCTCTCAGCGGGCATGACAACAATTTCGATATGACGAGTCTCGAAGTCGCTCGGTTTTAGGTTTTTGTACTGCTCGTCGAAGTGGTTGAGCCACTCAGGTCCTTCTGCAAAACGAAGTGCTCCGTATACTTCAAATAATTCTTCCTTCTTGAGAAGCTGCTCTATGGATCGATAGCCCATGAGTTTCATAATCTGCGGCGGGGGATTATCGCGTAACATTTGGCGAGCAACAGATTTCTTAAGCACCCAACAGGTTTTGGGAATGTCGACTTTCTCTACAGCTTGCTTGATTAACGGTATCAGTGTGCTTGGCTTGTCTGTACTCTTACCGCCAATTTTTCGTGCCAGATGCTGGTCGTGTTTTTTCATAAGACCTTTGAGTGCATGATAGAGCTCGGGCCCAGTAGTGTCGTTGGGATCTAAGCCAAGCTCTTGAATCTTCCTAAACGATGACTCGAGTATGTTGCCTAATAGCTGCAGATCGACTCCAGGTCGTCCGCTTGATTGCTCGAGCTGTTGAAGGGCTAGTTTAAATTCTGGTTGTTTGGCTTGTAATAATTCAGCAATAATTCTGCACATGTTTGTTTACCTTTTAGGTCAAGTATAGCATAAGCATCATGCTAATTAACCGCCTCTATTGGCATGTCGTGCAGTTGAGCATCTTTTTGCAAAATTCCGGCTTTGGCACCAATTTTACTCACAACACTCGTTGAATTAGCGCTACCCAGTAGTATCGCGTCTCTCAGTGACTGCCCCTGCATTATTGCCGCACTAAAACCTGAGCAAAACGCATCACCTGCTCCTGTCCGGTCTACGACGGGTACGTCTTCATACATACCTGCTTTTAGCGTTTCGTTGTTACTCGCAGCAGCCAGACCGCGCGGCCCATCTGTTACGACTGCAAACTGTACTTTCTGTGCAGCGGCCTGAGCTAGAGTTTCAATACTATCCCCTGTAAATAAAAGCTGCATCTCTTCTTTATTGAGACTAAGGATAGTCACGTGGGGCAGCAACGTCAGTATTTCATCCTTATTGTCTAACTCTTTCTTGCCAGGATTCCATGCGACTTTAATTCCTTTTTCAGCTGCATAAAGCAACAATGTCTCAACTACTTCGAAATTACCTTCAAGGGAACTTATATAGAACCAGTCAGCCTCGACATGGGTTAGGTCGTCTTTAGTTATTTCGTAGTGTGTACTTGCACCTCTATAGGTAAGAATTGTTCTTTCTCCATTAGGTGCTAATAATAGCGCTGAATACCCTGTACCGAATTTTGTCGATTGTCCCATAAGAGTTGTATCGACGGATTCTTTTTCTAGGTCGTGCCTAACGGCCTGACCCGCCATGTCATTACCTACTTTCCCCATATAACAAGACTCAAGTCCTTGCCGTGCAAAGGTGACTGCCGCGTTAGTAGCACCACCCCCTGTGCTGTAGACAACGCCTTCGATGTCGTTCTTGCTTCCGAGTACGAACTCTTCAACTTGTGAGCCATCAGATTCAGTCTTGGGCGTAAAAATTTTGCCTTGCAAAAACACATCCTGAACCGCTGCCCCAATACTCACAACTTTTATACCCATGGACTAGTAAACACGAGCCTTCCCGCTCGACTGAAACATATCTAGCTTGCTCTCCACGACTTTTTGAACTTCGCTGATAACTGTGCCCATGAGCTTGACGACGGCATATTCTGTTTTGTTTTCTGCGAGCACCTTTTCAAGTGTGTCTCTGTAAGCTACGCGCATATCGGAGTTGATGTTTATCTTATTAACACCAATTCGAACAGCTTCCTCAAAGAAATGTCCTGGCGTGCCGGAGCCTCCATGCAAGCTAATGTTGCACTGCAGTGCATCTCTAATTTGTTGTAGTAAATCTAGATGCAACTCCTTAGGTACCGGGTACTGACCATGCAAATTGCCGACACTGGCAGCAAAGGTATCTATGCCAGTTTCTTCTACGAAGGAACGCGCGCCCTCTGGAGTACTAAAGAACTTTTTAATTTCTTCTGGATCAAAAGCTTCAGTGAACTTGTTAGAGCCGCCACCAAAGTAATGTGGTTCACTCTCGACGAGTGCACCGGTCAGTTTGGCTGCCTCAACCACTTCACGTGTTTTGCTAACTATTTCTTCGTGGGTAGCGTCATGGTTTGCTTGGCTTATGTCTATATGGATAAACTCGAATCCAGCTTCAATGCCTGCGATTGCATTTTCGACAGATGGACTATGGTCAAGGTTAATATACATCTCAATGCCATACTGCGCCTTGTAGTTTTCGACCATATCGCGCACGTTTTCGAGTCCGAGGACCTCTACTTCGCCCTGAGAAACTTCAACCATTAGTGGCGCCTTTTTAGCGGCAGCTGCTCGTGCTACCGCGATTAGCGTTTCTTGGTTATCAAGGTTAAATGCGCCAAGCGCAAAGTGTTCGTCACGTGCTCGCTTCATCGTCTCTCGAGCTTTTTGGCAGTTTTCTCGTATTTCTCTTAGTGTCAGTGGCATGGTAATTCCCTGTTAATTCTTAAGCTTATGGTACCACGGAGAGGTAGTATTTTAGTCTAAGATTTCGTGAGCGACGGCAGCAATCTGTTTGCCAGTAAGGCCAAAGTGCTCAAATAGCTCTTGTGTAGTACCCGATTCACCAAAGACATCTGGTATACCGATTCTGCGAATGCGTGTTGGATGTTTTTCACTCAGAAGCTCGGCAATAGCTCCACCAAGTCCTCCGGTTATTTGGTGTTCTTCACAAGTAATTACCCTACCTGTCTTTTTGGCACTGGCTAGTATAGTCGTACTATCTAGTGGTTTGATTACAGCGACATGTACCACTTCCGCACTTATGCCATCTTTTTTAAGATGTTCCGCAGCCATGAGGGCCTGATATGTCATTGCGCCTGTTGCAATGATAGTAAGATCGCTGCCCTCTTTGAACACTTGTGCTTTGTTGAGATCAAATGGTGTGTCCTTTTTTGTAAAAACGGGCGTAGCCTCGCGCGCTAAGCGCATGTAGTTAGGTCGCGAATCACCTGCCATTGCTAATGTGGCCTTCTCGGCCTCTACTGCATCACACGGAGCAATAACAACCATATTCGGGAGTGCCCGCATCAGAGCAATATCTTCTAACATTTGGTGAGTTGCGCCATCCGGACCAACCGAGACTCCGGCGTGCGAGCCTATAATCTTTACCGGTCGATCGTTAAGACATGCAGTTGTTCTAATCTGTTCCCAGTTTCTACCTGGGCTAAACGCTGCGTATGAACTACAGAAAGGAATTTTGTCCATTGCTGCCATTCCTGCAGCTACGGTTGCAAGGTTTTGTTCAGCAACACCTATTTCTACAAAACGCTCGGGAAATTCTTCTGCAAATAGGTGCATTTGCGTGGACTCTGTAAGATCCGCACACAGCGCGACGATTGAGTCATTTTCCTTACCAGCAGCTAGCAACCCTCGTCCAAAACCCGCTCGTATTGGCTCAGTAGGAAGGTCATCGTTTAGCGTGTGTATGAGGCTCATTGGTGCTCCGATCGTATCTTACCTTCTAAAGTGCGCAGTTCATGTAGTGCCTTTTTCGCTTCGTCCGGCTTGGGCGGCTTACCATGCCAACGATAGTCAAACTCCATGAAATCCACTCCTTTACCAGGAATAGTGTGCGCAATGATAACCGTTGGCTTCTCCACGACAGCACGGCTCATACTGCATGCATCAATGATGGCCTCAATATTGTTGCCGTCGATTTCAAGCACGTGCCAACCAAAGGCGTCCCACTTCCGTTTTAGATCTTCGAGTGGCATAACATGCTCGGTAGGCCCATCAATCTGGATATTGTTTCTATCGATTATGAGTGTGAGGTTATAAAGTCGATACTTGGCTGCAAACATCGCAGCCTCCCAAATATTTCCCTCATCTAGTTCACCGTCGCCACAGATACAGTAAACCCAACGATGGTGGTCATTGTCGATCTGCAGCGCTCGAGCCATTCCAGAAGCTTGCGACAACCCAGATCCGAGTGGTCCACTGGTTGTTTCGAGCCCAGGTAGCTTGGTTCTCTCAGGATGACCTTGAAGTCTTGATCCAAATTTTCGCAGGGTCTTAAGCTCCTCGAGTGGGAAAAAGCCGGCATGAGCCATTGCGGCGTAGCGTACTGGCGCACAGTGACCATTACTAAGTATTAAAATGTCTCGATCCTCCCACTCTGGGTTCTTAGGATCGTGATTCATAACATCAAAATACAGTGCTGCGAATATATCAGCGAGACCTAGTGGCCCGGCAGAATGTCCGCTGCCGGCCGCGACGAGCATCTTGATGATACTTTCGCGAATATCATTCGCCTGTAGTTCTAACTCCTGCAGTGTTAGTTTTTGCATGTTTACGTAAAACCCCCTCGTCTGAAATTAATAGTACCATAAGCAAAAAGAGTTAGTGAGCTAGCTAATGGCGTCAACAAGTTGTTGGTACGCTCGTTGCGGATCATCAGACTTTTGTATGAATCCGCCACTGTTTAAGACATCGACACCGCCCTGCATAAGCTGCCTCGCGTTGTCTGCGTTCACTCCGCCATCCCAACCTATTTCAAGTTCACTCCGCCATGACTTTATTTCAGCCACTTTGCTTAAGTGCGCGGTATTAACTTTGCCGCCAAAATGACCTAGATCGCCACTAAAAATTAAGACATGATCCACAAATTCCAAGAAAGGTTTAAGCGCTTCGGCTGGTGTGTCTGGTAGCAGTGATAGACCTCTACGCACGCCAAGTTGTGTTAGATTTTGCAGACAAACCATTACATCATCAGCTTCAATTTGAAGAATAAGAGTCTGGGCATGGAGGCTAATGAGCGTTTCTAGAATAGACAAGGGCTGTTGATACATGACATGTATGTCAGCTGTTGCAGTCTTTGGCCAATGCACGTTCTGTGGTGGCACTAAGCTGACGGGCGCAAAGTCACCGTCGGCTAGATCGATATGAAGGCGCTGCGCAAATGCTTCTATCTTTGCAAGTTGTTGTGCATAGTCATCTAGTGTAAGTGCCGTAATACAGGGTGCGATAATTGCCATGTAGTTTATTGTAGCACTGCTATAAACTGTCTAGCTCTTTGAGCCGACGAATTCTACGCGGCGCATTATCGAACGGAGTGTTTAGCCAAGACTCAACAATAGTATTCGCCGTGTCTGAAGCAATGACATGCGCAGGTAAGACGAGAACGTTGCTGTCGTCTTCACGACGTGAAGATTTTGCCGATGCTTCGTCCCACACGAGCGCTGCCCTTATGCCAGTAAAGCGGTTTGCTGCCATAGCCATTCCTTGTCCAGATCCACAAATCAGAATCGCCTTGTCATCGTCGTTGCCGCCGATAAGTTTTGTGACTGCAGATGCTGCGAACTGCGGAAAATCGTCATCTGGGTTCAGTTCCTTATCGCCAGCATCTTCTACCTCGTACCCATGCTTATCAAGATACTCCATAAGCTCGAGTTTTAAGTGAAAGCCGTTATGGTCGGATCCAAGTATTATCTTCATCAGCTTTGTAGTTGTCGGCCTGCTTCAGCAACCATTTCAACGAGTCGGTTACTATAGCCCCATTCGTTATCGTACCAAGCTACGATCTTCACCATGTTGCCGCCAACGACCGCAGTTAATGGTAAATCAACAGTAGCGCTGTGTGAGTTACCTATGTAGTCACTGCTCACCAATTCTTCTTCAGTAGCCGCAAGTATTCCTTGGTAGTAAGGTTGTGCAGCTGCGTCTTTAAACGCTTTTTTTACTTCATCTACCGTAACATTACGCTTAGTGATGATGACGAAGTCGCTCAGTGACACAACTGGAGTGGGTACACGTACACTCATGCCGCCAAAGATACCCTTTAAAGCCGGCAGCGCTAAACCTGCGGCTATACTCGCCCCCGTAGTGGTGGGCACAATGTTCTCGGCTGCGTTTCGTGCCTCCCTAAGATCTTTAGCTGGAGCATCCTGTAGTCTTTGTGACGCAGTGTAACTATGCACAGTTGTCATCATTGCTTTTTCAATTCCAAAAACCGACTCCATCACACCCATAACAGGTGTAATACAGTTTGTAGTACAACTGGCGTTTGAAATTATCTGATGGTCCTTCTTTAGATCTTGCTCATTGACGCCCATAACATACGTGTCGTGGTGAGTGTCGTCTTTCTCGGGGGCTGAGAGGATGACACGTTTAGCACCTGCCTCAATATGCATCAGCAGTTGATCGTGCTTGGTAAAGAATCCAGTAGATTCAATGACGATATCAACATTTAAATCTTTCCAGGGTAGGTTTTTTGGATCTTTTTCAGCCAAGACTTTTATTCTTTGTCCATCAACGACTATATTCGTGTCGTCGTAGGTGACCTCATGATCATATGCACCGTAGTTACTATCGTGCTTTAGTAGGTGCGCCAGCGTTTTTGTATCTGTAAGGTCATTAATCGCAACAATCTCAAGATCAGCTCGATCAAAAGCAATCTTAAATGCGTTTCGTCCTATTCTTCCGAATCCATTAATTGCTACTGTAACTTTCATCAATCCCCCCGATTTATATCAAGGAAATTGTATCATGCTTACGCTTAAGCGTTAAACTGCGTCTATGAGAAGCTTGTTGGCAAGTGTTTTTTAATTGGCGATGTTTTGATAGTTTTTATGCAACGTAACGATCTATACACTCAGCAATAATCTTTTTTGCTTCCTCAATGTCGCCCCAACCTAATACTTTTGTGCTGCCTGGTTTTTTGAGATCTTTGTAGTGTGTAAAGTGGTGTGCTATCTGGTTTTTGAGTGCGTCTGATATGTCATCTAGTGATGCGATAGCATCGCCTGTGTTTCTATCGTCTGCCGGTACGCATACTATTTTGTGATCCATCTCGCCATCGTCTTCAAAGTTTAATACTCCGATAACTTTTGCTTCAAGGAAGATGCCCGTAGGCAGTGGCTCATCTGTAATAACTAGAGTATCAAGTTCATCACCATCTTCATCTAATGTCTGAGGAATAAATCCGTAGTTTGTGGGCTTTGCAAATATGGCTGGTTCAACACGATCAAGTTGAAAGGCAGCTTTCTCACGGTTCCATTCTATTTTGTGACTGGAACCTTTAGGTATCTCAATGACAGTGTGTATGATGTTGTTTTCGTAGTCACCGGGATTAAGTACGGCATTGAAATCTGGCACAGGTTTTCTCCTCTTATTTCTTACTTAAGTGTACTACACTTACAAGTAATGAAGATATTTGGACATCGTGGTGCTATGGGTGAAGTGGCGGAAAATACTTTGCTCGGTTTTGAGAGAGCAATATCAGCGGGCGTGGACTTTGTAGAGCTAGATGTACGCAAAACCTTGGATGACCAGCTTATTGTTATGCATGATCCTGATTTGAAGCGCTTATATGGAATAGACAAACCTATACGTTCACTGCGTTTGGCTGAAATTGTCGAAATGCCAAGATTAGATGGCACACACAGTGTGGACCTCAAAAGTGCTCTTCGTACAATCGGCACCAGAACTGGAGTAAACATTGAACTTAAGGAGACCGGTTGCACTCCGTTAGTACGAGAGTGCTTGGACGCAACGACTGCTACAGTCATTATCAGCTCATTTCTGCCGCAGGCACTTGAAGAGACAAAGAAAGAGTTGCCAGAAATACCACGAGCGCTACTACGTAACAAATGGCCGTTTGTAAGTGCAAGAGAACAGCAAAAACTTGGTCTTAGCTATCTTGCCCTTAAGTGGGTAATCGCTAATCGACTCGCCTTAATGCGCGCAAAAATGCAAGGTCTAGAGGTGTTTGTCTACACCGTCGACAGTCCTACACGAGTACGTAGACTGCAAAAACTTGGTGTCATGGGCGTTGTTCGAAACAATCCTTCAGCAAAAATAAAGCTATAGAGCGGTATACTAGTTTCTTAGAAACAGTTATACGAGGAGCATACATGCCAAAATCAACGATCGCGATTATTAGTGTCATAGCAGTTATATTAATTGGTGGAGGTGCTGCGCTGGCGTTCGCAAAAGATCGCCCTAGCTCAGTAGGTTCGCAGTCAACCACTTTGCAAAATCAACCCACCACTCAGTCATCGCAAAGTCCCACGACGGACAATACGGCTACTCCAAGTACCGCCGAGGGTCTAACGCAGGATATTGTTGCTATGCACAACAGTTCGTCTGATTGTTGGACAATTATCAACAATAGCGTATACGACCTTACTAGCTATATTTCTCAGCATCCGGGCGGTGGTGTTATTACCCAGGCATGTGGTCGAGATGGCTCGCAATTATTTGCCACTCAGGGTGGTGAAGGGCAACATTCGTCGCAAGCTTCAAATGAACTTTCAAAGCTCAAGATTGGCGATCTTCAGTAGCTAGTCTTTAGCAGCAGACTGGGTTGTAAGGCTTGGTTTTTCGCCACGCTCAACGCCTTCCAGGTATTCACGGATTTTTAACGCAGCAGTCGCACCTTCGCCGACAGCACTGGCAATTTGCATAGTAGCGTTATGTCGTACATCACCCGCACAGAATACACCTGGAATTGAAGTCTCGAGCATCTCGTCAGTTTTTATTAGCCCTACTTCATCAAGCTCAATAGCACTATTTTGAACAAATTCGCTCTGCGGTTTCAATCCTATAAACACGAACACGCCATCTGTTTCAAAATCAACACTATCGCCCCCGTCAGTTTTCTTCGCAGCAACCCGAACTATTTTCCCGCCATCGGCTGGTGCTTTGTCGCCAACTATCTCAATCGGAGTAATGCCCTCATGGACAGTAATTTTGTCGTTCTTTTCTAGCTCGTGTTGTAGAACCTCGCTGGCTTTGACTGTCGAACGTGCGAGCAGGTCTATATGTGATGCAAATTTGGTTAAAAATAAAGCTTCTTGTACGGCAGAGTTACCTCCGCCTATTACGACGAGACGCTTGTCTCTGTAAAAAGCGCCGTCACACGTAGCGCAGTAGTGCACACCCCGTCCGTAGAATTCTTTCTCCCCCGGTATGCCAAGCATTTTATATTCGCTACCTGTAGCAATTAATACACTGCGTGCGTGAAGCGGACCTTCTGTTGTATCGAGTAGCTTGAGGCCTTTATCTTCTGAAATTTTGGTGACTTCTCCGAGTCGAATGTCGGCACCGAATCGTTCTGCTTGAGCCTGAAGTTGCTCTGCTAGCGCGAGACCACTTACACCATCCTTGAATCCTGGATAGTTGTCTACCCAGTCAGTAATTGCGGCGAGTCCACCGATGACACCCTTATCGAATAGCACTGTTTTTAGGTCTTCTCGTGTTGTGTAAATTGCGGCACTTAAGCCAGCGGGACCAGCCCCGATTATTGCTACGTCAACAACTGAATCATCCATACTAATCATCCTCGTTATTAGAAAACATTGTATTAACTGCCGCCGCTAAATCACTTACTTTCGTTACAAGTATATCGGGACCGGCTTTAGTAAGTGGCTTCATGCCATTAAATCCCCAGTTAACAGAGATCGAACCAACACGAGCCTTGCGAGCAGCATCAACGTCCCTGGCTTCGTCGCCAATATAAACGACGTCATCATTGTGCAATTTGTGCTTCTTCATATAACGACGTATAGAGCGATGCTTCTGAAATATACCAGCCCCACCAATAACCGATGTAATGACGTGATCTAGTTCGTACTTCTTAAGAAAATTCTGAATGAGCGGCGCATCCGATGAACTAACAATACCCAAGTGATAGCTCTTGGCGAGCTGTTTGAGCACTGGTTCGATACCGTGTATCGGCTTTACTGTATTGATCCTACTTTTTTGCTCGCCGCGTACGTATTTAACCATTGCTGGTATGTGTCTTGGCGAAATCTTGGCTGCCTTTATGATCTGCGCAGCAGACAATTCACGCATGGCAAATATTTCCTCCTGAGTAGGCACAGGATATTCGTAGGCTTTAAGTAACGTCTGAGCAATATCAACGGCCATAGCAAAAGAGTCAGCTACGGTACCGTCAAAATCGAGAAGAACAGTTTTTTGTGAGGTCACGACTGTATTATCGCACAGTCTATTTTACGCAACTGCCGGAGCTAGTTTAGCAATGTTATAACCGACAACAACTTCACGACTATCATCCTCTTTAGTAATGATAGTTACAGGTACTGCCATTTGTCCGCTAGCCTGCATCATTTCTGGCTGTCGCTCAGGATTTGTCTCGATGTTTACCTCATCGTAGTTATGTCCCTTTAGCTTGAGCCATTTCTTTACCATGACGCAGTAAGCACACGTGTTACTTGTATATATGGTGATGTTTTTAGCCATAATTTCCCTCTGTTTTCGTTTTAATCGTTTCTGAAATCAAGTATATATGGTGCATTGTGCTTATGTCAAGGCACCATATATAGTAATTTTAACTACTTATTTGATCTATTGAGGTGTTGTCCTATTCGCCAATAGATACGAGCTCGATGTCGAACACGAGGTCTGCGTTTGCAGGAATTCCTGAGCCTTCTGGCGACTGTTCACCATATGCTAGCGCAGCAGGAATTAATAGTCGTCGCTTGCCACCAACTTTCATGCCGGGAACACCGTCTGTCCAGCCTTTAATTACTTGGCTAAGAGGGAATGTAGCAGGTTGGCCGGTGTCATATGAACTCTGAAAGACTTTACCAGTTGCTGCGACTGCACCAGTGTAGTGGGCGGTAACAGTGTCAGTCGCTTTTGCTTCTTGGCCGTCGCCTACCTTCTGGTCAATAATTTCAAGTTTTTCAATTTTTGCAACTGGCGTAAAGTCTTTCATTGGTTTTCCTTGTAGTTCATTAGGGTTGGTTGTAGTACTTGTCGACGACTCGTTTTTGTCAGCGCCAAATATTGTCAGTAGTGTTCCGCCCGCCCCCATAAGTGCAAACAATACTAAAATTATAATAATACTTACTCGCTGCGAATTGCTTGTCGCCACAATATTCTCCCTCAATTTACGAAATTTTATTATAGCATTAGTCGTCGGTAAAATGCTGAACTTTAGCTGCAAACCCGGAGGCAATATCTTTTATGAGCTGGTCTACAAGAGGGCTTGGATACACAGCGAGACTAGACAAAGACGCAACATCCACCCACATTGGGGTAAAACTGTTTTCCTCATGTTCCTGTATTTGAGCTTCAATACTATCTGCTCGTAGCAAGGGTTCACCAGAAATATACCGACACTTGTAGAACTGTTGTTTTCCCCATTTGGGAGATGTGTAAACATACACTAAACGCTCTACTGCTGCGATAATTGAGGCCTCCTCGTTAAGCTCTCGAACAACCGCGTGCTCAAATGATTCATTAGCCTCAACGCCGCCGCCAGGAAAAGCGTAGAAATCTTGGGTTGCCGTATGACGCTTGATGAGAAGAACATGGCTATCATGCAGCAGCACGGCTCTCGCGACCTTACGCGATGTGTTTTGATAGTTGGGTTGATAGTCCTCGTTCATGCAAGCATGATACAACAGAAACATCGATTAGCCGATTCGCGCAATACACAAAATTGTAGTACCGTATGCATATGAAAAATACGGAATCAACCAGGGACAATAAACCGGAGCGTAAAAAGGGATCACTCCGTGTCGTGGCATCAGTGTTAGGTACTACTGCTGTCTGGCTGGTGATGTCTCATTCGGTTGATAGGGTTGCCACAATATCTGCGTACGAAACTGTCGTCAGCGATGAGCGAATCAGTAAGGACGTTAGGGATGAGTACCGGCAAGCGACAGATGAAATATGGGATGACTTAATGTGGCCAACGGTTGTTTTAAGCGGAACGCTCGTAGCAGCATCGGGCGCACTACTTATTGGTGGCAGTAGACGGGATAAGATGGACACTGAGGCTAGTTCGTAGCTTTCAGATCACAACTCAGTTTTAGCAACTTCTAAATCAAACTCTTTGAGCTTAGCTGTAGATGTATTTCCGCCCCGTTGCAGATCAAGCAGCTGCGAGTAGATGCCGTTTGTTTTCGCAAGCTCTTTAGGAGATCCAATTTCATCTACTTTGCCTTTTGTCAGTGTCACAATGATATCCACGTCTGCGATAGTACTGAGTCTGTGCGCAATGATTATAGTTGTACGATTTTTCATAAGACGCTCTAGTGCTTCTTGTACAAGACGTTCAGATCTGTTGTCGAGGCTGCTCGTTGCCTCGTCAAGAATCAAAATAGGCGCGTCCTTGAGTAGTGCACGGGCGATTGCAATTCGTTGCTTCTGACCGCCACTAAGTTTTAGACCTCGCTCGCCAATCTCTGTGTCGTATTCTTTCTCGAATTTTTCTATAAACTCATGGGCATTAGCTGCTTTTGCTGCCGCTTGAATCTGAGCTAATGTTGCTTTTGGCCGACCGTACGCTATATTTTCCCTAATAGTCCCTGAGAATAACGCGGGTTCCTGAAACACAACACCAATGTTTTCTCTGAGGCTAGATTGCGTAACTGCTGAGATGTCTTGTTCGTCAATAAAGATTGCACCTTTCTGTGGTTCATAAAGTCGTAGCAATAGGTTAGTCAGGGTTGTTTTACCTTCACCGCTTTCGCCGACGAGCGCAACTTTACTATCCTTGGGTATTGTGAAGTTTACGCCCTTCAGAACCGGCTCATCATCATAGGCAAAGCTTACGTGTCGGAACTCAATGCTTGCATCGCCAACTTGTAAATCTGCAGCGTGAGGCTTGTCAGATATTGCAGGCTCAATGGCCATTACTTCAAAGAAATCCTTGCTATCTGCAATAGCACGCTGTGTGTTGTCGACAATAAAGCTCATACTGAAAATTGGAATACGTATATAGTTTGCGTATTGAATAAGCAGAACCATCTCGGGAATAGTAAAGCGACCCTGTCCTGCGCGAACGAATATGAATCCATATACAGCGAAGAATATTATATTTAGTACTAGACGCCGTCCGACGTCTTGTTTGTGCCAGTAGGCTGATTGCCTGCGGCCTATGAGTAGCGTTTCGCCAAACTCACGCTTGAGAAACTTCAACTCGCGATCTTCATAAAGGAAGGTTTTGACAACTTTAATCTGGCTGATTGCTTCAGCAAATCGGCCGCCTGCCACATCTAAATGATGATTAAGTTTGTGTTGCCATTTCTGCCACTTACTTGAAGTTCTTGACGTTAGGTACAAGAAAATTGGGTACAGAAGGCCGAGCATAAGTGCGACTTCCCAGCTGTAGTAAGCAACAATGACAAGTGTAAATACTGTTGAGAGAATAAACTGCAAGAAGTTATTACTCAGCATGTTCATAAAGTTGGTTATCTGCGAGATGCTTCGATTTAGCCTGGATATAATCTTGCCGCTGAGCTCTCCGTCATAATACGTTTGCGGCAGCTTGAGGAGGTGTTCATAGTATTTTTCACTAAGCAGTTTACGTAGTCTCTGCGCTAAAATATCACCATAATAGCCGCCGATGTTTGAACTAATCGTCGAGGCAACATCAACCAGGAAAATGATGACAACCACCCAAATAACCTTTTGTTGCGATGCAGGAAGGCCACTTATGAGATTTGATATTTCATCCAGTCCTACTTTCGTCAGTATCGGTATCGACTGATTAAGTAGTGCCAAGACTATAGTGAAGAAGCTAATCGCTACGTATAGCGGCCATAACTCGCGCGAATAGCGAATAATTCTCCATATATGTTTCATGAGACTATTGTACGGTACATTGTAGTTGATGCACTACTCAATTGCGGCTTCGCTCTTGCTGCGCTGAGTGGCTCGTCCTGCTTCTCTTCCATCTAGTACTTCGCCGTATGGATCGCCCGCGTCATGGTAGCAAGTGTCGTGCCAATCTTCTTCGCGATTCCATCTGCCATCTTCGTATATATTGCAAACCACCTTTACGACTGCCTCGCCCATGCGCTTTGCTGTTGATTCAGCGCGATATTTAATCTTTTGATCACAGCCAGGACATTCGGGTATAAGCGTTTCGGCACTTTCATTCTGTTGGATAAATCGTAGTACCGCTCGACTCTCGCCAGCGGCTACTCGTTCTTTAATAATCGTGTGTAGTTCTTGACTTTTCATAACTTGGAAACTAACAGGCGTGGTACGCGATTGATGATGGCATGTTAAGCCTTCGTCAATTTCTCTGGTAAGAGAACTGTTCGTTTCCATGGGTGGGCTACTTGCCGCACTTCGGACACCTGGATCCCCCCATTCTCCTTGCGAGATTTGGGTTCACATAGTAAGTGTTCCGACAGTTGCCGCAGGTGACCCGCACGTTGTTGACCGCCCCGGAAGGCTTGCTGGTCCCCGTGAACTTACCCATTCAATCACCCCCTCTCGGTGGTGCTCTGGATAACCTGATGGTCATCGATGGAAACGAACGATTGGCGGGTTAGCAGGCAACGGCGTTGCTTATCCGTCGCTTTTCGCATTTGAGGAACTAGTGAAAGTCCATATGCTAGCTAACCCAGTGGAGACGGCGGGATTCGAACCCTGCGTAGTTTAGGCTATAACCCCCAACTACCTGCCTCGCGCCCCCTAGGACATTTCTGAATAACTCATTTAGATATAGAAAATCATATATACCTAAAAGAGCCATCCAGATTGTCCGGTGGTGTACCACGCCTGTTAAGGTTCGCTCGCAAAGCGAGCTTGAAGGATTATGCCACTTTAATTAAAAAATTACAAGTAAATATCTACTGTCGAGTCGCTGCAAGTTTATCGTGCGCTTCAGTAGAAATATGCTCAAGCAACTCGTTTATCTCTCGGGTGACCAAAGTACGCTCAGGATGAGACAAGGTAATTCTAAAAGTAATGTTCTTTTGTGATCTAGCCTCGGCTCTATAGACATCAACAGGAGTAAGCACAAAGCGATATTGCTTCTCCTTTGCAATGAACGCTAATGCATCTAAGATGCAGCCTTGTAGCGCTGCATACGTAGTGCTCGAATCTACTTGGAGGCAGATGTCTTGTTCAGTTGACGGAAATTTAGACAACGGTATGTATTCAACATGATCCTCAACGCAGCCAAGTAACAAATCGGTACCGAGTTCAAATCCTGCTGTAAACTTAGGTAGCTTCAAGCTTCTGAGAGTCGACTGCTTAAACTCACCAATCATACCGAGGACAGTCCCCGTTCTACTGTCTCTCACCATTGCTGATCGTGTTTGGTCGAAAGGCTGGGCTACAGGATATGCTGACTCTTCGTTTATCACGTCGTAGACAAGCTTTAAGCCTAGCTGTCGTGCCATTTCATCTAAGTATGCACGTGCATAGTAAAAGGCTGATCCAGACAACTGCTTGGCATGTTTGTCACTGGCAGCAAATACGAAAGCTGTGGCTTCTATTTCTTTCGGCACCTGCAACTCATCAAGTCCATGCTGCTTCACGTGGCTTTTGTTCAGTTCAAATATCCCAAACTCGTCAAATCCTGCGCGTACGTTCATGTACACCTTGTCTAGTAAGCTAGGAATAATACTCAGTCGGAAATATTGTAGATCAGGGCTAATCGCATTAGTGAGCTTGTATGCCTGGTCAACAGGCTGTGATACTTTTTCTAGCAAATCTCCGTGCACAAAACTGTAAGTCAGCACTTCATTGGCACCGGCGCTTGTTAGCGCGGATCGTATGCGCGATTTCAATGACAGTATCGTACTTTGTCGAGAAGGTGATGACGATCGAGTTGGCAGCTGGATGGGTAGATTGTCATACCCATAGAGTCGACCAACCTCTTCTACTATATCTTCTGGCTGCTCAATATCAGTTCGCCAGAACGGTGCAGTAACACTCAAGCCTTCAGCATCATTTGTGGCTACACTAAATTCTACGTTTTGTAGAAGTTTCGCCATCTGTTCACTTGATAGTTCGCTGCCCAAGCGATCATTGATGAACTCTGTACTAACAGTAACAGCAGGCGACGATGGTAGTTCATTATGCAGATCGTAGACGACACTTGCTTGCTCAGCACCCGTGTTCTGTATGATGTCGTCCATGATTTTGGCAAGTATGTAGTCGTTTTGCAACGGGCTTTGCCCCTTAGTGAAACGTGTGACTGCGTCCGTAAATAACCCATATTTCATTGCAGTGCGTCGGATAGAATACATATCAAATGATGCGCACTCTAGGATGATGTTCGTTGTTGTCTCATCCACTTCAGTATTTGCACCGCCCATTACCCCAGCTAATCCTATTGCTTCTTTGTCGGTGGCAATCACAAGGCTTGGTGCATCGATGAGTACTTCCTTGCCACTCAACAAGGTAAGTTTCTCTGACTTGGTTGCCTCTCGTGCTACGAGCGTTGCGTTCTCACCGCTAAGCGATTTCACCTTATCGTAGTCATAGGCATGCATTGGTTGACCAGTAAGATGCATGTAGAAGTTAGTTAAGTCTACGAGATAATTAATTGGTCGTATACCGACACGAGTCAATCCCGCTTGTAGCCAGATAGGACTTGGTATCATTCGAACATTCTTCATCGCTACAGCCATGAAGCGATACACACTATCAGGTGCCTCATTCATGACGCGTAGTGGCAGTAGGTCTGGAGTAGCGAATTGAGGAGACGTTGTGTACCATTTCGGACTTTCAAATGACAACGATTGGATGCCAGCGATTTCTCGAGCAACACCAAGCACGCCAAAACAATCTGGTCTATGGGTGAACATTTTATTTTCAATATCTATAACGAGGTCATCTAGCCCATATAACTTCTCAAACGGTGTGCCAGGTTTGGCAAGCTCTGTGCCTACTTCTTCAGAATCGATGAGTAGTATGCCGCTATGATCATCAGCAATGCCCAGCTCCTTCAGGCTTGCAAGCATACCATTACTAACCACACCTCTTAATTCGCGTGCCTCAAGCACAAACGGATCTTTCTCTAACGTAGTTGGAACTGTTGCACCTGGAGGTAGCCAAGCGACGAGTACGTCTTTGGTTACATTTGGCGCTCCACAAACCACTTGCACCAGACCTTCAGTATCTCGCTCGACTCCTTCTACAACTCCTCCGTCGTCTATGCGACAAACGTGCAGCTTGTCAGCGTTGGGATGCGGTTCGCAGCTCACCACTTTCGCGACGACAACACCTTTGTATTTTTTGCCCCAGTCCTCTACGCCTTCGACTTCTCCGATTTGCGATCCGATTTTGGAAACCAGCAGTTCATCCGAAATTGTACGGAGGTCTACATTGCTAAAGTACTGTGCCCATTGGAGCGATATTTTCATAGTTGCTCCTCAATCTTTGATTTCAACATGTTCATGTTCTGCATAAATGCGGTTTGAAGGTCAATTCCTTCTGTCTTGGCGATCACAAGTATTGAATACAAGCAGTCGCTTAGCTCATGTGCGAGCGTCTCATCACTACCGTCACCATCGCGAAGTTTTTCTCTTGCCATCAGAATGTTTTGGAGGTCTCCAACATCCTTGCTGAAACCTTGAGCGTAGTCTCGGCTCGTCCATGTTGTATATCCTTTTATACCACCAGCACGACGATACAACGACGCAACTTCATACGCGCTTTCTTGAAGCCTAGTCAATGTTACTACTTGGCTCATGAGAATTGCCTCAAAAACTCAAGTTTACCGCTGTGGAAGAGGCGAACATCTTCGATGCCGTATTTCATCATGACGAGTCTATCAAGCCCCAATCCACCTGCGAAACCAGTGTATGTATCAGGATCGATACCGCCTTGACGAAGCACATTCGGATGAACAAGACCCATACCAAGCAATTCAATCCAACCAGAGTAGCTACAAACATGGCAGCCTGCCTTCTTGCAGAACGGACAACTGAGCGCCAGCTCAAAACTCGGTTCAGTGAAAGGAAAGTAGTACGGCTGTGATTTTACTTCTAATTCTTGTGCGTAATACTCCTCGAGAAACGTTTTGAACGTTGCGATGAGATTACCGGCTGTAACTGACTTACCGACGTGCATTATTTCCACCTGATAAAAGGTGTGCTCATGACGCGCATCGACATCTTCATTGCGAAAAGTTCTACCTGCGTAGACGGCACTTATTTCATTGCCTTTGTCTAAAGACGAAGCTCCATCTTTTAGGATGCGATTCTGCATAATGCTGGCATGTGCTGGCGCAATGAATCCATCGGTCGTCATGAAAGTGTCATAGTCGTCGCGAGCAGGGTGTTCTGCAGGAAAGTTGAGACTATCAAACATATGATACTCATCATCTATCTGCCGGCTTTCAATAGTGTCAAAGCCCATTCGTGAAAATATATCGAGCACTATCTCTAATTCGGCCATTAGAGGGTGTTTGCTGCCTTTTGACGGACCAAGTAATGTTGGTCGTTGTTTTGGTGTGATGTTTTCGTCATAAGGTGCAGTAACATCGATTGGTGTACGCACAACTGCAGCATCTGCATGCGCAGCTACCTTTTCAGTTAATTCGGTCTTGAGCATGTTGAGTTCTTTGCCAAACGCACCACGTTTTTCCTGTGCAAGCGTAGGTATCTCTGCGTAGAGAGCATGTAATTCGGTAGCTCGTAGGATAGAAGATTTGTCTTCTGTCTCCTCTAGTCGCTTGAAAAGCATAGCGGCAACTTCAGCAATGCGTGGATTCGAATAGTTCATATTACTCATGATTATACGGTATATTGTTCAGAATTCTATCTCTGTAGATTCATCCATTACATTCCATTAGGATATGTCTCTCGATCGAGCACATCACTTTCTCTGACCTGTTTGATCGCCGTAGCATATTGTGCAAGTACTCCTAGTGCATAGTCACTCCTGTCACGAATGTAACTGTCGTCTTTGTCTGCCGGCTCGCTTGCAATAAGCAAACTTTCAACGTTTCTAAAAATAACGTGCTCAGGTACCCAAACTATATGGTTGTTTTTGTTTGCATTGCGTAACTCTGCAATAGGATAGGCACCACCCCTACTACTGGATACGCCGACCGCAAGGCCCGGTTTGTGATATAGAGCTTTTGAAAAGATAAGATAATTCTTAAGCATTGGACTGGCGACGCCGCCCCACTCTGGCGACACTACAACCACCGCGTCCGCTTCTGTGAGAACTTTCTCGTGGTTATTGAAGTTTTCGTCCTGACCGCTCCATATGACATCTGGATCGAAACTTATGGGTTGCGCGTATAGATCCAGGACAGTACTTTCGGCGAGCTTAAGAGATTGAACACGACTCGACAAATACTCTGCAACACGTAAAGATTCACTACCCTTACGATGACTGCCAGATATGATAACTATTTTCATTACTTTACTCCTTCGTTTTGCTTTAAAAAGTATAGCAGGTGCGACACATACCGGTGTGTATTGTGTTAAGCTACGTTATATGGCAAAGGATTCATCATTCGACATTGTTTCTGACTACGATATCGCCAAACTCACGAATGCACTTGAGCAGACGCAGCGGGACATTGCGGCACGCTATGACTTCAAGGGCACCAACGCTAAGGCAGAGTTTGAAGATGGTACTAAGAAAACACTCATGATCTATGGAGATAATGATTTTCATATCGCCAGTATTGAAGACATCTTACGTAAACGTCTCGCCGGCGCCGGCATAAGTCCGCTGGTCCTCGATACTTCCGCAGAACCAATGCAGCATAATATGATCATTCGAAAGCGCTTAACGCTCGTTAAGGGTCTCGATCAAGAAAAAGCTAAGCAAATCACTAAAATGATTCGTGATACATATCCGAAAGTGAAAACTCAGATCCAAGGAGAAGAAGTTCGCGTTACTAGTCCCAAAAAAGACGAACTTCAGTCAGTTATGAATTTGCTACGATCCGCCGACCTGCCTTTTCCAGTCGACTTCACCAACTACAGATAAACAGCTCACGCGCAAACAAACTGCAGTAATTAGTGGTTACTAATAGTTATACGAGTACATATTGGTTATACTTACTCGCAGAGATGGTACAAAGGAAACACAAGGAAATAGAAACACTCGCTCATCGAGTATTCGCACTCAATGATCGTGGTAATTATACGATTCCCGCGACTGGGCTCTACCCGCATCAGTGGTTGTGGGATAGCTGCTTCACGGCAATTGGTCTTCGGCATGTTGACGCTCAACGCGCAGCCAAAGAGTTACGTAGCCTTGTGCGAGGTCAATGGAAAAATGGCATGTTGCCACACATGCTTCTCCATCCGGGCGATTCAAAAGAATTCTGGGTGTGGCAAGGCAGACAGCATCCCGATGCACCAACAGATATAGCGACAAGTGGGATCACGCAACCCCCCATACTTGCCGAAGCCGTTTGGCTTGTGGGTCAGAAAATGCCAAAAGCCGAGCGACACAGTTTTTATCACGCAATGTTGCCAAAAATAGTTAGATATCACACATGGTTGTATGAAGATCGTGACCCGCAGAACTCAGGTCTTGTCGTACTGCTTCACCCTTGGGAGTCTGGAATGGACGACTCTCCGCCCTGGATTACTCAATTGAAACGTCACGGCCGTCCTCTGTGGGTTAAGGCGGTAGATTTTCTGCAACTAGACTTAGTGCTGGCACAGGTACGACGAGATAAGAAGTATGCTCCTTTTGGACAGCGAACAGATACGATAGATAACCTAACGCTGTATAGCATTCAACGACAAATCAAACGCAAAAACTATGAAACCAAGAAAGTATTAGCCACTACGAAGTTTGCGCTTGAGGACCTTGCATTTAACGCCATGTTTTGCAAAGCCAACAGGCAATTAGAAAACATCTCTGCCGAGATTAGAGTTCCCTTGCCTGAGAAGCTACGAAAGAATGCCCGAAAAACAGAATCAGCGATGGAGCTATTTTGGGACGATGAGCATAAGACCTACTATTCACGTAGTTATCGAACTAAAAATCTCATTCGAAGCAGTAGTATTGCGACACTGTTACCGCTATACGGTGGTGGGATTACGAAAAAACGTGCAAAAGAGTTAGTGGAAGGGTTATTGTTGCGTCCAGAACGCTTTAGTACGCCACTACCTATACCGACAGTACCAACAAGTTCATCAATTTTTCATTCACAAAAATACTGGCAAGGCCCTGTCTGGGTGAACATGAACTGGATGATCATTCAGGGACTAAAAGACTACGGTTATCATGACGAGGCACGGTTAGTGCGAGATAGAACTTTGGAGACAATCGAAATCGCGGGTATGCGAGAATACTTTGATCCATTCACGGGTCACGGTCTGGGCGGCGAGAATTTTACATGGACTGCTGCGCTTGCTCTAGACCTCGCGCACGAAGCCTAAGCGACGCGTCGAACGACAACTGTTTGGCTTGATGTGTAGTGTTCTAGCCTGATTGACTGACATGATTTCATAGCACTACTTAGTCGTACCGGTACTACTGAATCACCTAGTTCACTGAAAACACGAATAGCAATTGTTTGTTTCATTTTTTTCCACCTCTTTTTTTGATTTTTTGAAGAACTTACAAATAGAATAGCGAAAAATTAGCTACAGCACAAGCACTTTGTGTAGTCATCTACTGAGTTTTTGGAAAGAGATGATGAATACCACGAGTAATCATCGAAGCGCCTGACACGACCACCATTTCGCCGCGTTCGGTATCAAATCCTAGCTCCGGCTTCTCAATGCCAAACCGAACTATATCTAGCGCATCTGCTGTATTCTTCTTCGTTCCCCTTTGCGCTCCAATTCTTCCAATTGAAGCAAAACCGCGTCGTTCTACGACTGCAGCAACAACGACCAGCCGCCCGACGTCACTGGCGCGCCGCATGGTGATCAAACCACTGTAATTAATAGTCCGTTCGTCGTCGTCGATGGCATCTTTACCTGATGGGTCAAACTTATTGAGCGCATCAACACCATCGAAGTGCGTAAAGACTGTCGGCACCCCTCTATCCAAAGACGGCATAGGAAGTACAAGGTTTGCAAGATAGGTGCCGGCATTCGTGATGTTGCCTTCAAAACGCCCCACTTCTTGAGGGTTAATCGGAAGATAATCATCTTCTTTGATTTCGTTAGTGATACATGATTTTGGAATAGGTTGCATAGCAAAATAAAAGAGTCGCCGCATATCGTGTCTACGGTAACTCTTGTTGGTGTCCCTTATTGACCTGAAAAACTTTAGCAGTTAGAAGCAATGCTGTCAATCTGTTATTTTACGCGAGCAGCTTGCTTCCATTGCTCTAGCAGAGCCTTCGCTTGCTCGGGCGGCTGAAAACTATCCTCGTTTGTCTGCGAACCAAGCCCTGCACCCAATAGGTTATTGAGCTTCAGTAGCGCTACTGCGGTTCGCGCCATTGGACCATCAATATCTCGCGTCAAAGTCGCACCGATCGCATAGGCGTAGCGTAGTTGCCGAACGTGCCTTCGAGCCTTATGGTACTCATGCTCTGTCATAGGCTCGCCTGACGAGAGGTGTAGTATCGCCTTTTCGCGAGCATGCATACGTTTGCGGGCAGATTTTGGCGCAACGGGTTCATGTGAGCCAAGACGAGACACTCCTGCTAACTGATGTACAAGCGCAAGATCGTCTACAGATTGAGTAGCCGTACCTCGTGAATCCTTAACTCTTCCCATTGCTCGCGCCAAAGTTCGGATGCTGTCAGGCGCTTTTGATGATGAAAACAGCTGCAAGCCAGCTATCACTAAATGTAAATCCTTGCGGTATTGCGCAAACTCTTTGATGCTACCTTTTGGTGGCACGCCTGGCTCACTAAGCGCTACAGCCAGTGCTCCAATACTTCCGAAGCGAATATATATCCTAGCCTCTTCTAGTGTTCTTGACAGCAATGCTGAAGTGTCGGCTTCTGAGTCTACGAGTTGAGGTATTTGATCAGGAAACGTAAACTCTAGCTCACTGCGAGAAATTTCGCGCGCACGAACATCTAGATCGTGTCGTGTAAGTAGTGGTTCCTCAAACATCATGCTTACTTAGGAGAGACAAGTCCACCTCGAACAACTTGCACCCAGTCTACTTTGAAGACAGTTTGGCTTCCGCCCCAAGCTTCAAGTCGCTCTCTATAACCAGCAGCAACTGCAGCAATACGTCCTAAACGAGACTGCATAGACAACGAAACCAAAGCTTCCTCGCCAAGTAGCGTGTCCACTAATGAAATGTCATACATGTCAGCACGGTCAGTTTCGCCGTTAACAAATGCGAGCACACGGTCGAAACTTCCTTTGGTTTTATTCCCGTCCGCTTCTACAACTGAATCGTCTATTGATTCATTACTAAATTCGCCTTCCAGTGTATAGACAGGTGTCATAGGTCGACCGATACTAGCGCTTACTCGACGAGGACTCAGAGCGACCGACTTTTTATAATCATAATCGATCACGTAAGATCCTTCAGGAACTACAGAGCTTATTGGGCTCTCTTCTTCGGCACGGTAACCTTTAGCCAACTCAGTATCAATTGTGTGGGCTATGGCAGAAAAAGCGTGAAATGTTTGCAGGGTACTTCGTTCTTTTTCAGTAAGTTCTATCGAAACATCTAGTTTTGCTTCAAGCAGAGTGGCAACAGGACGAAAAATGCGAAGCGCTTCGTTAAGGTCGTACTGGTCATGAAGCAGGTCATCCGTGTCGCTCATTGTCCGAAGAAGATCAGTGTCTGGATTGAGCGTGAGCTCTTCCAAAATAGCCATATCGCCCGGCGTGACATACTCTGCACATACCAGCTTTACGATGCCAGAAGCTTGAAGCTTAGGATCAACAGATTCACCGCTCATTTTTCGTATAAGTGCCTCTGTGCCAGGCGACACTTGATAGTCAGCCTCATGCAGACTACCGCCACCTAACTCTTCAGGTAATAGATACTCAAAATGTGAACTCTCTTGCTCTAAATTGTCGTGTAACATTGCAACAATATAACACATTTATGCTTATTTTGCAATACTTCGATCTACTCAGCTACCTGCTATTGATGAGCCAAATAGCCCCACTGCAAGCTCAACCCAAACGAGAAGCACGGTTATCGAAAAGAATATTGTCGCCAAACTTCTCCATCGCTCAGCAATAACAGTAGTCGTTACCCAATACAGTAGACCCAACATGACCATAAATACTGCCCACGAAACATAGTCCTGTGTAGACATTGCTGAGTCTTTTGCAAATAGCGATAGGATAATGGGCGCAGTCATAACTACGCCGACAGCAATAAAAGTGTAATTAATTAATGCTCGATTCATACTTTTCCCATTCCTTTAGCATTGATACAGCCTTTTCAGGCTCGAAGTATTTTCTCCATACTCTTTCCCTTAGCAAGCTCATCGACAAGTTTGTCTAGGTAACGGATCTCTTGCATTAAAGGTTGCTCTATGTCTTCAACGCGTACTCCACACACCACTCCGGTAATTAGTTTGCGAGCAGGATTCAAGTGCGGCGCTTTCGCAAAGAACTCTCGAAATGTCGTATCCTGTGCGATCTGCTCGCTGAGTTGCTCTGCCGTGTAGCCAGTTAACCATGTAATAATCTCATCAACCTCAGCACCAGTTCGCTCTTTTCGCTCTGCCTTGGCTACGTAGAGTGGGTATACACTCGCAAAGCTCATATCATATATCCTGTGCTCGTCCATGCATCAATCATAGCAAACATATGGAGAGTACTACGCACGCGACACTACCGTATACTAAAACTAGTAGATAACGAGGAACGTATCGATGGAAGACAAGCCAGTTGCACAGCAGATAGATGACATTATTGAGAAACATGGCGGCTGGAAGGCCGACATACTGAAAGACATTCGCACAGCAATATTGGAATCGAACGCGGAAATAGCAGAGGAAATTAAGTGGCGAATGGCAACTCGACCAGAAGGTCTAGCAGTCTGGACGCATAACGGAATCATTTGTTTTGCAGAAATCTGGAAAGACAACATCAAACTTTTGTTTAGCTACGGCGCTGAGTTGAGCGATCCGCAAAAGCAATTCAATGCACGACTTATGAGCAAAGATATTCGAGCTATTGAGTACCGAGAAGGTGACTCCGTAAATACTCAAGCCCTACAAGACTTGGTTAGCAAAGCGATTGAGTTCAACAAGGCGAAAAAGAATAAATCGAAATAGATAAGTGCGGGCGGCCGTTTCCGATAATAACTACTTCTCTCTGTTGTCTATTCCATCTAGTCGCAATGTGTCGCTATCATCACTATGGGTTCCACTGGTATTGACGTGCTTGTCGCCAATCTTTGGGCCTTTTTTAATCACATGCACCAACGCCATCGCATGACCGTGTCCCAGCTCGAAATCTTGCTTTAGCCATGAAACGATTTCGCTAGCTTTCGTATCTGCTCCAAAACCCTTTTCTTCGGCCATTTGTATGAATTCATTAGGAGTTTTACCAGTTTGGCGTTCGATGTTGTCTAGATATGCTTGAAATGACATAAACTCAATATAACAAAAAGCTCCCTAGTTCGGGAGCTCTTGTAAAGCGTAACGCTTTATTCGTTTGTAAACTTAGTACGCTTTTTTAGCGCCGTCTTCTACAGCTTTTTCAGCGTTGTCCTTAGACATCATTGCGCATACAGTTGTTCCACACTTTTCGTGCTTGCCCTTAGCCATGAATCCGCCCTTTGCAGTCTGTACAATTTCAGCAGCTGAGAGCTCAACGCCCTTTTCTTTACACTTAACGCAGTATCCTGTAACCATGTTTATAATCCTTCAAACTGATTATTTAATATTTCGTGATCTATTATATCGTCTCTTTGAAATATTCACTACCATAAAAGGTAAAGAGGTCTATGTCTCATTGGTTTAGTTGATGTAGCAGATCAAGTAAACCCCTGTCTTATTGAGACGGAGTATCTGTGCTCTGAGTGAACTCAACCGTCCATTCAATGCCGTATTTATCCCTAAGCATTCCGAAATACGTCGCCCATGGACTGTCGCTCATTGGCATTTCGACTGATCCGCCATCTGAGAGACCTGTAAAGATTTTATCCGCTTCTTCGCGTGTATTGGCAGTAACCGAGATCTTCGATCGGTTTTCTTGCTCGTTCACAGGCCCCATGCCCTTAGGGACGTCATTCGCTATTAACGTATTATTTCCAATTGGCAGCACAATCCGCATGATACTTTCAGCTTCGTCTGTAGGTACAAGAAACTCAGGACCCTCGAGGTCTTTGAATCGTATGACCTGAGTAATCTCACCACCAAACACTGATTCATAGAAGTTAAACGCTTCCTCGGCGTTACCGTTGAAGTTGATGTACGGGTTGATTGTTGGCATATCTGTCCCTTCTCTTTAGCTAATTATTTGTTTCTCAAGCATGAACGCTAACGCCCGTGTCGCAAAACTACCTTCAATGATCAGCAGCTCAGGTGATTTTTCTGCAGTTACTGGCCAGTAGGCGCCCTGTGCGCGGTCGTGTACCAGAAAAGGTAAAATCCTACCGGGACTAATCGCATCCACATCATTGACCTTCGTGCCCATGTTTGCAGACCAACCAGAAACTTGGATTCCTGCATCGTCCAGCTCGCCTGTAGCGAATCTACCGACCCATGACTCTATCGCGTCCTCCTTGGTTTCTTCGGCATCCCAGCCATCGATACCTTCAAGTGCCAAATCCGTTACTCTTTCAATCATTCCACTCGTCACGAGTATATGCGCCTCAAGACGCTGGCCTTCATTTAGTATTGGCGTATGCACGACCAGCTGATCGCCAGTTAGTTCCGGACCGCTTAGTTGTGATGTAACTACTCCCATGTATATCTCCCTAATTCTTCACTACAGTGTAACAAACATAGTAAAAGCCTTTGAATCATCATATTTCTTCCATGGTTTTATCTGATCATTTCTAGTCGCTCGACTCCTCTCGGATACAGCATTTGTCTGATGCTATACTTTGGTAAAGGACAAACAGATTATGGGAAGAATTATTGCTATCGGTGGTGGTGAAATCGGGAGACCCAAGGAAGACGGGAGCGGTTTCTACCCTGTGCAAACAACGTCTATCGATAGAGAAATTCTGGCCTTAACTCATAAAAGAAATCCACGCCTGCTTTTTCTGCCGACTGCAAGCTACGATTCTCGTGACTACAGTGAGCTTGTTAGTAAACATTTTCTAGCCGTAGGCTTTGACTCTGTGGAAGTTCTTAATCTATCGGACAAGAAACTGACAAAACAACAGATAGAAGACACCATATTCTCGGCAGATGCTATTTATGTAGGTGGCGGCAACACACTGCGCATGATGAGCATCTGGAAAAGATTCGGTGTAGATAAAATGCTGAAGCAAGCATTAGACATCAACATTGTGCTGGCAGGTCTTAGTGCAGGTTCTATTTGTTGGTTTAATAACGGTGTTTCTGATTCTCGAAAATTTAGTAGTAATGACACTAAACTTATAAAGGTAACAGGACTGGGCTTTATCGATGCGCTTCACTGCCCCCACTACGATGTAGAGTCATTCAGGCAGTTAGAACTTAAACGAATGATGAAGGCTACTCCAGGCGTAGCTATCGCCCTAGATGACTGCTCTGCGCTCGAAGTTATTGATGATACGTACAGGATTATTACAAGCAAGCCTACCGCTAGAGCTCGGAAGATATATTGGAAGCGTGGAGAATATATTGTCGAAGAAATTGCACGTGATGCAAATTACAAGAGTATTCAAGAGTTACTGAGAAAGTAAACTCATGTTAACTACATCCATTTAACGCCGTTTTTGCGATACTCGTTGGCTCTGTACAAAACAAAAGCCTTAATAAGTTCCGTTGGAAGCTGTTTATCATACGGCAGCTTGATTGAACCCTTGCCAGTTTCATACCCAGCAAGTTCTTTTTCGAAGGCTGCTTTTGTACTTGGCGTGCCAACAAGGTTCATGTGTTGCTTATGACCTGACATAACAACAAGTATCATCCCGTCTTTATCAAGCGTTGCCGGCGCATTCCATTTAAGTGCCTCGGTAGTATCCGGAAGACATCGCGTATTATTTTCCTTAGTTCTGTAAGCTTGGCTCTTTGATCTTCAGGGTAGTTAGCGAAGTATTCATCAACTGTTTTAGGCTTCATGCTCTGTATTATAACAAGTCCACTTTAGTATTTTGCCTAGAATAGATATTGATGTTATTCACCGATTGTGCCAGTTTTCACTTCTCCGGCACGAGCATATCGGGCAACCATGACACCTGTCTTTCCAACGTGATTTTCAATGAGCTTAAATGTTCTTGGAGCTGCACCTTCACTAAAAAGTTTTTTTCCTTGACCAAGAATAATTGGATAGGTCATTAGACAGAGTTCGTCGACAAGATTGTTTGCTAGAAGTAATTGCACCAACTTACTACTACCCCACACATGGAGGTCGGGACCATCTGAGTTTTTCAATCTTGTGATATCTTCCACGCTTCGCAGGAAAGTGGTATTTTGCCAAGTCGTTTCAATAGTTTTATCAGTGAGTACATACTTCATATTGACATTTATAAATGGCCAAATTTCACCATGCTTAGGCCAATAGTCGGACCAGATCTCAAATGTGTACCCACCGAGTAAAAACTCTACATCTGCCTTGAGAGCTGGACCTGTTATCAATTCCGCCGCATCATCGTTCATAAATGGTGCTTGCCAACCGCCAAATTTGAAACTAGCTGTCGGGTCTTCCTCGGGACCTCCTGGTGCCTGCATGACGCCATCAATTGTTACAAACTCTTGAACAATAATTTTTCGCATAATACTCCTCTGCCTAAAAACCTATAGTAATCCTATAATCCTGAAGTATCAAAAAAGAGACCCTGAGGTCTCTAAATATAGTGCTTATAGTTGGTGCGGAGCTACAGAATTTACTTAAACTTTTTGGAGCGCTGGTTGATGGCAGTCTGTCAATCGTACCAAGTATTCCGGCTTCGCTAAAAAGTAAAGAGATTGTTATCTACTAGCTTGCCAGGTTACTCCAATTGATTAAGATTAAGCCTTTCTCTTGAATGTATTGCTTAATCTCAGGGTTGCATATAGATTTCAGCTCATCCTCGCGAAGGTCGCTATAAGAGCTGTGTTCCCGCAAGTAGTCGTCAGAGTAGCCACAGTGGGTCATAAGTTCGTTGTATTCGTCAGTAGCTTCATCAATACTTCGCTTTAGTTGTGCCACAGAACTGTCATCTGAATTTATACCGAACGAACCGATGTGCTTTGCATTAAACTTACGGACCGGCATATTGTGCGATTTGGCATAATCCTCCAAAGCATTTTTTATGCCCTCGTCTGTGGTGTGTCGCTTATGAGTGTCCAGGTGGTCAGGCTGCCTACCGACAATAGCAACAAACTTCTCAATCTGCCTTTCAAGTTCCGCCGCCACATTTACTATTTCTTTAAGCTCAAAGTGTAGCCCTATAGATAAGTCTGGAAATTTAGTCAGGTCTTTAGCTTCGTCCGCAGCAACAGCATCAACCATTACGGAAGTGCTAGTGACTATGCCGTTCGTGTGAGCTTCAACAATGCCCTTATTGATACTGTAACTGTAACCAAAATCATCGGCGTTTACGATTAAATAGTTAGGCATCGGCTAATAGTTCCAAATCCTGTGCAGATAATTTAATATCAGTAGCCATAATGTTTTCATCTATGTGAGATTTGTTAATTGCCTTTGGTATTGGTAGGGCATCTTGTGCCAGTAGCCACGCTAAAGCGACCTGAGCTGCTGTGGCGTAGTGAGCTGTTGCGATACCCTGAATGACTTCGCTATCTAACACTTCCTGTCTCTTGACTGGTTGGTAGGCAACGATTTGTATATTATTTTCTCGGCAATAATCCTGAAACTCTTGGCTAACTTCGTCTTTATAAAGCACATTGTAGTTCATCTGGTTTGCCACAATAGGATGCTTGGCAATTTGGCGCGTTTGTTCCATATCGGCAATCGTGAAGTTACTAACTCCAAAATTACGGACAATTCCTTCATCAATCAATTCGTCTATTTGCGGGATGGCTTCCTGCCAATTCACCTCATCCCAAGGCGCGTGAATGTAGAGCATGTCTAGGTAGTCAGTACCTAGCCTTTTCAGCATTTGCTCAACTGTTGCTCGGACCAAACCTTTGCCTACGCTCGTTTTCCATAGCTTATCTGCAATATATAAATCCTCGCGCTTTAGACCAGCGATTGCCTTGCCAACAACTTCATCTGTATGAAATGCACCATACAACTCAGCACAATCTATATGGTTCTGACCTTTAGAGATTGAGTAGCGTATAGCCTCAATCTCGGCTGGCTCATTTTCATAGTTAGGCTCAGCACCCTTGTATTTAGCGCCTGGGTCAGCAGCAAATGTGCCGCCAATATTCCAAGTGCCTATGCCAATTGGAAAGAGTGACTTACCCGATTTCGTCTTCATATTAAACCAACTTTCTTTCTTCAAGTATTTCTACCAGTTTAGGGAACTGCTTGTATTCATCGCTGCGCTCCAAATTGAAGTGACCTTCACCTGGAAGAACAATTATCTCGGCGGCAGCATTTGTAGCAACATACTGAGCTTGGTTTAGCGGCACATAAGGGTCATTGTCTGAGTGTATGAATAGCAGCTCGTTCACACCTTGCCGGATAGCTGCCCAATCAAATTGGACATCAAAAAGTTTACTATTCGGCTGCCATTGCAAGAAATTGTCGTGGAACACCGATATATCAACTATTGCACCAATCCTCTCCATATTATTCTCTGCTAGTACCAGTGCAAGTATTGCGCCGCTTGAATGCCCGACAATTAACGTCTCTTCGTTAATAGGAAACGGACATTGCTCTTTAATAAATCGTTGCCAATTCTTAAGGCTAGGCTGTTCGGCGTGTGGCAGCTGTGGCAACCACACAGTAAAGCCCCTCTGTTCAAGCTCCTTCTTTAGCCATTGAAACCAATTGCCGTCTGGCGAACCAAGTGTACCGTGAAGAATTATCGCCGTTTTCATATACCTCATCATAACAAAATGCTAGCTGCAACAGTAGCTAGGGCTGCTTATATAACCATTCAAATTGCTTGAAACATTCGGCGGCAACTTCATTATCCCAGCCACCGCCACTTTTCTGTGTAGCATCCCAAACCAGCATATCAATAAGGTTATCCGTCTCTGCCTTCTTTCGCTCGTATTCCGGGTCATTCTCTTTCGGCATTGTGAGCTTACGCAACTTTTCAATGAAATCTTCCCTGCTAGCAATAGTAGGGGTTTCATAAACTGCAATTTTTGAGTTGTCCATGCTTGGAGGAACATAACCATAATTATGGGTAGCTCTTATCAGTCTTTGCATAAACACACCTTGGTAATCACCGTTGATTGGGTGCTGTGGATGCAAAGTGCCAATAAAAAGATACTGACCTCCACGCGCGACATCACTGCCTTGATAGTGAGATGAGTAGTTGGTTATAAACAGAGCGGCATATTTGTCAGGATTTTCAGTTGTTGCCTCTGGGCGGCTATCAAAGGAGCGTTTAACATCAGCAAACCATTGGGTATTTTGGACTGTCTGACCGGTTTCTGTTGGTGAGTTTACATCAATAAAAACTATCAATGGCAAGCCGTCAGTCCTTTTGAGCAGTGCCTTTTTGTAAAGAGTAGTTATATCGCCTTTAAGGGCGCGGCGGTAGTTCAATGTGCCGGGGCTATGTATTACCCCGTCAACATGCCGACTTTTTGCTTCTACGGCAACCCGGTTGCCGGTTGAAGGGTGGACGGCAATAAACTCTGCTCGCTTAGGCTGCTTGCCATTTTCGTCTCGCTCAGCAGGGTCGTAAAACTCTAGTTCACAGCCCATTCGCACAAAGAGCGAGGCAACGCCTATTTCGTACCTAACACCCTGGTATGCGTTTCTGTCACGGAGACGCTCTAGCCACTCATCGGGCATGTAGCCCTTTTGTGTTAACAGCCAAACATCAAAAGCGAGGCTCATTAGCGATTGTGTATTGCCGGTTGAAAGCATGGTGCGGGTATGTTCATCCACTTGCTGCACATCCAGGTCATCTCTATTGTCAGAACCCGCTAGCTCTTCATAGCACTGCTTGATGTAATGTTTCTCGCCCGTAGGATTTGCGGTCTCGGCATCCCACCATTCTTGACCCAATGTTTGAGACAGATTTCTTAGTATGAGTTGGTGGAATGTGGCATGAGGGTTGTCATCCCACATAATCTTATTGCCCACCGCAAGAAAACTCTTCCCCTTAAATACAATGGTATTAGGGAGGCTAATATAGATGCCCTTGCTCTGTAAGAATTGCTGCCGCCTTAGCGTGGATTGCTCTTGTTCGTCTATTACACCTTGAGGCACATCAGTTAGCTTAGGAGGCGCGAGACCCTTTGGCAGACAGCACTTTTTATACTTAGTACCACTACCGCAGAAACATGGGTCATTGCGACCTAATTTGTGAGGCTTTTTTCGTTTCGTCATATTGCTTTTAATTATACCTTGGCTACAGACATAGCAGGGGGGTAGGTCACCTCCACCTCTGTCAAATGGTACTCCGCTGTATAAATGCCTAAAATGTGGGGGCAAATTTGCCAAGCATTTTTTGCGTAAAAAAGGTAGTACCGAATTTTTGGGGCTGACTTTGAAAAACACATTTTTTGGTACAATAAAGTTACATTAACAATCAATCCGAATTCATTGTGTAGCCAACGCGGAGACAGGACCGCATAAAAAAGTCAGGGGCGTTTACAGCGAATTAACTGCGTAGGTATTACGAGGACGGCTCGGCATAAAACGGACTTACTAGCGGACTAACTGAAGTTTTTACTTCAAGGGGTCACGGGAGATGTCCGTTTTTTTATTACAAAATAATCTTGAGCTGAGTATGGTGTCATTGCTCAGCATCCTAAATAAATATGCCGAAATAGAAAACCAACAAAAGCCATATCTCATAAAGGACGGTGTAAAAATCGTTTTATAGACATACGCCTAAAGCAGCTCAAACTCTGTAAACGATTATATACTTAGGCGTATGGCAGAACTTACTAGCACCCAAAAGCTACTAGAACTACTGCAAGCTGGACAACCTAAAGCACCGGGGGATATTGATACTGGTGCTATTAACTACGCCCTGTACGCTAGAAAGTCCACCACAAGCGAAGACAGACAAGCCTCATCCATTGAAGACCAGGTAACGGAGTGCATGGAGAAGGTTGTTGTGCCGAATGACCTAAATGTAGTTAAGGTCTATGAAGAGAGCTTCTCCGCCAAAATAGCCGATACGCGCGATGAGTTTAATAAGCTAATCAATAAAATAGAAAACGGTCATATTGATGGACTAATTGCTTGGCATCCTGACCGGCTGGCACGGAATATGAAAGAGGCTGGGGCAATAATTGACCTTGTTGATAGGGGTTTAATTAAAGACCTTCGCTTCCCAACTTTTACATTTGAAAACACCCCTGCAGGCAAGATGCTGCTAGGCATAACATTTGTGATGGCAAAGCAGTATTCCGAGCATCTTGCAGAAAGTGTAGACCGAGGCAATAAGCGAGCCGTTGAGGACGGTGAGTTTATCGGTAAGTTCAAGCACGGCTATGTCGTTGATATTAACCGAACATTCCAGCCAGACCCGCGCAATTTTACCAAGGTAAAACATATGTTTGAAATGGCACTAGAGGGCAAGTCCCAGAAACAAATCCGCGAATGGATAAATGAGCAAGGCTATACGGTCCAAAAGCGTCCAGGCGGCGAATATGAGCCTCACCAATGGGATAAGGATGATGTATCTAAGTTAATTCGTGACCCTCACTATGCCGGTGTCCATAAATGGGGAAAGAATTTTACAGACCTTGTTGATAAGTACGACTTTGAGCCAATGATTTCCGTAGATGACTTTATGAAAATCAACAAGGTTGATAGCCTTAACTCGGCAAAGATACTAGCGATTAGCAGACCGCGTAGCGGCAATATAAGAGCAGACCTACTAAGAGGTAAGGTCTATTGCGGGGCTTGTAATAAAACTCTTACTTCAATGCTGATTGATAAGAGAGACAAAGAAACTAAGGAGATTATCCAGTCACGCTATTACTACAAATGCGAAACCGAGGGTTGCCCTGTAGAGGGTAGCTCAGCCCGCGCTGGACTGGTTGTTGATGCCGCGCAGCAATTTTTTCGGGACTACCTATTTATCACTAAGGGTAACTACGCACACTTTGTTAAGGAGGCTGAGAAAGAGGCAAAGCGTAAGTCAGCTGAGTTTGACGGTATTATTGCTCGGTCAAAAATTACTATTGCTAACAAAGAAAAATCCTATGATCGCACCAAAGACCTCATCCTTAAAAACCCTGAACTTAAAGAGCATTATGACCTAGATAAGTACAGCAAAGAGATTGAGAAAATTAAAAAGGATTTCACAAAGGCTACTAAGCAGCGCGACAATATCAAGAGCGCCATACCGACTTTTGAAGAATACCTTAAACTTTTAGAGACCACCCCTGTTATTCTTGGCAAAATACGCGATATGAAGGTCATGGATGCGTTGCTAAGGATTTTCTTCTCTAATTTTACGATTACGCCTGGCAAAGAAGGCTTCCGTAAGGGGTCAACAGTGGCTATAAAACTAAACGAACCTTGGGAAAGGTTCGTTATAGACAATG